>NZ_JNGB01000149.1:0-9011 GCF_001029355.1 Robinsoniella sp. RHS
ATATCCCGCAGCTGTTCCACAATATTATCCTTATGCAAAAATTGATAAACCACCAATGGAACAAAAATACAGGTGATTAAAATACTGCCAAATACAAGAAGAGTTGATCTGACCGGTATCTGGAAAGGAATCCTGTAACGGTTCATTGCATGGTATATGACATAATCAATTGGAATTCCCAGGATAATTACAAAAAAGAATGAAACAATTCCATAGCACGTTCCTTCTATCAGCAGTAACTTCCTGATCTGTACCGTAGTCATGCCAATACTTTGCAGCGCTGCAAATTCTTTTATCCGGTTCTGTATCCCTGCAGCAGTCATATTGCTATAGTTCAAAATGGCTAATAAGGTAAGGATTATTCCAAGACCCCCGCCAAGAATTTTTAACTGAGTCTCCGACTGCTTCATTTCATCATAGCTGTCAAATTTCGACTCCATCGATATGTTTTTCTCACCCTTAAATAATTCTTTTATTTTTTTATCCAGTTCGGCATTAAATGGTTCTTCATAAACGATCTTTATAATTTCGGTTATAGGCTCGCCTAAGATTTCTTTTGCTAATCCATCACTGATTATTATGCTTGGTAAGTATCCGCTGGCAATAAAGCTAACACCAGGAATTTCCGCCTCTATTTTTATCTTATATTGTTTTCGTTCATTATTCTGTTTTAATTGGTAAACAAGTTCTTTACCCAATGTTTCTTTAACCGAAATTCCCGTAAGGAAAGGGCTTATCAAACCGATTTCACCAGACATAAACGCTTCTTTATTTAAAATGCCGTCCATTTCTTTATTAATGGAATCAAATTCCGCTTCATCAATGCCCACGAGCCTGCCGGTAAACAAATCTGTTTCTTTTCCTTCTTTATAAAGTACCATCTGCTCCTCATAATCGCCTCTGGCAATTGGCTTCTTCTCAAGCCCTATAAAATATTCCTTCCAAATATCTTCATCATAAGGAATCAGCAGTTCAGCTGAACTTACTGTCCGGACATCCTCAACTCCATCCATGGATTTTATCTGCTCGATTACGGATGGCTGTATTCTTTGAATAGGATTATTATACGCTGTGGAAAGATTAATAATGCGAAAATCAGAATCTTGCAGTGTATTCAGGACATGCTTTGTACTGCTTCCATTAACCAGGGTTGTGATGACCAGTAAAGCCGTAAGCGTTACAAAAAAAGAAGTTAGTATAATAACCGCCTGCTTCTTCTCCCGGAACATATTGCGCCATGCCATGTAGCTAAGCCTTCCCCCATTCACACTGTTTCTATCCCGGTGCGGGGATACCATACCAAAATATTTTGCTGCTTCAACCGGTGAAATATCACCCGCTATCATTGCAGGTTTCCTGCTGCTGAAATAAATGGTCAGCCCGGAAAACAGTGCAGCTCCGATAAAAATTAACGGATGAAATACTACTGCTTCTTTTAGCTGGAGGGTAGGATTCGCTAATTCCAATGCAGATGGTACAATCAAAAACGACACCAATGCTCCCAGTATCATCCCTGAGGGTATGCCTAACGACGAATTCCACAGCACCTGCTTAAGTACAAACCTCCTGATCTGTTTAGATGTAGTACCAATTGTTTTTAACTGTCCAAAAAAACGGACTTCTTTGGCAATCGAAATATGAAGAACATTATAAATAAAAAAATATCCGCTCAAAACAATCAGAAAAAACAAACCCATAAGCCCTGCTGCAAATTTTACGAAGTCTTCCATCAGATAGTAATCTGCAAATAACATTTGTCTTCCTTCAATCGATAGTTCATCTTCCAGCATTTTAATATCCTTTACGGAATACAGATGATTTTTCAGTGTTATTTTTAAAGAACCCTGGGTCATAACCGTTTGTTCTGCTCCTGAATTTTCATAAAAATCCCTGGATATAAAACCCTGTGACATTCCGGAATAATCCCTGTAAAATCCGGATAACACAAACGACTTCTCATGAGAAGTATCTTTTTCTGACAATAAAAAATAGGACACCGGAAGATGCATCCCAATTTTAGGCGTATCTATCCCTATTCTTTTTAAGGTCTGGGTAGATAACAAAAGTTCATTTTCTTTGTCCGGATACTTTCCTTCTAAGAATTCGTAAGCCGGAACACACTGCTTTTCCCAATTCGTTGTATCACTCCAGGATAAGGGGATATTCACATCATTTTCCTGATATTTATCGATAACTGCACTCTCTACGGTGATGCCGGCATACAATATTTCGTCCATAGAATTTGCTTTTTTTACCTGCTCTTTAGTAGGTGCCGGCAGGCTCACATCAAATATCATTCCATTCATCATTACATGCCTTAGAGAAATTGCGTTCCAATAGCTCAGACCGATGCTGCAGACCGCTGTTATCATAAATGTAGTTAATATGATTGCTGCAATTATTAAAATATTCTTTTTCCAATTCTGAATATAATTTTTCTTCGCCAGTCCTGCAATCACCTTTTTATTTTCAACCCGGATCATAGCTGTTCCCTGACATAGATTTTACCATCTTCTAAATGAATAATCCGCCCTGCCATCTGGGCAATTTCACTATTATGCGTAATCATTACAATGGTCTGGCAAAAACGCTCACTGGTGATCTTAATCAACCCCAGCACATCCTGGCTGGATTTACTGTCCAGATTCCCGGTCGGCTCGTCTGCAAGCACAATCGCAGGCTTCGTCGCCAATGCCCTTGCCATTGCCACTCTCTGCTGCTGTCCTCCCGACAGCTGCCCGGGCATTGCATATTTCTTAGACTGAAGTCCCAAGATGTCCAAAATTTCATTGATATAATTTTTATCCGGCTTAACTCCATCCAACTGGATTGGCAAAACAATGTTTTCATAAACATTTAACAGGGGCAGCAGATTATAATTCTGGAATACAAAACCAATCTTGCGCCGCCTAAATATGGTCTGCTCGTCTTTCGTCATACTGGAAAGATTGATCCGGTCTACCATCACGGTTCCGGAAGTCGGAATATCCAGACCTCCAAGCATATGCAGAAGGGTGGATTTTCCACTGCCCGAACTTCCCACAATCGATACAAATTCACCTTTCCCAATAGAAAGATCCACTCCATCCAGTGCTTTTACCACATTTTCACCGGCTCCGTAATATTTTTTTAAGTCTTTCGTTTCTATAATACACATCATAAATCCTCCTTACGTCAGAGCGCGTTTGAAAATCCATTCCCGCCATCTGCACAAAAGAATCATAGCAAATAATTCTTACCTGATCCTTTCTCAAATATGACAGTTTTGTAAGATTCTGTCATTTCTATTTTAATTTAAACAGACCATCAATATATCATATTGACAGCCCACGCAACAACTTTATTTGTGACTTAAAAATATAGAGAATAGCGCCCCGCTGCCCGGCTCTGACTTCACCTTAATATATCCACCCTGCCTTATAATAATCTCCCGTGCAAGATAAAGCCCTATCCCAAGCCCTTTCTCCTTCTGTACCTTAGGTGAGCGGTAAAATCGTTGAAATATCAGTCCTTGTTCTTCTTCTGAAATCCCCATACCGGAGTCCTGTATGTCAATTCGGTAAAACATCTCGTAAGCCTGCACTTTTATGACAACCTTTGATTGTGCCGGAGAATATTTAACTGCATTTTCTAATATATTGCTAACTGCTTCTAATGTCCACTTTAAATCAAAACTACAGGATAATCCACATTCTTCATATTCAATTACCATCTCTTTTTGCAATGCCTGCATCTCTACTTCCTGACATGATAAAAGCACTAACTTATCTATTCGTTCCGGTACAGCAGCAATGGAAATCAGTTCATTTTCCAGATATGACGATTTTACCAATGCTTTAATCAGGAAATCCAGCTTATCAGCCTGGTTCTGAATCTGGTTCACTATCCCTGATATATCTTCCGGTAAGTTTTGTTTTTCCTCAAGCAGTTGTGAATACAGCAGAATATTGGACAAGGGTATCCTCGTTTGATGGGAAATATCAGATACCAGGGATTTTATAGTATCCCGCTCTTTCGTGGTGATCTGCTTTGTCTCCTGTGAAATCGTAAGAAACTGATTCAATCTCTCTTCTATTGCAGACATCATCGACTCATCATATTTTGTTTCACTGTAATTTCCCGCTATCGCTTCGTTAATCCGGTTTAACACTATCTGCATCGTTTTCTTCACCGACTGACGATACCACAAGACTACCATTATCGCCGCTGCCAAAACTATGAAAACAATGGTAATGCAGACGATCATTTGTATATCCATGTTTTCCTCCATTTTCAATTTCATGACTTCTGCATATGCCGGAGCCTTTTAGCTCACCCATACGTAACCCAACCCGTATACCGTCTTTATATATTCCGGTTTGGATGGGTTGTCTTCCAATTTATCCCGCAGTCTTCGAATGGTCACAGATAAGGCATTGTCTTCCACATACTCTGTTCCATCGGGCCAGATTCGCTCCAGCATCATATTGCGGGATAGCGTAATATTCCGGTTCATTACAAATAAATACAGCAGCTTCTGCTCTGTTTTACTCAATTCCACCTGCACATTATTTTTATAAAATTCCATCTTTGTAAAATTAAATACAAAAGAATCAATTACATATTCTCCCGGACTTTCACCAGGTTCAAAACGCCTGAATAACGCATTTACCCTTGCCCTCAAAACCATAAGGCTGAATGGCTTAGTAATATAATCATCTGCACCGGATTCCAATCCTGCGACAATATCCAGTTCCATATCCCTCGCAGTAAGAAGAATGATGGGAACCTTGCTGTTTTTGCGTATCTCACGGCATAAATCAAAACCACTGCCATCGGGCAGGTTGATATCCAGTACCAGCAAATCAAATGTCTGTCTGCTAATTGCTTCCTTAGCCGCCGCTATTGTAAAACATTGGGTAAACCGATAATTTTCTCTATTCAATGCCATTAAAATTCCGGAACTTAATACTTCATCATCTTCTAACAGTAAAATTTCTTTCATTATATATAAGTCTCCTTGTATATCCAGTACCATCCAACATGTTCATATTTTCACTTAAATCCTTTACAAATCATTTAACTGACAGACATAAATTATTCATATCTAAGCTTTATAGTAATACTTGTAAAACCAAATACTTAGTTAATAATCTTTTTCATAACTCGCCAGTATCTATAGATACTGGCCCTCCCTCTTTTATGGGGTAATTTCTCTGTTTTCTATATTGTCAGTCAGATATTCCATCCCTAAAATTGCTTCTTATATCAAACTCCATTGTATTATACTATAATTTTCATCATTGGCACAGTATAACTGTATATTAATTTTTTTATATTATTATACGTAAAAAGTCGATTCATAGCAAAAAAACTGCTATTCAGTACAACGCTGATCATCAATTGTTTTCTTATGCTATACTTTTAAAAATTAAAGTTGATGCAATATGGAAAGCAAATGAGAAATGAGGCGTGAAACTTCTATGAATCAGAAAAATAATCGAAATTACACCCGTCTTTCCTGGGACGAGTGGTATCTATTAGCAAAAGAATATTACACAGCCAACAAGACATTAAAAATTCCAACTAAATACAAAACTGATAGCGGATATCTTCTGGGGCGCTGGATTGAAAGACAACGGGCGGCCTATCGCCAAAAAGGAACGTATCGGATTGATGCCAGGAAAATATATCTGTTAAACCAGATTGGCATGATCTGGACTCTGGAAATCCGAACGGAATGGGAAACCTGGTATAACTACTGCAAAGACTATTATGCGGAAAATGGAAATATTGACATACCAAGAAATATAGTTTACCGGCAATTGCCTATTGGTGAATGGATCAGTTATCAAAGAAAACGATACTGGCAAAACAAAATGGATTGCCGCCAGCGTTTCAAATTGGAAGAACTGGGTATAAGCTGGAAACTCAGAAACCGCCGCGGATGGATGGAATGGTATCAGGATGCCAAACTGTATTATGAAACCTACGGTCATTTAAATATTCCCTTAGACTACATCACAAAAGACGGCTTCCGGCTGGGATCCTGGATTAATTCCCAACGGGAACGGCAGCGCGGTACCAGATTCTATCTTCTGGAAAGTGAAAAAGTCGAAAAATTAAATCAGATCGGCATGCTGTGGGGCCTTCGCGGAATGCGGTATAAAGAGCAGGATGTGTATGAAATATCGTGAGAGGTAGATCAACACGTCATTTATTATAAATCAGAACATCATTTTGAGACATTTTTATCATCATCGAAACATAAATCAGATCCTTTGACAATTATACTTTAATAACTTATAATTAATAAAGAAGTATATAAAATACGAGGGAGGAAAGTTTATGACAGTTGTACCAATTTTGTTTTTGATTTATGCCTGTATATTTGTAGGTGGAGCTTTTTTACTATACTGGATCATTAAGACTGCCGTTAAAAAGGGAATTTTGGAAGCACATGATGAAATTAACAGAAAAAATTAACTCTTAACATTAATAGCGATTATATCTTCTTAATAAAGCTCTGGCTTATAATGCCGGAGCTTATTCTATTATCCAGGCTCACATTTCAGCAAAATTTGCATATACTGCTATAAAATAATTATTGGTGGCATTACATGAATAATGATCCTCCTGGAACTATGTTTCAACAGGGAAACATTATGCGAATAAACAATGCTTTCGTAGAAGATGTTTCTTGTTTTAATAACTCTAATGGCAGTATACTAGTTTCCTACGCTGTACCAGGTACAAATAATATGATATCTATACAGAATATCAGATTAAATCTCAGCAATCAGACAATCGTAATAAATTCATTTGGACAAAGCATATGTTTATGCTGTATTCAAAGGGGTTCACTGGTAAATGTTGCTTTTTCACCAATTATGACTGCGAGCATACCTCCTCAATCAAATACTTTTTGGGTAGCTGTTCAAAGAAGTGCTCCGATTCCGATACCGCCATGGCCACCGGTACCAGTACCACCGAGACCTCCTGTGCCTCCCAGACCTCCGCAGCCTCCCAGGCCACCGCAACCTCCCAGGCCTCCTAGACCTCCGCAGCCTCCCAGGCCTCCGCAACCTCCGAGACCTCCGCAGCCTCCGAGACCTCCCAGGCCTCCGCAACCTCCGAGACCTCCGCAGCCTCCGGGACCTCCTAGGCCTCCGCAACCTCCGAGACCTCCTAGGCCTCCGCAGCCTCCCAGGCCCCCGCAACCTCCAAGGCCTCCGCAGCCTCCGGGACCTCCCAGGCCTCCGCAACCTCCGAGACCTCCGCAGCCTCCCAGGCCCCCGCAACCTCCAAGGCCTCCGCAGCCTCCGAGACCTCCCAGGCCCCCTCAGCCTCCCAGGCCTCCTAGGCCTCCGCAACCTCCCAGGTCTCCTGAGAGACCCAGGTCTTCGAATAGGTGATAGCAACTAATAATGGATTTCAATTTTAATAAAATTTTATAATAGAATTATTATTAAACTTTTCACCCCTGAATAGTGACTCTTTGCATGAATTTTATATATTTATTTATAAAATTCATGCAAAGTTAATCTTATTGCTCATTATTAGCTTTTTTTCACATAAACTTAGTAAAATGCCCATTAGCATAACGCGTGCCTGTTCCTGCTCTACTTCAACTGACATAATACAAATCTTTAGGGGTTCAGAAATAAATTCACCATTCTCTGCTCTACTGTAGCTAATTTTTAGACTTTGCTCCCATTACTCCTGTAATAATATTGTTACCCAGTATCCCCCGCTCCTCCGCCTTAATGGGGAGATTCCCAATTTTTAGAGAGGGCTTGTGAGTTGCATGTGTGCTGCTGACCACATCTAACAGCAACAAGAACATTGTCAATCAATTTTACTCAAAACTGATACTTTATCAATAAATTTTTTCATATCTATATTCTTCCTAATGTGGGACATGCAATCACGATATTACTGAAAAAGTATATACTCACCATACTATGGAGCAATTATATAAATATAGAATCCTCACTTTTAAATCTCCAACCAATCAGATTTTCTTGTATCAATATATCCATGTAACCTGCGCGATATTTACTTATATCGTAAGCGATGAATAACATGGCGTTCCAAAATTCAGCCCCGGTATGAGATAATCTACCTACATGAAGTAGAAAAACCAGGATCTGCCTAGAATTGACATCTGAGCTTTTTACTATAAGTATACTACCTGAGTTTGAGCATTTTACTTCATAGTCTGCAAGAATGGAGTTGAAGTACTTAATGGACCATCCTCAAAACTTATCTGCTTCCGATCGTCGCTGGTTTGATTTAATCCAACAGTGCCGCACCAGTGGAAAATCCGATGCCCAATGGATGCAGGAACAGGAAATTAAATCACCCACTTTTTATTATCACGTAAAACAGCTACGCAAGAAAGCCTGCGATATCCCAGAAAATAGTTTTACCAGACAAAGAAACGATATCCAGGAAGTCGTTCCCTTGTTTATGGAGGAAGTTCCTGCGGTTTCTTCTCATGAACCAGAACAATTAAGTTCTACCGATAACACTTCTGCTGTTCGCCTGAACATTCAGGGAATAACAGTTGAGATTGCCAACAATGCAACACAGGAAGTGATAAAGAATACGATAGCTGCGTTGCGATTTCTATGTCAGGGGATGTTTCTGGAATTTCCAAAATTTACCTTGTAACGGGCAAAACAGATATGAGACGCAGTATAGATGGTCTCATGGCGATTATCCGGGACACTTATCAGATGGATCCTTATGCAAATGCCTTGTATCTGTTTTGCGGTAAGCGGTGTAACACCATCAAGGCTTTATATTTCGATAAGGATGGATTTTGCTTAATCTACAAACGCCTGGATAGTGAAGGAAGATTTCAATGGCCACGAAATGCTGTTGAGGTAAGAGCCATAACCAGGCAGGAATTCCGCTGGTTGATGGAAGGTCTGTCCATAGAACAGCCAAAAGCAATCCGTCCTGTACCTAAAAACAGTAACAAAGTATTCTGATTTGTGCATTATAGAGAAAATGAAAAACTTATG
>NZ_JNGB01000150.1:0-14987 GCF_001029355.1 Robinsoniella sp. RHS
TCCTTCATAAACAAGGGAACGACTTCCTGGATATCGTTTCTTTGTCTGGTAAAACTATTTTCAGGGATATCGCAGGCTTTCTTGCGTAGCTGTTTTACGTGATAATAAAAAGTGGGTGATTTAATTTCATGTTCCTGCATCCATTGTGCATCGGATTTTCCACTGGTGCGGCACTGTTGGATTAAATCAAACCAGCGACGATCGGAAGCAGATAAGTTTTGAGGATGGTCCATTAAGTACTTCAACTCCATTCTTGCAGACTATGAAGTAAAATGCTCAAACTCAGGTAGTATACTTATAGTAAAAAGCTCAGCTGTCAATTCTAGGCAGATCATGGTTTTTCTACTTCATGTAGGTAGATTATCTCATACCGGGGCTGAATTTTGGAACGCCATGTTATTCATCGCTTACCTTGCAACAATTGCTAAAGATATTCTTTACCGTGATTATAATATATATAATAACTTTATATCTGATATGCAACAAATAAAAATTTTCTATTCTAGCAGTAACTGCACTTCCGTATCCATTGATTAAATTTTATAGACTTTATTATTAATTTTCATATGACTATTAATATTCATCATATTTCTTAACAAAAAGCAAATAGAGCCAAAGTAGAGCCAAACGCCATAAAGCAACCCCGGAAATGCCCATTCCATCAGCATTTCCGGGGTTCTGTCCGTTACTCAAACTCGCAAACTAAAAGTTGATTCTATACTATTTTGTAAGGGTGTATTGGTTTTGTTTGACTTTAAATTGGTTCAACTGTCCTATCAGTTTGCTCTAACCGAACTAGTGTTATCAATTTGTTATCATAATTATGTTATCACTCCCTATATTACACAAAAATCATGCAAGCGTTTATCTTAATTAATGTAAAATTATTCTTTTTAAATTTCCCAATCTAGGTTTTCTACCATATAGTCCTCTTCTGTCGCCCTTTGGATATTTGGTATGCAATCATAGTGCTTTGCAATAATAGGTTGGCAATAATTTTCACACACTTTCTCCTGGCAATACTGAATATACTTTTTTATTCCTCCAGTGATGAATGTATCAATCTCGTTTTTAGGTAAAGACATGACTTTTTCCTGAATATATAGCATATCATCATCACATATGTCTGTGTTAGTTATACCAGAATATTTAATACTCATATCAATAAACGCATGCAACGAATATTTGTATCCTCTGCTATATGCAGGACTATCAATAATATTCCTCATTTCTTTAAGTCCTTCATCCATATAATGG
Source organism: Robinsoniella sp. RHS (assembly GCF_001029355.1). Taxonomy (NCBI): domain Bacteria; kingdom Bacillati; phylum Bacillota; class Clostridia; order Lachnospirales; family Lachnospiraceae; genus Robinsoniella; species Robinsoniella sp. RHS. Next base: position 1,258 of record NZ_JNGB01000150.1, read on the forward strand.
GGTGCATACGAGAAATCACCCTTTTCTGCTTGCTCCACAGCCCTTTCCATCAAGTTTTTAGCCATTGCGTGATGTGCTTGATATGAGTTCGGTCTAATCTTTATTCCTTCTCTAAAATAATGATCAGCTAAATCAAATTCCAAATCTTTTTGTGCTGCAATCCCCCTTTGAATCCAATAAAAACTATATCTTTCGCTGTACTTCTCTACTTCATTTAGCAATTGCCTTATCAGCTTTAAGGACAACAACTTTTCTCGTAATATTCGTTTGACGGTCAGTGCCTTTTGAAAAATTTCACTCCATTCATTAACGTCCCCCTCATTAAACTGTCCTTGGGTCTGTCTAACTATTTCACATAATATCTCCTTAATCTCTTTTTCTCCAACATTGGAAATAATTGCTCTCTGAATCAACCTCAAGCATCTTATCTTTATTCTATTTTCTGCAACTAACAATATCTCATCAAACTTGTTTCTAAATTCTTTAAAATTAAATCTGGTGCGTTCATTTTTTATTATAGTTGGAAGAATTCTACAAGGAATACTTCCCAATCCCAAAACTTCCATAAGTGCAAGTGCCTGCAAATACTTAAAGTTAATGTCCTTATCTAACAAAACAAACATATCAATGTAATGCGCTTCAAATCCCTGACCATTAGATATCGTATACAACAATTCAATAATATCGTCAACTTCGCAAGCATATTTCTTAACATCAATTTTTGTGCTACCACTGATTGCCGGTTTATTCAACCAGTGCTTGTCTTTTAATTTCTGGTATATTACATCTGCAAACGACCATGATATTTTTTCATCAATCATAAATATTTGCAAACAGTTACTACTTTTCAATATATCCCTTTTTGAAAAATGATTACTAACTGTATCCGATGTTATTACTATTAGTTGTTTTATACTGTTAGGACATTTTTTTATTAGATTTGTATACAATAAACTATAGTAGAAGGATGCTTCTTCAAATAAAACTGCAACCTTAGTATTGTTAGGCAACTGCTCTAAATATTCTATGAATAACTGCATATATTCAGAGGATCTCATATTAAATTCAAAAGTAAGATACCCTTTTTTTCGCAAATCAACTAACACTCTTTTTGCAGCACAGCTTTTTCCTACATAGGATTTTCCTATTATCGCTGCTACAAGATGCTTATTAATACCAACTATCTTATCCTCAAATTGTTTTAAACCCGGATGAATTATATCCCAATCACCAAAAAAATCTTTATATGTAGCCTCATATCCAGCATACAATCTACTTTCATAATCAATGGTTTTATTTTTATACAAATCATCAATAACTTTCATTCCTCGTTCCTGAAGAACTTTTTTAGATTCTTTTCCAGAGATTACGTTTTCATACAAAAATTCACAAAACTCTTCTGTAGTCCATTTTATCCAAAAATAATTATCAATAGACGATATTTGCCTTTTCAAGCGAACATCATTAATTTTAGGAGCAACAAAAAAATAATTATTTCCACTTGAGTCGTAACCCTTTGAATCATATTTACTGATAATAGTTTTTAAATCCTCTTCTTGGAATTCAGTACCTATAAATATCATATCTCCTTTTGAAAAAGCATCACCAAAGTCCCTCAAAAAGCAATCGTCATCATTCCAAAAATCAATGTATTCTTTATCATCAAAAACATAGCCCTCTTTAGAGTTCTGCACGCATCCATGCAATTTAATTATCAACGTATCTCCATTATTGTTTCTTCGATCATCATTGTATTTATTCCATACTTTGAAAGGAACAGTCTTTTTCTCCAATACATATTCCAAAAGGCAATCTATATTTAAAGTGAAAATCTTATCCCATTTATAATTTGTTATATTAAATAGCTTACTATTATCTTCTATTGTTGCCCCCCTGAAAACGGCCGTCAAATAGACATCTCTTTCCTCCACTCTTCCTTCATCTCTCAATAATCCACATAATCCCTTTAAGTCACCTCCATTCTTGTATATAGTGGCTCCTTCATAATCTTCTTCCAGCACCTCTATACATGGTGGATTATCCACAAACATATGGTTATATAAATTTTCAACTAATTTAGCACCTAACGGTAAATCATCTCCATTTTCATTAACTCCTCCATATGAAAAACCTGCTCCAAGTAATAAAGCTGGCGTTTTCTCCTCTAATGACAATTTTAACTTCAAAATATCCTCATCCATTATTTACATTCTCCGATCAAATTCTATTTTTCTTACTAATTGTCTGTATATATTATAGCTTGTTCAAAAACAATTAACCAGCCCAAACTTACAAAATCGTATTCATAATTTTACTTACCAGATAAATATGAACTCTTATTATTACTCACGCAATCATTTATCCCTCAAATCAAACCTGTTCCCATCCGTCCTTCCAACACCAATAATATCCCCCTGCATACTACAAGTAAACGTATAAGAAACCTCATCAACCATAACCTCAATCGTCATACCGTCCATTTCCAGCATACAGAACACATCAAACTCCAAATCCTCCCGCTCACGATTCAAAAACCGGCTAACCGCCTCTTCCGTCTGCGCCTCCAGTGCTCGCCTCTCATCTGTTACATCTTCTCCGTCTCGATACGCTGATATGATTTCCCCATCAGCCGTAACCACCATAGAAGAATGTCCCTCTTTTTCCTCCTTCACTGAAGCACCCCCCGCAAGTAACACCACCATACCTACTATAATTATTTTCTTCATCTCTTTGCCTTTCCGGCAAATACGCAAAAAGCAGCCCGAATCAGGCTGCCTCTATTTTAACTTCATACCCCTCACATAAATCTCTACCGCTTCTTTTTCTTTATCTGATAAGGTTTCCCACATGTCCAGAACTTTTCTCTGTTCAGCAGACAATTCCGCTTTTCCCACTTCATCAGAGAAGAACTGTGCCAGCGTGATTCCCAAGCCATCACAAACCCTACTCAATGTATAAAAGGTAGGTGTACTTCCTCTTTTCATCAGATTTGATAAAGATGACTGACTTATGTCGGTCTTTTTCGATAACGCATACATAGTCATCTGCTTTTTATCGCAGAGTTCTTTTATACGCTTTGCAATATACTTCTCATCTAACAAGCAACCTACACCTCACTTTCGATATATGCTGCTTTTATTCTATCCCTTGCGAGACTTTATTATTAGATTTTATCTAAGGAAGTATATTGCTTTATAGTTGAGTAGTATTTTGTTAAAAAAATAAGCGTACTGCCTTTTCTTATTTAACGGTTTCCTTAACTTCTTTACTCATATAGCTAATAAATTCATTTGGATTTGGACGCTCTCCTTTACATGGTATTTTTGCCCACTCAATCTTCGCCTTTATCTCTGTGCTGTAAAATCCAGCATCTATTGCCTTTTGAATCTCCCTTTCAACCTCTACCGGATTAATTCCCTCTCTTTCAGCAATCTTTTTCATTACCTTATTAAATTCTCTTTTTGTCATGTGTTTCTGTCCTTTCTTTTCCTTGCAATGTATTAATTGCAATTATACATACTTTTTATACTAGAATCAATATAAATCTATGTACAGCAAACGAAAGGCTCGGTAATAATTATGTCGCAGAAATTGAAACAAATACAAGATGTTTCTTTAGGAAACAACCTTCAGAACTTGAGAAATAGTTTAAATTTAACCCAAGAACAAGTGGCTGCTCAACTGCAAATCCGTAACTTTTCTATCACAAGGAGCATCTATTCGCAAATGGAGGCTGGTACTTATAATATCCGGATTAGCGAACTAATTGCTTTAGCCGAAATTTTCCGCACTGATTTCAATACAATATTCAAAGGATTGTCCTACAAATAACAACCCTAGATTCAGTTTTCGCTGTAATCTAGGGCGTTTTTTATTTCCGGTAAATACGTTTATGCTACATAAATAGCACTACCAGCTACACATATATTAATTCTTTCAGTACGATTTCCTCCGCAGCATTTCTAATTTGATTTATTTTTCCTACCCAAATCATCTGATTATCTGCTTTCAATTGTTCTGTAACCCCTTGCGATTCTACCATTTGCCCGATTAGCAATTCCTCTCTTTCATTTGCCTTACGGTCAATCTGATTTAAATATTTCATAAGACTACCCTGTGTAAGAAGCTGAGTGAACACAATTCTTTTATGCTCCTTTAGAAATGTTCTGTGTAGTCTGCCGTATTTCCCAATAATGACAGGTTCTTCTTCGGGTAGTAACAAATCCGTCAAATAGTAATCTCCATGCAATGTGTAACTTAGTCCATTTTTTTCATCATAAATATGCTTTTTCATCATTTGGTCCTACCTTTCCATACCTTTGCTTTTTGGTTTTTTCTTTGGTTGCCCATTCTCTCGTGCCTTCACATGTTGTTTTGCCCGTTCCAAGCGTTTACTTATACTCATTTCCTTCTCTAACTGTTCTCGCTGCTTACGTTCTGCCTCCTGCTGTTCCCTGCTTTCATCTTGCCTTACCGCCGTAAATACTTTTTCTTCACCGAAGATACGCACCACTCGATCAAACATGGTGGAAACAGTCTTTAGACGGGCATTTTCCGCTTTCAAATCATCACATCCCGAGACCAGCAGATTATGTTCCGCTTTCAGTTTTCTATAATCTGCTCTTATCCGTGTCAGTTCTCGTATCGTTTCAGAAAGTTTTGCAGCCAATGCAGCTATTTTATTCTTCATTTGGACAAACAGCGGTTTCGCCTTATTCTCCCGGTAACTGGCAGCACTTTCAAAAGCCTTAGAAGGTGGCAGCATATCCTCTACCCTTCCCCTAAATCCCTCTAGTTCCCTTGCAACGTCCTCCATAACTGGTTTGAGCATTTCCCATTCTCTCTTGTAGATATGTTTCTGCTTTTCCACTTGTTCTGCCTGCTTTTTTGCCTCTTCTGCTGCTTTTTCTGCCTCCTGCCTATCTTTCTCCAGCAGGTCTATATTTTCTCTTCCTGCCTCAATTTTCTCGGTCAACCCAGCACTTTTTTCTTCCAATCCATCAATTTCTTGTTCCAGTTCGGCTACTTCCTTTGCCCGTTCTTTCTTTTCAAAATCTAGGACGGACAAATGCTTTTCATGAGTATTCCGTTTCTCCCACTCAATGCCATGCTCCTGCATAACAGCTGCAAGAACCTCTTTTTCAACTTCTCCCCACTGATTCCACTCTGTTTCGCTCCTTGTACCGCCTTTAAATCCCATTGCTGCCAATGCCTGTTTTAAAGATACTCGTGTATCTAACCCACGCTTACTTCCCGTTGTAAAGAGAATAAAATCAATATGCAGATGCGGTGTCGCTTCGTCCATATGCAAATGAGCAGAAAATACACGGAGAGTGGGATTCCTCTTTTGGAACTCCCGCATATATTCGTCCAATACCTCCGCTGCTAATTGACCACTTTCCATTTGTGCCGACATATCATCTTTATTACCCACTTGCAGAATAATTTCATGGAATAGCTTTTCCTGCTTTCCGGCGAGAATCTTTTCATAATAATCTTTTATTTGGCGGTCACTCCGGGTCTGCTTCGCATTATACCGGGTAAGTGCTTCATCAAATAATTGGTGATATACGTCTTTTATATTTTTATTACAGTATTCTATATTCAGATTGCTTCGTTCCGGGTCTGTATTCTTAGCATGAAACTTTCTGCTATTGTGGTTGACAGACCCCTTTCCCACCATGACGCTAATCGTTCTTCTCAATAAGCATCCTCTCCTTCCTACCTTTCTATAAATGCCGGATACGGCGTTTAGGCTTTGTTACTTTCCCGAAAGTAACGCAAAAGCACTTTTGACAGCCTACGTCTATCTAAAGCTGCCCTTGCGCCCTGCCGGGGTGTAAGACATCCGGGGGACGTCTGTTCTGCACCGACCGAAGCGGAGCGAAGACCTTTTCGTCCTGCGGACGTTATGGCTGTTCCGGCTGTTTTCTTCCCGTCTGCCTATCCTTACCGTATCGCCAGTCCGACATTTCTTCTTGTCCGCCATAAACAGGAGCGTGGCACGCACCTGTCTGTTACCCCAAGGAAGAATTACCAGCGAAAGCTATCAGGCACACCACGCTTATCCAAATATTCAGTTCTTGCTTTTTCCCGTTCTTCCTGCGTGGGTGCTGTCTTATATTTTGAATAAAGCTCACGGTCAGCCAAAGCATTTACTTTCTTCTCCAATGCAAGCTGAATTGCCTTTGCACAGCTTTCATCTTCCAGTAAATGATAGCGAAACAGTAAAACTAACAGTTCATATGGTATCTGTACACTTTTCAACTTATCTCCTTTCAAGGTGGCAAGGTTCCCCTCTCTTTAAGAACAGGGAATGTTGCCATCTTCTTTTTATTTTTCAGGCAATGTCCATGCCCACTGTTTCCCAACCTTATTTGATTGAACATTTAATGATGCTTTAGCATTGAAGAGCGTCTTTCTTTTTATGCCCCGGCTATCCGCCTCCTCTGCAATCTCAGTCTGCATAACTTGCCCATTGGCTAGAATCTCTTGTAGAAATGCCTTTGCCTCTCTCGTTTTCTGTCCCCGGTTATCTCCATTCAGTAAATCATCTGCTTCAATATCATATTCACCTATCCATTCAAATCCGTTATCCTTATCCAGCCGAAAAGCAATAGACTTTCCCTCCGGTGCTAAAGAACTTTTCACATGGCACACAACTCTGATTTCCGGCTCATCTTTCACACGCCCCACTACCAAAACGCTTCGTGCTGCCGCTTGAAAATCAATAGAGCCTAGTCCACGATAAGATGATTTACTGCTGCTATTCTTATTCATATGCCCAATCAGGATAATGGCACAATGGTATTTTTCTGCCAGCACTGACACCCGTTTCATAAGCGGACGGATTTCATTTGCCCGGTGCATATCCACCTCTGCCCCTAAAAAGCCTTGTATGGGGTCTAACACTATCAGCCGGGCATTTGTTTCTACAATTGCCTCCTCCAACCGTTCATCCAGCATCGTCAGTGGCTGTTCCCCGTCATCAATGACCAAAACCCGGGGGCAGTCCGCCCCTGCCTCCAAAAGCCGAGGTTTTATCGTATCACCAAGTCCATCCTCGGCAGTTTGATATATCACGCTGACCGCCTCCCGGTCCGATTCATCTTCCGTATAATTTTCACTATCCGGCAGAACCATTTCCCCCTTTGTCAGTTTTGCAGTAATTTGCAGTACCATTGTGGTCTTGCCTTCGCCGGGATCGCCCTGTATAATCGTAACCTTTCCATAAGGGATAAATGGGTAGAGCAGCCAGTCTATCTGCTCTACCTCCACCGTTTCCATATTAATCAGCCTTAACTCTGGTTCTTTTCTTCTATTACTCAATAATTCCTCCGTTTCTGCTTGTAAGCATCAGGAGACTTTGATAGAATAGCCCTAGAGATAGATTTGGATATTCCATCAAGTCTCTGCCTTTAGGTGTTTGCCGACACTTAAAGGCATTTTTACTGCTCATCTTTCATCCCCTGCATGGTTATAGTAATCAATTCCATCGTATCTAATAAATCTCTTGTAACGTCACCTCCTGCTTCGATACGCTGCAATTCTTCAAGCATTTTTGCTAATTCATTTTTCAATGCCTTGTATACTCTCGGATTCCCCACAACTACAATTTCTTTCTCCTGCAAACGGCGAATGATAAAGTCTTCTTTTGTTAAACCTGATAGTCTAACCGCAGCCTCTATCTGCTCTTCCTCCTCCGGTGACACCCGGAATGCTACCGTTTTATTCCTCCAAGGACCTTGCTGATCTAATGTTTTTACTGACATAATATTTCTCCGTTCTCTTCATATAAATTTTCTTCTGCTTGTATTTCCTCTCTTTTTGAATTTAGGCGTTCTGCCATCTCTGTCTGCCTTGATGGAAATAGGTGAGCGTACCTATACGTAATCTTCTCACTTTCATGTCCCACCCGGTCACTAATTGCCAATACAGTAAACCCCATATCAATAAGCAGTGATACATGGCTGTGTCTCAAATCGTGAATACGAATTCGTTTTACCCCCGTTTCTTTACAACCTCTATCCATTTCGTGGGATAGATAATGCTTTGTTACCGGGAATATCCGGTCATTCGGTTTTAGACTGTAATATTGTTTCATGCAGTCCTGCATTTCTTCGGAAAGGAACTCCGGCATTTTCACCACCCGGTTTCTTTTCTTTGTTTTCGGAGTAGTTATCACATCACGCCCTTTCAATCGCTGGTATGACTTATTAATTGTTACCGTCTTATTTTCAAAGTCAAAATCTGCTGGTGTCAATTCCAACATTTCTCCCTCCCTGATACCGCACCAGTAAAGCATTTCAAAGGCGTAATAGGAAAGGGGCTTATCCATCATGGCTACTGCAAATTCCCGGTATTCCTCCTCTGTCCAAAACAACATTTCCTTACTTTCTTCCATTCCCATTGTTCCTGCTTTCTTTGCCGGATTGACGTTCAAGTCATAATAGCGTATGGCATGATTGAAAATAGAACTCAACTATCCATGAATGGTTTTGAGGTAGGTAGGTGAAATAAGTTTTCCCGTCTTTCCCTTTGTGTTTCGCATTTCATTCTGCCAGTCGATAATATCTTTTGCTGTTATCTCCGACAATTTCCGTTTCCCCAAATAAGGAAGGATTTTAGTCTGAATAATGCTTTCCTTTGTCAGCCATGTGTTTTCCTTTAGCCTAAGACGGACGTCTGCTTCGTACATCTCACAGAAGCTATCCAGCGTCATATCAATATCCGCTTTTTTCTGCAACATGAATTGACGTTCCCACTCTTGTGCCTCACGTTTGGTAGCAAAACCACGCTGGCATTTTTGCTTTCGCTCTCCCCTCCAATCTTTGTAACGTGCCATAACATACCACGTCCCGTTTTTCTCGTTCTTGTATATTGGCATTGTCAATCCTCCCTTCGTAGCCTTGTGTTCCGTAAAAGTGTTCATAGAAAAATTTACGGTCAATCCGCCCAGCTATGACAACACAGCCTGTTTTGGCAAGTTTTTTGTTTAATTTGCGTATCAATTTATACGCATATGATTCGGAAACTCCTAATTCTTTCCTTACCTCCTCTACTCGCATAAACATTTTCTCCATAGGTGTCCTCTCTTTCTTTTTAATTTCAATACTTTTTAGTATAGTCACATGTTACTATACTTTTTTGTAATGGTCAAGTGGTTTTCATAAAATTTCAATACTTTTCTGTATTGGTTTGTCTTGAATGTTTCTATACATTTATGTTATACTAACTTTATCAACCAAAAAGATTGGAGAATGATTATGGCTATTGGAGAAAGAATTCATTTTTTTCGACTGCTTCATGGGTTTACACAAAAATACCTCGGCAAAATGCTGGGATTTAACGATATGCAGGCAGATGTCCGTATTGCACAGTATGAAAAGGGTGCTCGAAGTCCAAAAGAAACTTATCTTAACGCACTGGCTGATATCTTTGAAGTGTCCCCTAAGGCACTGGCTGTTCCCGATATTGACAGTTACGTTGGTCTTATGCACACATTCTTTGCATTAGAAGATATTTATGGTCTGCACATCGGAGAACTTGACGGGGAACTATGCCTCCGGCTGGATAAACGCAAGGGCATGACCTATGTAAACATGTTCGATATGTTTGAAGCATGGCAGAAACAGGCTGCAAAACTGGATGCCGGAGAAATCACCAAAGAGGAATATGATCAGTGGCGTTATACTTACCCTAAAATGGAGTCAGCGGAATTTAAAAAGGGTGTGGATGCATTATGGGCTAAAAAGAAAGCTGAAGCAGCAAAAAATAACGAATAAATCTTTTCACGCAAAAAGGTCTTGCCAAATTGATATTACTCAATTCGGAAAGACCCCTTTTATTGAAATAGATCCAGTTTGCTCACTAGCCACCAACGCAATAAAAAATAAATGCCCCGTTGCCAGTGTTATCATTTTGTTATCAATGTAGAGCCAAAAACCCCGAGAACCGCCAGTTTTAGCGGTTCTCAGGATAGCTTTTATCACTCAAACTCAATCGTAGCCGGCGGTTTCCCCGTACAATCATAAAGCACCCTATTCACATGCTTCACCTCATTCACGATCCTGCTGGTCACTTTCCCCAGCACTTCCCAAGGCAGTTCTGCCGACTCCGCCGTCATGAAGTCTGATGTAGTAACCGCACGCAATGCCACAGCATAGTCATACGTTCTCTCATCCCCCATAACTCCAACGGATCTCATATTCGTAAGTGCTGCAAAGTACTGCCCGATCTGTTTATCAACACCAGCTTTTGCAATTTCCTCACGATAAATAAAATCTGCTTCCTGTAATATCTCAATCTTCTCAGCCGTTACTTCTCCAATGATACGGATAGCAAGTCCCGGGCCCGGGAATGGCTGTCTGAATACGAGATATTCCGGGATGCCCAGCTCTAAGCCGGCCTTACGTACTTCATCTTTAAATAAGAGGCGCAGAGGCTCAATAATTTCTTTGAAATCAACATAGTCGGGGAGTCCTCCCACATTGTGGTGTGATTTGATCACTGCTGATTTTCCTAAGCCGCTTTCGATTACGTCCGGATAAATTGTTCCCTGTACCAGGTAATCAACCTTTCCGATTTTCTGAGCTTCTTCTTCGAATACACGGATGAATTCTTCACCAATGATTTTTCTCTTTTCTTCCGGTTCTTCAGCACCTGCCAGTTTTTCATAGAATCTGTCCTGTACGTTTACGCGGATGAAGTTCAGATCATAATGGCCTTCCGGACCGAATACGGCTTCTACTTCATCTCCTTCGTCCTTACGGAGAAGACCGTGATCTACGAATACGCAGGTCAGCTGTTTTCCTACTGCCTTTGCAAGCATTACAGCTGCCACAGAGGAATCCACACCGCCGGAAAGGGCGCAAAGCACTTTTCCATTGCCGACTTTTTCGCGGATCTGCTGGATGGACGTCTCTACGAAGGAATCCATTTTCCAGTCACCTGCACAACCGCAGACATTATATACGAAGTTTGACAGCATTTTTGTTCCCTGCTGTGTGTGTACGACTTCTGGGTGGAACTGTACCGCATAGAGGTTCTTTTCTGGCATTTCCATTGCAGCTACCGGGCAAACTGGCGTATGGGCTTTGATGCTGAAGCCTTCCGGTGCATTTTCAATATAGTCTGTGTGGCTCATCCAGCAGATTGTCTTGCCGTCTATGCCCTCAAATAATTTGGAATTGGTATCTACATCTACTTCCGTTTTTCCATATTCACTTACAGGAGCAGTTGTGACTTTTCCTCCCAGTAAATGTGCCATCAATTGTGATCCGTAGCAGATACCCAGGATTGGGATGCCCAGCTCAAATATTTCTTTTGTGCAGGTTGGTGAATCTTCTCCATAGACACTGTTTGGTCCGCCGGTGAAAATAATTCCTTTTGGATTCATTTCTTTTATGGTTTCAAGATCCATGTCATAAGGATGCACCTCACAGTAAACATTGCATTCTCGTACACGTCTTGCTATTAACTGATTATATTGTCCGCCAAAATCCAGTACTATAACCATTTCTCTTTTCACGGTTTGTCCTCCTACGTTTTCTTTCATTCCTTAGTCTTTATGATGCATTCTCTCCATTATAATGGAAGAAATACAGTTTTACAAGTAATTTACTTTATTTTTTTCATCCTATTTTTAAATAAAATACCAAATTTTTATATAAATGATAAAATTTAACCAATACAAGGGGCTGTTGGATCATTTAATTCTGCCCACTACACACACTCATTTATATCTTCTGATACTGCCACTTTCCTCTGGCATAACGGATCATGAAGCAGATTCCACGGAACAGCCAGTCTATGGTCATGGCTACCCATACGCCAAATACACCCCAGCCCAGGTATTTTCCCAGCACATAACTGAAAGCAATGCGGAAAATCCACATGGATAATATGGATATTATCATGGTCAGCCTCACATCATTTGAAGCCCGCAGAGTATTGGGCAATGAGAATGACATGGGCCAGATCGTACAGCAGCAAATGGCATGGTAGGTTAATATCTGTGTTGTCATCTGCGCGGTCACATCAGAAAGATTATAGACTTTCATGATCAAAGGCAGCAACAGGAATATAATAACGTTCATGCCCCACATGGCAACATAGACGATCTTCATCAGCTTTTTGGTATAATGTTTTGCCTGGTCGTAATCCCCTGCGCCCACACACTGGGATACAACTGTCAGGATCACAAATCCGATTGCCATCCCCGGTAAAATCTGGAACATTGCTATGGTATTGGACACGGCATTTGCTGCGATAGATGCTGTGCCAAAACCGGCTACCAGACTGAGTACCAGGATTTTACCCAGCTGGAACATACTGTTTTCCAGACCGTTTGGTATTCCGATATGTAAAATTTTACGTACCATATGTCTGTCGAATTTGATAGAAAATGGCCGTGGAAGATGGATTTCCTGATTGGCTCTTGCAAGCAGCAGTATCATGATGACTGCTGCTACGATTCTGGAAATCAGAGTCGGTATAGCCGCTCCTGCAACTCCCATCTTCAAACCAAAGATTAAGATAGCATTTCCTGTTATATTTATGGCATTCATAAGCAGTGATGTTTTCATAGAAACTTTGGAATTGCCCATTGCACGAAACAATGCTGCACCGCTGTTATACAGGGCAATAAACGGGATGGATGCCGTTACAATTACTAGATATGTCTCTGCATGTCCCATGACATCTGCTTCTATCTGCCCAAATACGCCGTGCAGGATCAATCCCTGCCCCAGATAGACCACCGCAGTAATAATAATAGAAAGTACAGTAGTAAACAGGACCAGCTGCTCTGCGGCCTTACAAGAGCGCTCTGCACGCTTCTGGCCTATGTACTGCCCCGCTACGACTGCACCTCCGGTCGCCAAGGCCGCAAAAATATTGATCAGCAGGACCATTACGGTATCTACCAGCGATACACCCGATACTGCTGACTCTCCTACGCTGGCGATCATTACCGAATCCGCCATTCCTACGGTTACCGACAACAGCTGTTCAATAATCAAAGGTACAATTAATTGCTTCAGCTGTTTATTTGTGAACATCATTGTTCTCTCCCCCAATTCTTCTCTTCCTGTACTTTTACTTGCTATTAAGCAGTTTAGCAGCGTAATCTTCTTGCTATCAAATATATTCCTTTATCTGTTTCCATTCTTCCAGCAGCCGTTCCATATTGAATGCAGCATTTGCCGGACTGCTGCTTGGAAGACGAGTGATTTCACGCTTTGTCTCTGGAAAAGAATACTTTTGATAAAGCTCATATGCTTTTCCACCGTTGGCGTATATTTTTCCGATATCAGCCTGTCCCAGAATCATTGGAAGATCTGCCGGAATGACATTTTTAATGGAACTGTCACTGGAACCAATGATATCACAGCTTGCTATTACATCCCAGATCGCAATGTGGTTATTCAGCAAAAGGGTCTTCTTTTCCTCAATTGTCACAGGAACTTCGCCTTCAGTCAGCGCAGCTATGATTTTCCAGAACCGATTCTGTTTGTGCCCATAATAAAATTGATTTTCTCTGGATTTTACGGAAGGAAATGTTCCAAGTATCAGTATTTTAGAATCTTTGTCAAATACCGGATCAAAGGTATGGGACAAATGGGTATACTGTTGATTATCTTTTAATTTCATATCTTACTCCTGTCTGAACGAAAGCCCGGCTTAAGTGCCTGGCTTTTACAAGAAACTATAATATTATATCCCCTATA
>NZ_JNGB01000151.1:0-14569 GCF_001029355.1 Robinsoniella sp. RHS
ATTGCTGAACAGTGGTTTGAAAGTAGAAGCAATAGACCGTGTTCTGGCGCAGGAAAATGGCAGCTTCATTACAGATGAAGGTAATGGCAGTAAATTATATACGGTCAGTACTTCCAGGGAAACCGGTTGGACCATAGCAGGTGTTTCTTACATAGGAGAGCTGATCAAGAACAAAGACGAAATGCAGATATTTTATCTGGTAATAGCTTCCGGGCTGTTTGCTTTGGCCATGATACTCGCGGTTGTGTTGTCGAAAGAAATTACAAAGCCTATTAAGGATCTCAAGGATTCCATGAAAGAAGTAGAGCGGGGAAATTTCCAAAATGCAGCATTTGTCAGCAAAGGGGAAAATGAGGTGGCAAGCCTTGGCAAATCATTTAATATTATGACAGGAAAGATACAGAACCTGATGGAGGAAAATGTACGGGAACAGAAGGAAAAGAGGAAAAGTGAGCTAAAGGTACTGCAATCCCAGATCAATCCGCATTTTCTATACAATACCCTGGATTCCATTATCTGGATGTCTGAGGGAGGGAAAAACCGTGAGGTAGTGCAGATGACATCGTCTTTGGCAAAACTATTGCGCCAGAGTATCAGTAATGAGGATGAAATTGTTACCATTGCAAAAGAGCTGGGATACACCCGGGAGTATCTCACAATTCAGAAAATGCGTTACCGTGACCAGCTGGAATTTGAGATAGACGTTCCAGCCCGGATTCAGAGAAAGAGTATCGTAAAGCTGGTGATTCAGCCTATTGTTGAAAATGCAATTTATCATGGTATCAAATATAAAGAAACAAAAGGAATGATCTATATCACCGGAGAAATGACAAAAGAAAAAATCATCCTTTGCATTCGGGATAATGGAGTGGGAATGGAACAAGAAGTGCTGGACCACGTTCTGGAAAACAAACGTCCGGACGAAGTATCTAATAAAGTTGGGGTCTATAATGTCCACAACCGTCTGCAGCTGTATTACGGTAAGGAATATGGTCTGGCTTATGAGAGCACGCCGGGTATTGGTACAAGCGTATACGTAACGATACCAAATGATGAAATGGAGGAAGATGCGTATGACGAAGAGTAAAAAATCCATCCTTGTCATCCTGGCAGTGGGGGCAGTGCTTCTATTCACGGGCTGGGCGCTGATTGGACACTGGCAGGGGAAGACCAGCCCGGTTAAGATAGTGTTTATCCCTAAAATTGTGGATGATTCGGATTTTTGGGGATCGCTCACAGAAGGTGCCCAGGTGGCGGCGAAGGAATATGATGCGAATATGACCATTACCGGAGCAGATTCTGAAAATGACTATATCAAACAAAGGGAGCTGCTGCTTCAGGCGGCAGAGGACAGGCCGGACGTTATCATGATTGCCCCCAGCAGTTTTACGGATATAACGGATGCAATTAAGCAGACGCTTGAGATGGGAATAAAGGTTGTGCTTGTGGATTCCTCTATCGACCAGGAACTGGGTTTAACCCTGGTGGCAACCGACAATTTCCAGGCAGGACAGAAAATGGGAGATTTTATAAAAAAGAATCTGCCGGATAGTGACCCGGTGATCGGCATTGTGGCCCATGTAAAAGGTTCTTCCACCGCCATGGAGCGGGAGCATGGATTGCGGGACGGACTGGGAGAATACGAAGAAAATATTGTAGATACGGTATTTTGCAATTCCAATTACCAGAAAGCATATGAGGTTACAAAAGAAATGCTGGAAAAAAATCCCGGTATTAATGTCATAGCGGGATTAAACGAATATTCTGCGGTAGGAGCTGCCCGTGCGGTGAAAGACCTGGGTCTGGAAGGAAAGATTACTATGGTTGGATTCGACAGTTCTATAGAAGAAATTCAATTGCTGGAAGAAGGTGTCTTTAAGGGGATTATCATTCAAAAGCCCTTTAATATGGGCTATCTTGGTGTACAGAAGGCAGTGGAAATTGCCCATGGAACCGTCGTAGAGAAAGATGTGAATTCCGGATCGGAATTAATTACGAAAGATAATATGTATACTGAAGAAAATCAGAAATTGCTGTTTCATTTTCGGGAATCTAACTAGTATTACAGTGTACAATTTATTGAAATTGGGTTTAGCTGAGAAGGAGACGCTTTGTAGATGTAGGTAGTGTACGGAAAGAGAAGGGGGCGCACCATGGCAGGCGTTTGGAAGGCTTACCGCAGAACTGGCATTTTCTAACCTTGCCGGAGCGCTTTTTGGCGTATTTCGCAGCTCAGTGCCCGCTTAGTATCCGATGGGAGCCAGTCGGATACTATCCGCCAAAAAACACTCCGGCAAGGTAAGTAAATGCTCAGATCTGCTATACGCCTTCCAAACGCCTGCCATGGTGCGCCCCCTTCTCTTTCCGGGATGCAGTTTGTTGATACAAAGCTGGTTTTCTCAGCATGGTGGAACCCCAGGGGGGTGGCATGCTGTACACTATTGGCATCGAACGTATAAAATGCATAAGGCAGCTTTAGCTTATCATTGTGGACTGGTTGTTCATTCTGCT
The DNA here is from genome assembly GCF_001029355.1 of Robinsoniella sp. RHS. NCBI lineage: Bacteria > Bacillati > Bacillota > Clostridia > Lachnospirales > Lachnospiraceae > Robinsoniella > Robinsoniella sp. RHS. The sequence goes on from NZ_JNGB01000151.1 coordinate 2,512, forward strand.
AAATCTTAAGTATCTTATATACATAAAATCTTAAAAATCTAAAAATGTAAAATTTAAAAAACTAAAAAGACTAAAAAAATCTAAAAAAACTAAAAAATTTAAAAATCTTAAAAATCTAAAAAACTAAAAAATCTAAATATCTTATATTTCCAAACATCGGATACAATTGCAAACAGCGTGCAGCATGTCACAACCCAGAGTTTCTGCCGGTTGAGAGAATCGGCTTTAGGCAATTAAGTCATTTTGTACACTAAAAGGTTAAAAAATTATTATACAGTAAGATTTTTACCTTTTCTAAGAAGATATTCTATTGTTATATTCACAATTTAGACATATAATGTTCATTAGTTAGAAGAAAGTTATTTAATAACTGCAAAAAAAAGAAATGGAAGGTGAGAACGTGGGTGATGTAATACTGACAATGAAAGGCATTGATAAGTCTTTCCCCGGAGTCCATGCCTTAAAAGAGGTTAATCTGGAATTAAAAAAAGGTGAAGTTCATGCACTGATGGGTGAGAACGGAGCCGGTAAATCAACTTTGATGAAAGTATTAACCGGAATTTATGCTAAGGACAAAGGTACCATTACATTTGAGGGTAAAGAAGTAGAGTTCAAAAGCCCAAAAGAAGCTCAGACAGCAGGTATCGTTATTGTGCATCAGGAATTGAACATGATGAATCATTTGACTGTTGCTCAAAATATATTTATCGGACGCGAAAGCATGAACGGTAAAATGATCAATGACAGAAAGATGAATGTCGAAGCACAAAAATTATTTGATTTATTGAATATTGATATTGATCCTAGGGATACGATGGGACGTCTTACAGTAGGAAGGCAGCAGATGTGTGAAATTGCAAAGGCTATTTCAACGGATGCAAAGGTGATTGTATTTGATGAACCTACAGCTGCTCTTACGGATGCTGAAATCACTGAGTTATTTAAGATCATCGATGACCTTCGCAAGAAGAATATCGGAATCGTCTACATATCTCACAGAATGGATGAAATTAAGAGAATTACTGACAGAGTAACGGTTATGCGTGACGGTGAGTATGTAGGAACAATCGTAACAAAAGATTCCACGAAGGATGATATCATCAATATGATGGTTGGACGTGTTGTTTATGAAGACCCGAAAGAACACAGCAATGTACCTCCAAATGCACCGGTTGTATTAAGTGTTAAGAACTTAAATGCCGGGAAGATGGTCAGAAATGTCAGCTTTGATCTTCACAAAGGAGAAATCCTTGGCTTCTCAGGATTGATGGGAGCAGGAAGAACAGAGACAGCAAGAGCATTATTCGGAGCCGATAAAAAGGACAGCGGTGAAGTATATATTAATGGCAAAAAGGTAGATATTAAGAGCCCTCAGGATGCAGTAAATGCGGGCATCGGATACCTGTCAGAAGACAGAAAGCGTTTCGGTGTAAATGTTGAAAAAACAGTAGCTGAAAATACGACGATGGCTTCTCTGGAGAACTTTACAAACGGTCTTTTCATCGATAAGAAAAAAGAAAAAGAAGTTACCAGGAAGTATGTAGAAGCGTTAAAGACAAAAACACCTTCGATTGAACAGAAAGTAAAGAATTTATCTGGCGGTAACCAGCAGAAGGTAGTTATAGCAAAATGGCTTACCAGAGACTGTGACATCCTGATTTTCGACGAACCTACCCGTGGTATTGACGTCGGTGCAAAGAGCGAGATTTATGCTCTGATGAATGAACTTGTTAAAGATGGAAAATCCATTATCATGATTTCATCAGAACTTACGGAAGTACTTCGTATGAGTGACAGAGTCATTATTATGTGCGAAGGCCGCAAGACTGGAGAGCTTTCCATTGAAGAAGCTTCTCAGGAAAAGATCATGCATGCTGCAACATTAAGAGAATAATCAGGAGGGTAAGAGAAAATGGCAGAGCAGAAAAAAGGAAAGTTAGGAAGTATTGGAACGCAGAAATTGGTAGCCGTACTGGCATTGGTTGTATTATTTATCTTCTTTTGTATAGCAGGAACCAACTTCGCTCAATATAGTACATTTATCAGTATTTTAGATTCATCTTATTACATTGGATTTTTAGCAATTGGTGTAACTTTTGTAATTATTACAGGCGGAATTGACTTATCGATCGGTACAGTCTGTGTCTGCTGTGCATTAATCGGCGGTACTTTATTTAATAAAGCAGGCCTTCCGATGGCACTTTGTATGGTTGTGATCTTAATCTTAGGTATTTTATTCGGTATGGCAAATGGCTTGATGGTTTCCGTAATGGGACTGCCGGCTTTCATCGCTACACTGGGTATGATGATGATCACAAGAGGTTTAGGTTCTATCGTAACAGCAACAGCAAGTGTTACTTTCCCACAGGGTGAGTCAGCAGGAAGCTGGTTTAGAAATATCTTCAAGTTCCAGGGAGAAGGACTTCCGTTAGCCGGAATTCCTACAGGATTTATCTTATTGATTGTATTGGCAATTATTATGTCCATCTTCTTAAATAAAACCCGCCCGGGACGTTATATCCTTGCATTAGGAAGTAACAAAGAAGCAACCAGACTGTCTGGTGTAAACGTAGTAAAATGGGAAACATTAGCATATGTAATCAGTGGTTTTTTTGCAGCATTAGCAGGTATCTCCTATGCAGCAGTTTACTTAACCATCATGCCTGGTACAGGTAATGGTTACGAATTGGATGCAATCGCCGGCGTAGTAATCGGTGGTACATCTCTTTCCGGTGGTGTTGGTTCCGTATCCGGTACTTTGATTGGTGTATTTATCATGTCCGTACTGAAAACAGGTCTTCCATTTGTTGGATTACAGCCTCACTATCAGTTATTTATTACTGGTTTCGTATTAATCATCGCAGTATTTGCAGATGTTTATAACAGAAGAAAACAGGGTTAAGCGGCAGAAACTAATAATGTTATTCAATCTTCCTGCAAAATGCAGGAAGATCAAAATAAAAACTTCAAATTCTATTAAGGGAGGATTTAACAATGAAGAAAAAAGTGATTAGTGCAGTATTAAGCGTATCTATGGTAGCAGCTTTAGCAGTAGGGTGTGGAAGCACAGAAACAAAGACAACTGAGGCAGCTACAACAGCAGCATCAGAAAAAGAAACTACAGCAGCAACAACTGAGGCAGCAAGTGAAGCAGCTACAACAGAAGCAGCAGCAGGAGAAACAGAAGCAGGATCTGAAGCTTCTACAACTTCAGCAGCAACAGGTGATTACAGCGATGTAACAGTTGAAATCGTTGCAAAAGGTTTCCAGCATGACTTCTGGAAAGCTGTTAAATTAGGTACCGAAAATGCAGCTAAAGATCTTGGATTAAAATCTACTAATTTCGTTGGACCACAGAATGAAAGTGCTATTCCGGAACAGGTTGAGCAGTTAAAGAATGCACTTAACAAAAAACCAAGTGCAATCTGTCTTGCAGCTCTTGATCCAGATTCCGTATTAGGATCCGTTAATGATGCAAAAGCATCCGGTATCCCAATCGTTGGATTTGACTCTGGTGTTCCAGGTGCTCCGGAAGGAACAATCGTTGCTAACGCAGCTACAGATAACTATGCAGCAGGCGGACTTGCAGCAGAAAAATTATATGAACTGATCAAAGACAAAGTAACAGATCCAGCTGAACCAGTAAGAATTGGTTGTGTATCCCAGGATGCTACATCACAGTCTATCGGTGAACGTACAAGCGGTTTCATTGATAAAATGGTTGAATTAATCGGAGCTGACAAAACTTCTGTTGAAGGACATGACAAATACAACGCTAAAGTTGACGGCGCAAAAGTTGTTATCGAAGTAGGTATCCCTGCAACAACAGATGACGCAGCATGTGTAACAGTAGCAAACACTCTGTTGAACAAAGCTGACTTAGTAGCAATTTATGGTTCTAACGAATTTTCAGCTAAGAATATCGTTACAGCTAATGAAAGTTTACAGAAACTTGGCGCTGACAAGATCATCGCTGTAGGATTTGACTCCGGTAAAGTACAGTTACAGGCAATCAAAGATGGTATCTTCGCAGGATCTATCACACAGAACCCAGTACAGATCGGTTACCAGGCAGTTACATTAGCAGCAAAAGCAGCTAAGGGCGAAGCTGTATCTGATGTTGATACAGGATGCTTATGGTATACAGCAGAAACTATGGAAGATCCAGACATCGCTCCATGTCTGTACGAATAATCTGTAGAGAATACTGAAATACTTTTTAACTCATAGTTTTAATTAAATATGCTTCAAAACGGAATAGAGAGTGGATTGTAAATTCCCTCTCTATTTTTGTATTTAAAATGCTTGGTAATTGATGGAAAAAATGATAAAATATTCTGAATTTTCAGAATTTTTTATAAAGTAACCAAAAACGAACAAGAAAAGGAGAAGAGGTATGAAGAAAACTTGGAAAAGATTTGTGTCGACGGCAATGACCGCAGCGATGATCGTACCGGGAGTACTGGCTCCGGTGAGCTCAATGAGCGCTAAGGCTGAAACCCGGGAAGTAAACAGGGAGGGTGTCTACAGCATCGACCTGAGTGAAAAGGGAACTGCAGCGCCTGCACCTTGGGGGGTATTACCGAGTCAGAACCAATACGATTATCAGAAACAGGAATTAGCTGCATTTTGTCACTTCGGCATGAATACTTACACCAATACAGAATGGGGAAATGGGCAGGAGTCACCAAGCAGTTTTGCACTGGAAAATGATTTTGATGCGGATAACATGGTAAAATCATTGCAGGACGCGGGATTTAAAAAGTTAATCATTACGGCAAAGCATCATGATGGATTTTGTATATGGAGAAGTAAATATACGGAGCATGATCTGGAAAGTACTGATTATGAGGGGGACGTGCTGAAAGAAATTTCAGCGGCATGTACAAAATACGATATGGATATGGGATTATATTTATCACCATGGGATGTAAATAATCCATCATACGGATATCGTGACGAACAGGGGAATCCAACGGATAAAGAGCATGACTTTTTAGATTATAATGAGTATTATAATAATCAGCTCCAGGAGATTCTGGGTAATAACGAATATGGTAATGACGGACATTTCGTAGAAGTGTGGATGGACGGAGCTAAAGGCAGCGGCTCAATGGCGCAGGATTATGATTTTGATTTATGGTTTGATACAATCCAGAAAAATGAAGGAGTTGCATCTAAAAATTTTGAATCTGATTGTATGTTATTTGGTGCACAATCCCGCACAACAGTACGCTGGATCGGAAACGAAAGCGGCTTTGCCAACGAAGAGACCTGGTCGAAATCAAGAGTGGATAAGGAGAGAGATACCATTGACAGCAGGCAGGTAGGGGGAGCAACCTCCGGATACCATGACGGCAATCAATGGACAGTTCCGGAAGTAGATGCAAAGATTACATCGGGCTGGTTCTGGGGACCGGGTAAGAAGACACCGCTCAGTCTGGAACAGCTTTCCAATATGTATTTCGATTCTGTTGGACATGGTGCGGTTCTGTTATTAAATGTACCGCCGAACAGAGAAGGAACCATAGATCAGACTATCTTAGACAGGGTTTCTGAATTCGGATCGAATATCAATGAGACGTTTAAGAAGAATTTAGCTGCACAGGAAGGTGTAACTATTTCTGCATCATCGGTAAGGGGTGATGATATTGCATATTCACCGGATAATCTAAAAGATAATAATGATGATACCTATTGGACCATGAATGATGGTTCCACTACAGGTTCCATAACGATAGACCTTGGATCAACCAAAACATTTGATGTGGTATCCATAGAAGAAGCGATTAAGCTGGGACAGCGGGTTTCTTCCTTTACCGTGGAATACCAGAACCAGGGCGGAGAATGGAAAAAGTTTGCAGAAGGGACTACAATCGGTCCGAAAAAACTCTGCCGGAAAACTCCTGTAAAAGCAGATAAGGTACGCATTAATATTACCGGCTCTTATGCAGTTCCTGTAATCAGTGAAGTCGGAATCTATAAAGCATCCCAGGGCTTTGAAATCGGACAGGCAATCCCGGATGGCCTGGATAACATCGATATCAAAGATACGGATACAACAGATGGCATCGGATTTGAAATCGGAAACGGATGGACCCAGGAAACCGGTTCCCAGTACACAAATGGTACAAATATGTGGGCAAATCCAAATGCTGAGTTAACGCTTAAGTTTACAGGCACAAAAGCGTGGCTTTTAGGAACACAGGACCCGAATCATGGAACAGCAGATTTGTATATTGACGGTGCTGCAGAGCCTGTTACAATTAACACAAATGCATCCAAGAGGGCAGTGGGACAGGTCTTATATGAAACACCTGATTTAGAGGATGGACAGCATACGATCAGACTGGTAGTAAAAAACAAGGCAATCGGACTGGAAGCGGCATTAGCATTAAATAATGGCGGTAAAGGAATGTTCGAATTAGAACAGACTGCCTATACGGTGCCGGAAGATACGGAAAATGCCTTTGTTGTAAAACGTATCGGCGGTTCTAAAGGCAGGGCAACCGTTCTGTTCCAGGATAACCCGGGAACGGCAGTGCAAAGTGAATACATACCTACAGAGGGAATTGAACTGGTATTTGAAGAAGGGGAAACAGAAAAAACAGCTCATGTAACGACAAAACGCCAGACCTTAAATACCGGTGATCTTTACTTCAGCGTTGACCTGGTAGAGCCATCCGATGGCGCGGTACTAGGATTTAAGCCTTCTGCCCGTGTAACCATCACAGATGCTGATAAGATCACAAAAGATATGGTATCAGAACTGATTGCTTCTACTGATTCGCTGGTAAGTGCATACTACAAGGAAGACAGCTGGAATGCAATGATGGATGCGAAAAAAGAAGCTCAAAAGGTTGTGGATAATGAAAGTGCAACCGGAGTTGCAATCACAAATGCATATAATAATCTGAAAGCAGCGATTGACGGACTGGTGTCCAGAGATCCATATACAGAAGAAGATCCGTTTGCCTTCCCGGCATATAAAGATCAGTCGAAGCTTCTGGAAGCAGAATTTTTTGCCCTGGATCCGATTGAAGGGGATAAATATGTAAGAATTACAGAAAGTGACCAGGCAAGCAACAAAAAAGAAGTAAACTGGTTCGAACCTGGAAATAAGATTATTCTTCATTATACAGCTGAAAAAGCAGGTACCTACAATCTGGAAGCTACCTATCGAAGCGGCAGGGCACAGAACAATCCAAATGCCTTTGTCTGGAGTGGTGAAAAGATTGAAAGCGGCAGCCAGGATGTATACGGTGAAGATGGAGCCACAGAATATCACAAAGTGGTACTTCCGATTAAGATTACAGAAGCAGGTGCCGGAACCCTTATCTTTACAGCGGATGCAAAAGCAGGACCGGTAATTGATAAGTTCGAGATTACACCAAATGAAATTGACTACGTTAAGTTCCAGATAGATGCATCAGCAGGAGAACACGGAAGTATCAGTGATGCAGGTGATAATGAGGTTTATCAGGGAACAGATAAGAAGTTTGTGATCACACCAGAGGCTAATTACAAAATTGATGATGTATTAGTAAATGGCGAATCGGTGAAAGACCAGTTAGTAGTGGAGGATGAAGCAGCAAATTCATATTCTTATACTTTTGTAAATGTTCAGGCAAACAGCACCATTGAAGCTTCCTTTGTATTTGACCATTATACAGAAGCTCTGCCATTTGCATTCCCTTCCGATGAAAGCACAGCTAATTTAGAAGCGGAGCACTTTACCTTGTATCCGGTGAATACGGATAAATATGTAAGAATTTCCGATAACGAGAATGCAAGCAATAAAAAAGAAATCAACTGGTTTGAACCAGGAAATGTAATTAAACTTCCGTTCACCGCAACTCAGGCAGGTACCTATACACTCACCGCAACTTACAGAAGCGGAAGAAACTCCTCAGCACCAAATGCATTTGTATGGAGCGGTACCAACGTAGTAAGCGGCAGCCAGGACGTATCCGGACCGGATGCAAATGTATATAAAACAGTAGCACTTCCAATTGTAGTGACGAAAGCAGGTGCAGGTGAACTGGTATTTACAGCAGATGCAAAAGCAGGCCCGGTAATCGATAAATTCGATGTACAGTTTACAGCTCCGGCTGCACCGGTAGAAAGTGTAGAACTGGATAAGGCCAGTGCAACACTGACCCAGGTGGGAGAGACCCTGCAGTTAACTGCAACGGTAGCACCTGAAAATGCAACGAATAAAAACGTAACCTGGGAGTCATCCAATCCAGAGGCAGCAACGGTAGATGAAAACGGACTGGTAACAGCAGTTGCAACCGGAACGGCTAATATTACCGTAACCACCGAAGACGGAAATAAGACAGCGTCCTGTGAAGTTACAGTAGGGCTTCGGGTAACCGGAATTGCCTTTGACGTAACCGAAAAAACCTTAACGGCTTCAGGAGAAACATTCCAGTTAAATCCTGTATTTACACCGCAGGATGCAATGAACAAAGAATTAACCTGGAGATCTACAAATGAAAGGGCAGCAACAGTAGATCAGAGTGGTCTGGTTACAGCAGCAGCAAATGGAAATACAGAAATCGTAGCCATTACAAAAGATGGCGGCTATGTGGCTGCATGCAGAGTAAATGTAGAAATACCAGTGAGAGCAGAAAGTGTATCGCTGGATCGTACAACTGCAGAAATCACAACAGAAAATGGAAATATCCAGTTGACAGCAACCGTTAATCCGGAGAATGCCACCAACAAAAATGTAAGCTGGGTATCTTCTGATCCGGATATCGCGTCAGTTGATGGAAATGGTCTGGTTACCGCAGTTTCGGATGGGCCGGCAACGATTACCGTTACTACGGAAGATGGCGGATTCACCGCAGTATGTGAAGTTACCGTAGCAATTGTACCAGAGGTTATACCGGTAGAAGGTATCACAATGGATATTACGGAACACACCATGCAGAAAGCAGGCGAAATACTGCAGTTAAAACCGCAGGTTCAGCCGTCTAATGCAAGCAATCAGAAAATAACTTATAATTCCTCCAATCCGGAGGCAGCAACCGTTGATGAAAATGGCTGTGTAACAGCAATTGCAAATGGTGATGCAGTGATAACGGCAACAACAGAGGATGGCGGATTTGAAGCAGCCTGCACCATTAAGGTAGCCATTCCGGTTGGAGTTACAGAGCTTATCTTAGATAAGAAAGAAGCAACCCTGACAAAAGCAGGAGAGACGTTAGAATTACACGAAACAGTAATGCCGGAAAATGCAACCAATAAAAATGTAACCTGGATATCTACGATGCCGGAAGTTGCAGATGTAGATCAGGGTGTGGTAACTGCAGCAGCAGATGGAACGACTACTATTATTGCATTGACGGAAGACGGGCATTTTACAGCAACCTGCCAGATAACAGTTTCCATTGTGAAACCGGTAACCGGAATCTCCTTAAAGGAAACTCATTTAAAATTCAGCAAAGCAGGAGAGACTGCACAGCTGAAAGCAGTCATAGCACCAGAAGATGCCACCAATAAGAATGTTGCCTGGACCTCTTCCGATTCAAAAGTGGCAGAAGTGGACAAGAACGGTGTGGTAACTGCAATTGCAGATGGAAAAGCAATTATCACAGTAAAATCAGAGGATGGAGCATTTATGGCATCCTGTGAGGCAGAGGTTAAGATTGATAAACCTGTAATCTCCGTAAACGGAGTAAGCCTGAATAAAACAAATGCTGTATTATACGGCAAAGGGGCAAGCCTTCAGCTGAAAGCAGAGGTTTATCCTGAAAATGCAGCAAATAAAAAGGTAACCTGGACGTCTAAGGATAAAAAAGTAGCAAAAGTTGATTCCAATGGAAAAGTTACGGCTGTATCTAATGGAAAAACGGAAATTATTGTGAAAACAGCAGATGGAGATATTACAGAAAAATGTACCATTACGGTTAAGGATGATAATAAACCGGCAGTCGTAAAACCAGGCAGGGTTACGAATGTAAAAGTCAGCAATAATGCAACGCATTCAATGAAAGTGACCTGGAATAAAGTAAAAGGTGCGGATACTTACCGGGTATACGTATACAATCAAAAGTTCAAGAAATGGTCAAAGGCAGGAACTACAAATGAAACAGGCATGACAATTAAGAGACTGCCGGTTGGTATGGAATGCCAGGTCAAAGTTGCAGCAGTAAATAAAGCCGGAAAAGGTGCTTATTCAACTGCAGTAACCACAGCTACAAGGCCAAATAAAGTAACATTAAAGTCTGTAAAGAAAAATACGGCAGACAGTGTAAAACTTACATTCAAAAATGTAAGAAGCGATGGCTTTGCAGTTTACATGAAAGCAGGCAAGGGAAAATATAAAAAAGTTGATACAGCAAAAACCACAACAGCCGTTGTAAATAAACTGAAAAAAGGCACAACCTACAGCTTTAAAGTACGTGCGTACGTAAAAGCAGATGGAAAAACCTTCTATGGAAAATATTCCAATGTAATTACTTATAAAATGAAGTAATATCTCTTGAAATTGTTTTCCAACAGTGCAATAATAATAAAGCCATCATGGAATACGGTGTCTGGAAGTTTATAAAGGTTATATCTGATGCCTGATTATCAGGCATCAGTTGTATCATAAAATTAAATCAACGCATATGTTAGGAGGACAAACAAATGTTAAAAGGAATACCACAGATTTTATCACCAGAGTTGTTAAAAGTATTATGCGAGATGGGTCACAGTGACCGTCTTGTAATCTCAGACGGGAATTTCCCGGCAGAGTCCATGGGAAAAGATGCAATTGTTATCCGGTGTGACGGACATGGTGTACCGGAAATCCTGGACGCTATTTTAAAAGTATTTCCACTGGATACTTATGTGGAAAATCCGGTAAACTTAATGGAAGTAATGCCGGGAGATGATGTAGAGACACCGATCTGGGATACATACAAAGAAATCGTTGCAAAGTATGACAGCCGCGGAGATAAAGCCATTGGTAACATTGAGCGTTTTGCGTTTTATGATGAAGCAAAGACGGCTTATGCAATCATTGCAACCAGCGAGAAAGCTCTTTATGCAAACATTATGCTGCAAAAAGGGGTAGTAGTAGAATAGAAGAAACAGGTTTGGAATCAGGGGCGCTGCCAGACAGATAAATAATTATCTGTAGGCAGCGTTTCTTTTTTGCTGCTTTTTGAGGGTGTACCTCTTAATCCAAAAATAATATAAAATTCGATAAAAAGTCCAACTTCAGGTAAATATTCATAAAATAATAAAATTTGTTACAAACATAATCCTAAAAGCGGTTAATCACCCTATGCTAAAATGAAAATGATATATCAATACCCAAACAGAAATCAGTGTTTAGCGCTGTGCGGAGGGTTGAAGAGAGGCGGGCAAAAGGGAAGATGAGAATAGAGAAAAAAAGAACAATATTTACACGCTGTCTGGGAGGTGGGCTTGCCGTAGCTCTGACATTCGGACAACTGGCTGTTCCGGCAGACGCGGCGCAGATGAATGAGAAAAGTAAAACAGAGACGGTGATAAGCAATGCAGAGTCTAGAGGGGTGGCTGAAGAAACCGTGATCGGGAGTGAGTCGTGGGAAACGCCTTTGATTCCCGATGCTGCCGCTGAAATTCCCGGAGTCAGTGAACATAAGATAAGTCTGAATGAGACAACGGGGGATGGAACCTGGAAGTTCTTATTTAATATTCCGGATTATACGGAGCCAAATGGTGTGCCGGCGCCTACTGAGAAAAAACAGGAATTTAATTTTGATGCCTGGAGTGGTAAAAACTGGGAAAATATTAAGGTGCCGGGTGAAGCACTGATGCAGGGATTTGATATTTTAACGAACAATGAATATTATTACCAGAGAGAGATTACCATTCCGGAAGATTTTGCAGAAAACCGGATTATGGTGCGCTTCGATGGTGTTTACAGTAATGCCAGGGTGTGGATTGACGGGGAATATATACGTACCCATACCGGCGGGTTTACCACCTGGGACTGTGATATCACAGAGTACGCAGCACCGGGTCAGACAGTGACAATGACGGTAGGAGTGGCGGATCTTTACTCGGATACAAA
>NZ_JNGB01000152.1:0-3495 GCF_001029355.1 Robinsoniella sp. RHS
GTTATTTTACGGTTATCTTAATTTGTGCTGATTTGCCATTGTATAATTTAGCAGTAACGATTGTCTGACCTTTTTTTACTGCTTTAATTACACCCTTGGAATTGACCGTTGCAATTTTATGATTACTGCTTGTATAGGTAATCTTGCCTGCACTTTTGCTGGAACGTTTTGCTTTTAATGCAAATGTCCTGCCTGCCTTTAATGTTTTACTCTTTTCATTTAAGGTAAGCTTTACCGGTGCTTTTCTAACGGTTATCTTACAAATTGCCTTTTTACCATTGCTTGTTTTCACAGTTATGGTAGCGGTTCCTTCTTTTACTGCCGTTAATTTTCCCTTGGAGTTTACTTTTACAACCTTCTTATTACTGGATGTCCATGTGTATTTTTTATTGGAAGCATAGGAAGGTTTCAGCGTTGGTTTCAAGGTATAAGTTTCCTTTACACCCAGTATCTTGCTTGTTCTGTTTAATTTAACACCCGTTGGCCTTTGTGTTACCGTAACTTTACATACAGCCGTTTTTCCATTGGCACTTACCGCTGTAATAACAGCTGTTCCTGCCTTTTTCGCAGATACTTTGCCGCTCTGGGACACCGTAACAACCGATGTCTTGCTGCTCTTAAAGGTCACTGCCTGATTGGTTGCATTGGCTGGTACAACGGCTGCATTTAATACTGCACTCTTACCTTTTTCCAAAGTCATGCTTGTCTTATCCAAAGTGACTCCTGTTACTGATACTTCTGCCGGTTTTACAGCTTCTGTTGTTGTCGCGGTAAAGATACCAGCCATAATCTCAGATGTTACAACTACAGAAATCTTTTGTCCTACATCAGACTTTGTAAGCTTATAGGATGTTCCGTTTGCACCCTGAATACCCTGGTCTCCGCGTTTCCATACATATACCAGGTTCTTTGGATTTTGGATACCTGATGTATTTACGGTAAGTGTTTCCCCTTCTTTTGCAGTACCTGAGAGGCTGATAGTACCAGTCATCATTTCTTTGTCTGTGGTAATGCTCAATGCTTCACTTAAATTTCCTGCTGTATGGTTTTCATTTGCAGCGATTCTCTGGTAGAAGACATATTCCGTTGCCGGATTTAATCCTGTAAATACAGGATTCTCTGTAAATACTAATCCTGTATTACCTGTCCATAATGCATATTCGTACCCGTCTGCAGTCTGTAACGTTATACTGTCTTTGCCTGCTTCTGCTTTTACCGGATTTATGATCTGCGGTTCTGCTGAAGTTACTCTGACATAACCGGATGCCTGCATTTCATCTAAAGTAACATTTACAAAGATTTTTGCTGTTCCCGTATTTTTAGCTGTTATCAAACCAGTTTCATCTACAGCGGCAACATTACCGTTGCTGGTATCATATGTAATGACTGCATTTGTCAAGTCTACAATCTGGCCTCTGGTGTCATATGCCATAATCTGGCTTACCTTTGTTGTTTCATCCCATAGCATTGAAGGCTTTAATGCAGAGGCTTTTATGGTACTCAGTGTAGCTAAATCGCCGCCTTCACCTGCTCCGTCTGCAAGCACATAGCTTCCAAGAAGATCTGCCTGGAACCGGATATCTGTTTTATTGCTGTCTGTATAGGTAAAGGAAAGTTCTGTCTTCTCCCCATCCCCGGATACATAGAATAATGCAAGTTTACCGGTGTCATAGCCAGCCGGTACCTTCATAGCGGCAGTGACGTGGTTTTCACCCAGGGTTAATTCCACGTTATCAGCCCATAGAGTAATATCAAATGCTGTAAATTCATCGGTAACATCCTTCATTGCCTCTGTTACGGTTTCATTCTTTTCATGTCCTGCTTCAATCAGGGCTGTTCTTAATTCCACATTATCCGGCAGTACTCCTGCTTCTGCATAGATAGAAATTCCGTTTACTTCATCCACAAGGGTAATTGGCTTCGGTGCAGGAATCAGTCCGTCAATTGCATTTCTCATTCCCTGTTCTGCCCCATTTACCTTATCTGCATCTGCATCTTCTTCTTCCAGTACCGCCTGAGCTGTATTGTATGCTTCATCAAATATTTCCTGTGTTGCAAGAGTTGCTTCTAAATATTTTTCTGTCTTTCTTACATCATCTGCTTCTTTTAATACGTTTATTAATGCATCTTTGGAAGGAAGTGTTACTTCCGGATTGCTGTACACTTCAATTTCTGCAAGCTGTACACGGAAATTATTCGGGCTGCCTTCATCGGTTGCCACATCCCCAAGTATGGTTGTGGTAATCTTAATGTACCTTGCATCATGGGATGCAAAACTGTAAACCTGCTCTTTAAAGCGCGGGTTTGGCTGATCCACTACAGATCTCACTAACTGCCAGTTTTTATTGTCTGTACTTACATAGATCTTAAAGCATTCCGGAAACGCACAGCTTAAATTATCTCCTGCAGCTGCATTTGTCCTTGGGAATAAAGCTACCTGATTTACAGATTTCACTTCTCCAAGATCCAGAACAATATTATGAGGATTTTTACTGATATCTTTTGTACTATAAATATCAGAAGTAAATCCGTTTGAATCATTTGTGGAAATGCGTTGTCCATCTGTTAATTTGCTCTTATCCCAGGAACCGGAGGCACCTGGCTTGTCTGCTACGGTGACGATTACCGGAGTAATTTTTTCCACTTTTTCTGTAAGTTCAAAGGAAACATCAACATCTTCCCTGCCAATTGTCACCGTTGTTGTGTTTCCATCTGTGGTACCGGTTTCTGTGCTCCAACCTGAAAATTCATAGTTTAACGGCAGCAGTACTTCTGCTTCAATAGTTACTTCCTGTCCTTCTTTAAAGGCCCCTGCAAATGGAATTCTCTTCTCTACACCGTTAATCTTAACATTCGCTGCATATTCCAAACCATTTGCATCAACGGTTAATACATGTCTTTCCTTTGGAATCTCTGTAAATACAGCTGTGAAATTTACATTCCGGTCTACTGTGATTTCCTTCGTATAAGGAACCTTGCTGTTTTCATCAGAAATAATTTCCGGATATGTACCTGTTATTTTCTGAATTACCCAGCCTTCTGCCGGTGCTGCAGTAACGGTTACTTTTTCACCTTTATTAACCTGGCTCTGGTACGGCACTGTAATATCTGCTCCATTTACCTGTATCGTTCCCTGTCCCACTACTTTTACATTTACATCGTACTGCTCTTTTTCTTCTCCTGTATATTCACTGCTTACAAATGAATACGTTCCGCTTTCTACTGTGAATGCTACATATTCATTGTCTTCATCCTTATAAGTAACTCCATCCGGTAAATCAAGAACAGATCCGTCAGCATAGATTGTCTGATCTCCTAACTGGATCATCGTCTGTTTGCCCTCTATTCTTGGAACATAGATATCAGCACTTTTCGAACCTTCCGGTACGGTTACTCCTAAAGTGGTATCTGTATCTGTTTCTTTCACTGTTACAGCGATATCTCCATTAGGTGATGGTATTTCTGCATTGATATCCTTTAATCCTGCTGTCTGTG
>NZ_JNGB01000153.1:0-7108 GCF_001029355.1 Robinsoniella sp. RHS
AGAATATTTGTCGGGAATGAGAAAAACAGATACGATATCTCCTGTTATGACTCAAGTAGTATATTATGGAGAAGAAGAATGGGATGGGCCGATGTCATTGTTTGATATGTTTGGGGATGAGGTAGATAAAGAGTTTTTAAGGCAGTATATACCGGATTATTCGATACGGGTAATAAACATTTGTAAGATTAAAGACTATGAGAAGTTTGAGACGGATTTAAAGGCAGTATTTGGACTGATTCAGAATAGGGATTCGAAGCAGGGATTTAAGGAGTTTATAGAAAAAAATAAAGAACATTACAAAAATATGGCATCAGATGCATATGAAGTTGCGGCAGTATTTATGCATAAGAAGCAGTTATTAGAATTTGAAAGATTAGCTAAAACGGAAGAAGGAGGGATAGATATGTGTAAAGCGATAGATGAAATGATATTAGAAGGGGAGCAAAGAGGAGAGTTAATAGGTTTTGAACTTATGGGGCGATTGGCAAAAAAGATGTTTGAGGATGGAAAAACAAAGGAATTTTTTGAATTTGCATGTGAGCAAGATAAAAGGCAGGATTTGCTGGAAAAGTATCAGATTATTTGAATAAAAATCAGAGATAAAGTGTCATAAATGGAGGAATTAGCAGCGTATTGAAAAATGATGTAATCATTAATAAGTATTTATCAGATAACGAAAGATTTGCAGACCTATATAACCATCAGGTGTTTCGGGGAAAAAAGCAGTTATTAGAATTTGAAAAATTAGCTAAAACGGAAGAAGGAGGGATACATATGTGTAAGGCGATAGATGAAATGATATTAGAAGGGGAGCAAAGAGGAGAAAAAAGAGGAGAGTTAATGGGTTTTGAACTTATGGGGCGATTGGCAAAAAAGATGTTTGAGGATGGAAAAACAAAGGAATTTTTTGAATTTGCTTGTGAGCAAGATAAAAGGCAGGATTTGTTGGAAAAGTATCAGATTATTTGAATAAAAATCAAGGTATAAAAAATATTGGTGGAAAGAGGATAAGATTGAAAAAGATGTCATTAATAGTAAATGATTATAATCCATATAACATTATATAATAGTACATGCACAAGCAAAATTCGTGTGATTTACTTGCAATTTTTTAAAAAGTACGGTATTATGCGTATAGCAAATAATAAAATGATGCCATATTCCTGTGGCGATGATAGAAAAGTGGAGGAACACGATGAGCGATAATATAAATGTAGCTGAATTGTTTGGCCAGAATGTATTCAATGATAAGGTGATGCAGGAACGTCTTCCCAAAAAGGTATATAAAGAGTTACATAAGACAATTGATGAAGGTAAAGAGCTGGATCCGATGATAGCAGAAGTGGTTGCTGCTGCCATGAAAGAATGGGCAGTAGAAAAAGGTGCAACCCATTATACACACTGGTTTCAGCCATTGACGGGATTTACTGCAGAAAAACACGATTCATTTATTACAGCTCCAAACCAAGACGGTTCCATTTTGATGGAGTTTTCAGGAAAAGAGTTGATTAAAGGAGAGCCGGATGCATCTTCTTTCCCTTCGGGCGGACTTCGTGCTACTTTTGAAGCAAGAGGATATACCGCGTGGGACTGTACGTCTCCAGCATTTGTAAGGGAAGACGAAGGTGGTGCAATTCTCTGTATCCCAACTGCTTTTTGCTCCTATACAGGAGAAGCCTTAGACCAGAAGACACCGCTTTTACGCTCGATGCAGGCTGTACAGACACAGGCACTGCGTCTAATCCGCCTTTTTGGCAATACAACATCTAAGAGAGTCACTCCTTCGGTAGGCGTTGAACAGGAATATTTTATTGTAGATAGAAAAAATTATTTAAAAAGAAAAGACCTGATTTTTACAGGCAGAACGTTATTTGGAGCGATGCCTCCAAAGGGACAGGAATTGGATGATCATTATTTTGGCGTCATCAGACCGAGAATTGCCAAGTTTATGAAAGAGGTAAATGTAGAACTCTGGAAGCTGGGGGTATCGTCAAAGACGCAGCATAATGAAGTTGCTCCCGCCCAGCATGAACTTGCACCTATTTATGCACAGTGCAACGTAGCGGCAGATCATAACCAGATTATTATGGAAACATTGAAGCATGTGGCTGAAAAACAGGGGCTTCAGTGCCTTCTTCATGAAAAGCCTTTTGCAGGCGTAAATGGATCTGGTAAACATAATAATTGGTCTCTTACAACCGATGATGGAATTAACCTTTTGGAGCCAGGTAAAACACCTCACGAAAATATACAGTTTTTATTGATTCTGACTTGTATTCTTAAAGCAGTGGACATACATGCGGATTTATTACGCGAATCTGCAGCAGATGTTGGAAATGACCATCGTTTAGGAGCCAATGAAGCACCGCCGGCGATCATTTCTGTATTTTTAGGGGAACAGTTAGAGGATGTATTGACTCAGCTGATTAGTACCGGTACAGCAACGCACAGTTTGAAGGGTGGAAGACTTCACACAGGTGTTAAGACATTACCAGACTTTAACAAAGATGCAACAGACAGAAACAGAACCTCACCGTTTGCCTTTACCGGTAATAAATTTGAATTCCGTATGGTAGGATCAAGGGATTCTGTAGCGGAATGTAATGTAGTAATTAATACTATAGTAGCAGAAGCTTTTGCAGAGGCTTGTGAAGTATTAGAAAAAGCAGATGATTTTGATCTGGCAGTGCATGATCTTATAAAAGAATATGCAAGCGAACATGAGAAAATTGTGTTTAATGGAAATGGATATTCCGAAGAGTGGGTGGAGGAAGCGAAGAGGAGAGGTTTGCCTAATATCACATCAATGGTAGAAGCGATTCCTGCACTTGTAACAGATAAAGCAATAGAATTATTCAGTAAATTTAATGTATTTACAAAGCCGGAATTGGAATCCAGGGCTGAGATTCAATATGAGGGATACTCTAAAGCAATCAATATTGAAGCCAGGGCAATGATTGATATCGCCAGCAAACATATTATTCCGGCAGTGCTGCGTTATATACGTAATCTTGCAGACACGGTAAATGCAGTAGTTCAGGCAGGGTTAGAGGCTCAGGTTTCCATAGTGCTGCTGAAAGAGGCTACCGAATTACTTGCAGTTACGAAGAAGGAACTTACCCATCTGGAAGAAGTAACAGAAATAGCAGCAAGTAAGCCGTCAGGCCAGGAACAGGCTATGTATTATTATCAAGAAGTAGATAAAGCCATGGCCAGACTTCGTATTCCGGTGGATCAGTTAGAGATGATTGTGGATAAAGGGGAGTGGCCTATGCCATCTTATGGTGATTTATTATTTGAGGTATAAAAAGAAGATTTTGTACTCACACTCCCAAATAATTATTTTTATTGAAAAGAAAAGTTATTTAATATAAGTTTTACTATTTATGTAAAAATAGCCTGCTGATAACAGGATAATCCAAGCAAAATAAATGATCTTTGGGTTAATCTTGAATTAAGCAGGTTATTTTAATATTTTATCAAAAAAAACTCCCTATAAAGGGAGGATGCCAGGTAGCTGTCCTACCTGGCATTATTATGAAAAAGTTTATTCAAAATAGTAACTTAATACTTAAGAAGTTGTCTTTTGTTCCTGTTGATAATATTATTATATGCAATAGAAATGAAGAAAGAATGTTAGTTAAGTAAAGGTTTTTTGAATGACAAATGAATAAATTATGAACACGTTTCTTGTTGATTTTTCGAAATCAATATTACTCCTTGCATAATAAAAAGAAAAGTATTATAATAAGGGACATCTGAAATGACGAAGGAGGTAATAGACATGGCAAAAGTAACAAAGGACATGCTGATTGGCGAAATCATTGGATTAGATCCCCAAATGCCTGTTGTGCTGATGGAAGGTGGAATGCATTGCGTTGGATGCCCGTCTTCACAGGCTGAATCTTTAGAAGAAGCAGCTATGGTTCATGGAATCGAACCAGATGTTTTAGTAGCAAGACTGAATGCATATCTGGACAGCGTAAGTAAATAGATGAAATCATAAAAAAGCCGCATCGATCGATGCGGCTTTTGATTGTTAAAAAGTAGATGGGCAATCCTGCTTGACAGGCATTTGCAGATGGTTTTAAAGCAATGCTAGTTTCTGCAATGCATCTTCTGCAACAATCTGTTCCATGTGCTCCGTATAAAATGCTTCTGTTGCAGCGGAATATTTGCTGCTCATGCCATATTCTGAAAGAATATTACAAATTTTATTAAATTCTTCCGGTGTATGGTCAGATTTGCTGATGATCAGATGATAAGTTTTCGCATGATCATCTTTGTAAAGAGAGTTATAACCATTATAACTTCCGTTTAAAACACCGGCAACCCGTATTACTGAATCCAGCTGGGGAAATTTGTATAATTTTGTCAGGTTATATGGTATATCTAATACAGGCTCCTGCTTTGAAGATTTCTTCTTCGTACTTGCAGGTGTTTTTTCATTCAGTGACTTCTTAGCTTCCTGAATTTTCTTGAATAAACTTAAAATATCGTCCGCGCCTTCTAATTTTGAGGGTGAAGCAGGTGCGGCATCTACTGTTTCACTGCCGTCTGTCGGAGCAAATTTTGCAAATCTTGTATCCAGTTCTTCCGGATCTTCTACCTTTGTAATAATGAGAATAATGGAATCCTGGGAAACTGGAATTGCCTCTATCATCAGTGGAATGTCATTTGCCTCAAATCCAAACTCATAGGCAGCTTGCTGCATCATATCACGAAACAGAGATTTTGCTTTATCTGTACCATAGGCAAGTTCGCTTAATTTTAATTCGCGATCAATAAGGTCTTCCTTCGTCAGCGTACAGCGTATCTGATTGTCGTTGATTTTTTCTATCTTCATATAATCACATCCTATCCAAATATGATACGAACACATCGGGTTATTCTTGCAGGCAGATAAAGCTGCCGCAAGGTCGAAGCGCTTGTAAAACTTAATGTCTTCTTATATTTATATTATATACTGTTACATACAAATATGTAAAGTAAATCACTGGTTTATTTCTTCTTTTTTATACATTTTCATCCATACCCATCTGATCCCAAATACGTGAAAACTGCGATAAATCATATCATTACTGGGTAACCCATAGTATAAACAATCTTTGTATATAAGTCAATACACTAGAATTAGTAATTTTTAAAAAAATTACTTGATTTTTCATAACTTATTATATATAATAAACGTTAAGAGAAGATATAGGACATAAAAAGAGATAAAAAGGAGGGGAGAGTAGCCCGGAAATATTTATATTCTTTTTGATTCTATATTTCAATATATCTGATCAGCGATATTCTTCGCAGATTTCGAGCAATTAATTCATTGCATTTTTCCAATTAAGTTAAATTGAATTCACCTGTTGAGATGATTCTATAAACTCTGGATTTATGTCCCTGTTTTCTCTTAGATGTAGTTGATATTATAAAGACGAAAGCTGTAAAAAGCCTGCGCATTTGAAAATAATATATCACATGCACCTAAGGAAATTTCAGATGCGTACAGATGTCTAGGAAGTGAGTGATGAGGATGAAACCAGAAAAAAATAAAAAGCGTAAAAAGAAAGTTCCGCTTAATGCTCTGCTGTATCAGGAATTAGAAAGGTACGATGAGGCAGGGGTTTCTCTGTGGCTGGACGGAAAGCCCAGTGATCCCGAAAGCATCGCAAGAGCATGCACAGCGAGAGAGGAAAATAATTATATGAGGGATTATTACAGCAATGACCGTAATGAAATTTACGGTATTGGGTTCGATAAAATATAACGCTGTTGAAGACAAGGCCCCCTTTGCAATCAAATGGCAGTAATTGTATAAAAAATGTCGATTTATGTAATGACGAATCGTAAAAATGTGTTATACTAGACAGGTGGAGAGATAAATAAAACAGGAGGTGCAATGAATGAAGAAAAAAATTGTACCGGTTATAGCCGCAGTTGTCATGATTGCGATCGTTGCTTTAATTGGTATAGCTACAAAAGTTGTAGAGAAGTACACGCCAACTAATGAAAGGATGAGCGTGGAAGAATACTTTGGAATCACAAATGAAAATGAAATGGCGCTGATCCTTCAGGATCAGGTGGTTGAATATAAGGGATTTTTATCTGGTGATACTGCGTATATCGATTATGAAGCGGTTAAGAATTATTTAAACAGCCGTTTCTATTGGGATGCAAGTGCCAATATCTGTATCTATACTACACCTACGGATATCATAACGATACCGGCAGGGAAAAAAGAGTATACTGTTTCAGCAAATAAACAGAATGAAAATTATGAAATTGTAAAAGTAGATGGGGATAAGGTATATCTGGCAGCTGATTTCGTGCAGAAGTATACGAATATGGATTATAAAATAGAAAAAGATCCAAGCCGCATGATTGTTACATATAAATGGGGTAAAGTTACTTATGCAGATTTGAAGAAGTCAGAAAGTGTCCGTTATCAGGGCGGAATTAAAAGTCCGGTTCTGACAGATGTAAAGAAGAATGATCAGGTAACAGTCCTGGAAGTAATGGATGACTGGACCAAGGTGATGACGAAAGACGGGTATATTGGTTACGTACAAAATAAGCGTCTGGCAAATTCACGTGAAGAAGAGACAAGCAGAGATTTTGAAGAACCGGTATATACCAGCATTACCAGGGATCATAAGATTAATCTGGTCTGGCATCAGGTGACAAACGAAGACTCTAATGCAGCTCTCGCAACTGATATTGCAGAGTTGAAAGGGGTAAATGTAATTTCACCAACCTGGTTTTCTATTGCTGATAATGATGGAAACCTCACCAGTCTGGCAGACGCGGATTATGTTAAAACTGCACATGCCAACGATCTGGAAGTCTGGGCATTAATTGACAATTTCAGTGAACAGGTGGATACTACAAAGGTATTAAGTTCTACAGCGTCCAGAGAAAAGATTACAAATCAACTGATTGCATCCGCAATTCAAAATGGCTTTGAAGGAATTAATGTGGATTTTGAGACAATTCCGGAGGATGCTGCAGACGGATATATTCAGTTCATTCGTGAACTTTCAGTAAAATGCCGCAAGAATGGAATTGTTTTATCCATAGATGATCCGGTTCCGAAGCCGTTTACGGCACA
>NZ_JNGB01000154.1:0-5972 GCF_001029355.1 Robinsoniella sp. RHS
CCTATGCAGGTGTATGTGAAGATGTAAGAGTCGGAGTATCTTTGATTTTTTATCTCCAGAATGCAGCAGATTATAAAATGCAGGCAAATTTAAATAAATTAAGCGGCCAGAATATAAGTACTACATTTTCAGGATTATCCACTAAGGGTAAGATCTTACTTCCGATTCAGAAAAGTGAACAGCAGATTGATACAGATAAAGAGGCTACCAAAAATCGAAATCATTTGATTGCGGCTGCAAGAAATGGTGATGAAGATGCAATTGAAAGTCTGACCTTGGAAGACATTGATACTTATACCATGATATCCAGACGTATTATGCAGGAAGATGTATTTACGATTGTCGATACGTTCTTTATGCCTTATGGTATGGAATGTGATCAGTATCATATCATGGGAGAGATTAAGACTTGTAATAAGGTGAAAAATACGTTAAGTCAGGAAGAAATTTATCAGATGAAAATATTATGTAATGAAATGGTATTTGATATTTGCATAAATGAAAAAGATTTAATGGGTGTTCCGGAAGAGGGCAGAAGATTCAAAGGTGTGATCTGGCTGCAGGGATGTTTGAATTTTCCAGAATAAAATTTGTATTCAACATGAACAGCTATTGTGCAGTTTCTGCCAATAGCTGTTTTTTTAAGTAAATATTGAAATTGACTTGACTTTTTAGGTTAAAAAGTGTAATATTTATAAAGTAACTTTTATCCTTGTCCCCTTAGTAAAATGGATATTACGAATCCCTCCTAAGGATTAAGTGCAGGTTCGATTCCTGCAGGGGACGGTTAAGTAAAAGTTAAAACAGAGATTCCTATATAACAGGAATCTCTGTTTTTTAGTTACATTTTTCCAATACTATTAGTTCTTTGATATAATAATTTTTTTCTGAATCAAAGATATAACCATTTGCCAGTAATGCCTTGTTAGAAGGTATATTTTCTATATCTGGCTGAACAATAATTTTCTCTGCAATTTGTTCTGCTTTTACTTTTTGGGTTAGAAGGCGGATAATTTCTTTACCATACCCCTTTCTTAAGTAGTTTTCATTTCCGATCAGATAGTCAATACTAAAAGTATGATTAGGCTTTGAAACAGAGTACCAATCTTCTATTTCATCGTTGATTCCATCATAGCAATCATAATACTGGCAGAAACCAATTGGTATATCATTACTCATAACAATAAAATGATGGATCCAGGAATAGGTGTCTGCCCGGTGATGTACTTCCATGAGCCAGTCTTCAGGGTCAAGATACCATTTTTTTATATATTCCTTGTTTAACCATATTTCAAATAATAATAGGTCTTCATCAGTAAAAGGTCTTAAATATATTTTATTCATATGTTAATTTCCTTTCTGTACAACAAAAATATGAATAAATATTCTTGTTTTTATTATTTTAGCATTACTAATCACAAGTTGTCAATAGAAAACAAAAATAATTATTCTTATTTATATTGAAAATTAATGAGGTATGTATTATACTGCATATTGAAAGAGAGATGATAAGAATGCCACAGATACGAAAACCTACACAGAAACGATCTATCGAAAAACAGAATAAAATAATCCATGCTGGTTTTGAGTTGTTTTGCGAAAAAGGATATTATGAAACAAATACCAATGAAATATGTAAGAGGGCAGGTGTTTCTACCGGGGCTCTTTATAGTTACTTTCCGGACAAAAAAGCAATTTTTATTTCTGCATTTCAAAAGTTTTTTGAAGAACAGATTGACCCCTTACTTTTTTCCTTATCTGAAGGTGATGAACCATTTACGGTAGATGAATTTATTGAAAAAACCATTTGTGTGTTTACTAGTATTTATGCAAATTCTTCCAGTGGTATTGCTGAATTAAGTAATATGATGAATAAAGACGAAGAGATCTTCCAAACGTTTTGTGGTTTGGAAGAAAAATTAATGAATGTGTTTATTGATACGCTTGTTCAAAATAATATCAATGCTTCTTTAGAAAAGCTCTATCTGATTTATGCCATGATAGATGCAATTGCTCAGGAAAACAATATTAATGCCCACAGTGAAATGGATAGCAATAAACTTTTACAGGCAGGGATTAACGCAATAAAGGGTTTGCTGGAGATTGTATGATAACTGTATATATCTTGGAAGCTTCGCCAGTTGTTACCGGAGTATGAGGCAGATAATAAGATTTGACGTATGAGACAGATTTGATACCGGGGTTGAATAACCGGCAGGCTTATGTGCCTGTATGACTGAACTTAAGGGGTGATCCAAGAATGGATTATCCCTTTTTTATTTTTGCCTGTGACTTTTATTTAGTATTTTATTTAAAAAGATAAAAAGCGCAACCTTTTTCCTATATAAAGCATCTAATCAATGTGCACAAAATTAATTAGAAAAGTAATACAGCAATAAGCAGCCATAGATAAATACAATAACAGGTTTGTTACGTTATGTTGTTATTAAGATGGGCGAAGCGAAAGGAATGATATAAAAATGGAGAACATACAGGGAGAAGATCTGATGCTTGCCCGAAAGGCAAAAAAAGGCGATGTACAAGCTTATGGAGACTTAATTAAATTTCATAAAGAATATCTTTACCGAACTGCATTTTCCTATGTGAAAAATCAGGATTTGGCACTGGACGTTCTTCAGGATACTACCGTTCAGGGATTGCTGGCTATTCATAATCTGAGAGAACCTCAGTATTTTAAGACCTGGATAACCAGAATACTATATAACTGTGCTATGCAAATGTATCGTAAGTCATCAAAAGTAATTCCTTATGCCCAGGATGACATCCCGCAAGATGCGGTAAAGCAGATGGACAGCGGTATTTCCCAGGAAGAAAAAATGGATCTCCACAATGCGGTAAGACAGCTGGATGAGCCATACCGGACGCTGATTGTACTGAAGTATTTTGAAGGGCTGACCATATCTGAAATATCTAAAATGTCTTCAAAGCCTGAGGGGACTATTAAATCAGACCTGTCAAAGGCAAAAAAGAAACTGCGCATGATTTTGAAAGAGGGGTATATTTATGCTTAATAAAAATGAGTTTGATCAAATTCCGATACCGGAGAATATTGATGATGTTATTGATAAAGGAGTTACGAGGGCTGTTAAAATAAAAAAAAGACAGCGGAGGAAGAAATTTATAACAACGACGACAGGCATTGCTGCCGCTGTAGCCGTCTTTTCTTTGTTCTGCGTATCTAATCCTGCCCTGGCAGCTAAAATACCTTTAATCGGGCATATATTTGAGCGGGTGGAGTCTACGGTGAGCTATAAGGGGGATTTCAGTTCTACGGCACAGGTTTTGGTGACGGAAGGAGCGGAAGATACCGGGGCTGTTACAGAGATTGGTGAAACAACAGAAGGGGTTGAAACAGAAGGGATTGAAAAAAAGGGGATTAAAAAAGAGGAGAATGAAAAAGAGGGGATTGTAACAAAACGGATTAAAAAAGAGGAGAATAAAAAACAGGAGAATGATAAACAGGGAAATGATAAACAGGAACAGGTACAAGAAAAAGCTGCCGGGGAAAGTAAATATATCAAAACTTCTAATGGCTTAACAGTTACGGTTTCTGAAGTATATTATAGTACAAAAGCTTTATATCTGGCAATGAGTATTAAAAATGAAGAAGAGTTCCCGGCAGATTTTATAAGAACAAAAAATATGGAGGATTATATTTTAGAATATGATACACTGAAACTGGATGGAACAGCAAGTTTTAGTTTTTCTGATATGGATATCGGACCGGAACTGTATATAGAAGGTCAGTTTATTGACAATCATACATTTGCAGGAATCTACCGTGTATCACTTGATCAGTTTTCCTATTATCCTACGGATGAGGAAATTGCAGCAAAAGGACTGGACATTAATGATTACGTAAAAGATGATATGAGTACTGATGAAGCTGCGTTAAAGGTGGATGAATATAACTTGAAATTAAAGGAGCAGTTTCCGGAGATTGGCACACCTCTTCCGGTTCCTGATAACTTTACGTATAGTTTAAATCTGACTGATATTTCCGGAGAATTGTTTGAGACAGAAGCAAGAACCGTAACCTTCCCGGAAGGTGATACCGGGGTAATATATGATAATCTTGTGAAGCGGTATGAGGGCGAATGGAATTTTGAATTTGATGTGTCTCTGGACACCTCAAGGACTCAGACTGTGGAACTAAACGATACCAATGCAGAAGGACTGGGGATTTCCAAAGTTGAAAAAACACCTTATGAAATTACTGCACAGATGATTATCCCCTCAGATAAGCTAAATTACGATTATTTTCTGGTTATTTTAGATAAAGATGGAGAACTGCTGGATTATCAGGGCAGTTACGCAGATACCTACCAGCTCTATGGAAGGGACACCGGCACTGTGTACATTTATATTTGTGACTATATCCAATACATGGATGAAATTAAGGGGTATTACTGGTCCCCTGATTATGAAGAAAAGAAAAAAACAAAGACATACAAACAATACCTGGATGAGAAGTCACTGTATCATACGGAAGTTACTTTTCAGGAATAACCATATACTGCTTTAATATTGGAGGCGTACTTTTGTAATAAACGGCTCTCTGTCCAACAGACGGAGGGCCGTTTATTATGAAAGTATGCTTTTATGTCTTACAGGTATGGCTGATCAGTTTTTCCGGAAGTCTCCAGGTCTCTTTCCCGTGGTTTTTTTAAAGATGGTAAAGAAGTAAGTGATGTTAGCAAAGCCTACGGCTTCTGCAATTGCTGAGGTCTTCCAGGAGGTACTTTTCAGCAAGTGGATTGCTTTGGAGATACGGATTCGGTTTAAATAGTCAGAAAAGTATTCATTGGTGTCTATTGCAAACTGGCGGCCAAGGTAGGCGGCATTTACATTCAGCTGTGAGGCCAGGGTTTTCAGAGATAGATTAATATCCTGGTAGTTGCTGCATACATAGCTGAGCGCATTTTGAATCAGGTACGAATAGGTGGGATTTGTATTTTCATCCAGCTGGTCCATCAAAGTTGTAAATAGTTGATACAGCTTTTCTTCCAGTTCGGAAAGTGAAAGTGCCGATCCGATAATACGAAAGGCTTCTTTTTTTTGAACATCAATGTCTGCGCTGGAAAAAAGTGATGACTTTAATTCCTGCATGGCGCAGATGATAAACTCAATCAGTTGATATTTAATATTTTCCAGATTGTTGTTGTTGTCCTGGCGGAGCATTTCGGCAAAGTATTGACGAAGCAGTTCCAGAAGGGCTTTGCTGTCACGTGCTTCAATAATATTTGCAAGGCTGGAATAATCAAAAATATAGGGGGTATCTTTTTCAAGCTGTACAATGGTATCTTTCTGAAACAGGTTCTGCATGATTTCTTTGCGTTCTGCAGACTGGAGGCAGTATATGTAGGAGGCAGAAAGGTCATGAACTGTTGAGGCATTTTCACTTAGAGAGGTAATGACAGGAAAGGAAATGCGTTCTTTTAACTGTCTGATGCAGGACTCCAGCAGGCGTTCGTAATCAGCATTTGTTAAGGAATATGCATAATCCTTGAAAATAAGAATGATGTTATCAGATGTGTCGAGTGCAGCGTAGCAGTCACAGGTATCTTTACAAATCTTTTCACACAATCTGGCTGTGGAAAAATCTGCCCATTTCATGGAACGTTCCCCGCTGTGAAACAAGGGCTTTAGAAGTCCCACACGCATTTTACTACAGCGAAAGGTAAGATTTACAAAGCGGCATTTCTCACGTAATTCCCGGGTGTCGATACGGTTGGTCAGGACCCTTACCAGAATGTCATTGCGAAGAGCCATAAGACTTTCCTGAAACTGCTGTTTTTGTGTTTGGGTATCATCCAGCATGTGCACTGTAGATATAATTGTATTTGTCAGTTCTTCCTGATTTACAGGTTTAAGCAGATAATTGACTGCACCATGCTGCATAGCGGTGCGAACGTATTCAAAATCGTTGTAGCCGCTCAGTATGATAAATT
>NZ_JNGB01000155.1:0-27039 GCF_001029355.1 Robinsoniella sp. RHS
TACTAAGCGGGCAGTGAGCTGCGAAATGCATCAGGATTTCGCAGCGAATGCCCGCGTGCCGCCAAAAAGCGCTTCGGAAAGGTTAGAAAATACCAGTTCTGCGGCCAGCTGACGGAGTCCATGCCAGTTTCCCACACCCATCTTTCCGTACACTACCTACATCTACAAAGCGTCTTAATCAGCTAAACCTCAATATAATGCATTTAATAGAACATTACAAAACCTTCGCTGTAATACCAGATAATTGCTCCAATCTACACTAAATATTTATCCTGGTTTTTAAATATCTCAGCCATAACCTGAATATTCTCAACTGGTACATCCCCCGGAACTGCGTGTGTGGGTGCCAGAATATATCCACCGTTTCCTTTCATAATGCCTGCCGTTCTGATAATAACGTCCTTTACTTCTTGCGGTTCAGCAAAAGGCAATAAGGTCTGGGTACTGATACCACCCCAAAAGGTAAGTCTGCCTCCTGTTTTCTTCTTTATTTTAGCCATATCATAGATTTCAGGCTGAAAGGTCTGATAGACATCCAGACCAATCTCTATAAGATCTTCAAAGACAGCTTCAATGTCCCCGCAAGAGTGCTGGATAACATATTTTCCAGCGCTTTTGATCTGGTGATACATCCTTTTCATTTGGGGCTGAATGAATTCCCTCCATTTCTCAGGTCCCATGATCATTCCTCTCTGCTGCCCCCAATCATCGCCAAGGCATATGCCGTCAATATCATACTCTAATGCAATCTGTATTAAACGACAGTTATAATTGCAGATCTTTCCCAGCAGTTCATGTACAAAATCCGGTTCTTCGATCATGAAAACCAGTAAATTTTCCATTCCACACAGTGTCCACGCTCGCTCGAACATGGAGAAACTGATAGAAGCTGTTTTAAAAGACGTTTTCCCATTTTCTGCAAGCTGTTTTAGCTTTTCACGTACCTGTTCTTCCTTAATTTCCGGAAAAGTATAATACTTTAAATCCTCCGGTTCACAAAGAATACAGGAATCAATCACTCCAATATCCTTATCCGCACCGTTTCGGTTCCAGCACACACCAAAATCGTCCATATAATATCCCGGCATGTTTTCGACTTCAGTATATCCGCCATCTATACCCATCATATCAATATCATTATCCAGCGTATCCTGATAATTGCTTATTCCGGTAAATTGACGCATCTTTTCCAGTTCTTCCGATCCCAGCTCAATATAATGGGGTATTCTATCTGTATCCAAATGTTTTATGCAGTTTATTACCCGCTCTCTGCCTGTCATAGTATTTCCTTTCCGAATCCTGTTCTTCATATGCATCTAGTACAGCATTGCGTAAATAACTGTGAATAGAGTGCCTGATATCTGCGCCAGGTGTCTATATTCATAGTTATTTGTGCAATGCAGTACTAGTCTCAGTACACATATTCCATCTGTTCCCAACTTCCCTCAGCTTAATTCTTTCCCCAACCTACATCTCAACAACCGTTCCCGTTACCCTTGCTTCTTCTGCTGCAAAAGCAATTCTGTGCCCCTGAAGCGCAGACAACGCACTCTTATCCCCTGCCCCATCTACATTTTCTCTGATCAGCCTCAGGAATTCTTTCATTATTCCATAGTCTCCGCCGCCATGTCCTTCCTTTATGGCATCAATCAGAATGGTCTCTTTCTTTCCCTTCTTAAAATCGATCAGTTCAATCTCATCCTCTTCCAGTCTGCCGTTTATTTCCCCTTTGCTTCCCATGAGCTTAATTACTCTGCTGCAATCCCATGAAAACGCACTCATGGTAAAGGAAGCTGTAACTTTATTGGTAAATTCCAGATTGACCACCTGATGGTCAACCACATCGTTATCGCAGTCATAAACGCATCTGCCATATGGACCAGTCCGAAGCGCTTCCAGGATAGCTTCCTCACTGGTATCCTGGCTGACTACTTTTTTAATTACATCTGCCTGCCAGTTATCCTTCCAGTCTATATATATCCCCGGGGCATAATAGGCACACTCATCTGCTGCCGGACATCCATCCCTACATCGTTTAGCAGCTCCCGCCGGTGCCTTTTCCTTTTTGAAATGCCCCAAAGAGCCAAAGGAAGATACTCTGCTGCAGTCAGAATCTGCCAGCCACAAAAGGATATCCATATCATGGCAGCATTTTGCCAGGATCATAGGGCTGGAGGTCTTGCTGTTTCTCCAGTTTCCGCGGACAAAACTATGTGCCTGATGCCAATATCCTACATTTTCTATCAACTGAATATTCTGCAGTTCACCAATTTTATTTTCATCTAACAATCTTTTTAAGGTCTTGAAAAATGGGGTATAACGAAGTACATGGCATACTAAGAATACATTTGGATATGCAGATAACGCTTTTTCAATTGTATTGCATTCATCCGGATGATTGGAAACAGGCTTTTCCAATAGAATGTGATACCCTTTCTCCATTGCCTTTAATGTTGGTAAAAAGTGGTCCTGATCCTGTGTACAGATCAGGACAGCATCTGCCATTTTATCCTGCTCTAAAAAAGTTTCCCAATCTTCATAACAGTTCTCTTTTGGAATCTGAAACTCCTTTTGAAAGGCTTGTCTCCGACTGGCATCGGGTTCCGCCACTGCAATAAACTCCAGTTCTTCCGGATGCCTGCATGCATAGGAAGCATAAGCCTGTGCTCCCCGTTGTCCCGCACCGATCAGTGCCGCCTTTATCTTTTTCATCCGTTCTGTCCTCCTGTTGTTGAATAACGTTCTGCAACTTCAATCATCACTTCATAATTTTTATATGTATTTTCGGAAAGTACCCTTCCCAGCGGGCAGGCAGAAGGCATCAGCACAAATCCTCTTCCTTCACCTGACATCCCCTGACGCACAGCCTCTTCCACTTTAATTTTAAATGCTTCCTGCCCCATCTGTTCGATATCACTGATTTCAAGTCCTCCAAACAACACCATCTGCTGGCCATATTTTTTGCGGACTTCGGATAATTCCACATCACCCTGGGGAACAGGTTCGATGGGATCCAGCCCGGAGCACCCGGTCTCTGCGGTATATTTAAGAATATCTTTCTGCCTTCCATGCTGGTGGATTCTGGCAAAACCTCCATGCCTCTGTATTGTTAATACCAGCTCCCTGTCATAATCTGTCACGTATTCTTTGTACAAATATGGCGGCAAATATGGCGGTGCAGCATATTCCGGACCATATATCCTCCAAAGGCGCCCCGGCAGGTCTTCTGCGATCCGCGCCGTTTTCTTCAGTAATATTTCCTGCGCCTTTTGCAGCGCTTTATGAAAGAGTTCCTGCTCGGTCATCGCTATGATCATGTACTCTTCCATATCCATCAGAGACGCTATCTCACACAGGGCATCCCCCGTTTCTATCATTACAATGCCAGTGTCTCCGATTTCTCTTTCCACTGATAGCAGCTGTCTGTAATCCGGTTCTCCAATTTCTTCCGCAGGCAGGGAAATCCAGGCTTCCAGGTCCGTTTCATCCTTAATAAAATGCTCCAGAATCCACACAGTGTTCACATCCATATCTCTTCTGGTATGCTGGCGCAGTATACGCTCCCCCGCCTTTATTTCCGTAATCTCATGCTTTCTTCCCTGATCATCAAAATAGGAGGTCACTACCGTCTGTTTTTCCACCTGTGTGGCTGGATGTACAAATGGTATATAACACATAACAATACGGTCTGTTTTTTCCCTTGCCAGTTTCAGCAGAGGCTTCCAGGATGGATGGTTATATATATTAAACAGATCCGGGTCATTCTCATCCTCCGAATACCCGCCTATCTCGTAAAAGCATACCGGCGGCCTGTCCACAGGCTCCCCCCGCAGAACAGCCATCAATCGTTCTTTTCTCGTCATAAGCTTCTCCTTTTACTTCAGTGCCGACGTTGCCGTCAGAGCATCTTCGATCTTTTCTCCACATACGATATTCAGCAGAACGGCTGGCGCACTGATCATTACCATCGTTGCACCCAGCAGCCCCCAATCCGTGCCTCTTAATGAGGTAAAATAATTCAATGAAATGGGAAGGGACCTCATATTCTGTGAATCGATCAGCAGATATGCCAGTGAAAATTCATTCCAGGAATAATTCATGAATACCACAATCACAACGGTAGTTACTGCCGGCGCCACCATTGGCACCATAATCCTGAAAAATGTCCGGAACACACCACAGCCGTCAATATAAGCTGCTTCCTCCAGTTCAAATGGCAGGGACCTGAAATAGCCGGTAAATATAATTACTGATATGGGCAGCGCACTGGCGGTATAGAGCATAATCATACCCTGGTAAGTATTTCGTACTCCCAGATCTCCCATCAGACTGAATAAAGAGAGCACGATTACAAATACCGGGACAATCATCCCCACCTGCAGCAGGTTTACCATAAATCTGCTGAGCTTAAATCTCATTCTGGCAACCGCATAGGCAAACATGATCGCACAAAATATCGTAAGTAAAATCGTTCCCGCAGTATATACCACGCTGTTCAGGAAAAATCTTGGAAAATCAAATGTGGTAAATGCATCCGCATAATTGCTGAACATCCACTCTGCAGGCAATCCAAATGGATTCATCATTACATCTTCCTTTGTCTTCAGAGAAGTCAGTACCATCCACAATAAGGGATATAGAAACAGGAAACTGATCAGCACCATGCTTAGCCAAAGGATAATCTTTCTGCCTTTTTTCTTCATAATTATACCTCCTGCATATCGCAGGTCCCGCCTGCGATATCCATTAATAAGTAGTCTAAAAGGAACTTTCACACTTATACCCCTGTATACCGCTGACAAGTCTGCGGTATGCATTAATAAGTAGTTTGAAACGCTTTTGTTTCACACTTGCTCCTTCCTTTTGTTGGTGAACTATACCAGTTCAATCCGCTCTCTTGCCACAAAATGATTAATCACCATAAACACGCCGATGCCGATCACTGCAAAAATAACTGCAATCGCATTTGCCTCTCCAAACTGCTGGCTTTGATACGCCTTGTAATAGAGCTGATAGACAATTGTTCTGGTAAGGTCTCCCGGCCCTCCGTTTGTCATAACCTGCACATGTGCAAACATACCAAGCGTTCCTGCTGTAGATATAATCAATACAAATTTAATAATTTCCTGAAGCAGGGGAATCGTGATGTATCTGCACTGCTGGAAGAAATTTGCCCCCTCCACCTTCGCCGCCTCCATATAGGTCTCCGGTATAGAACGAATCCCGGAATACAGAAGAACCATATTGTAACCAATATACTGCCAGACGAATACAAAAGCCACACACCAGATCGCCGTCTGTTCATCTATCAGCCAGGTATGTATCAGTTCGCTTAACCCTAATTTTGTCAATACCGTATCGATAATTCCCCAGTTGGGCTGCAATACCATTTTCCACATCAGACAGATAACGGTAATATTCAACACTGTTGGCATAAAATAGGTAATTTTAACATACCGTCTCATTTTTACAGAGCAGAGATTGATAAGCAGCGCCAACAGTAATGATACAGGACCGGCAACCAGCGTCTGCAGCAATACAATTTTCAGGGTATTGGAAACAGAATGCCAAAATACAGGATCTGTCAGAACCGCGCTGTAATTCCCGATTCCCACAAACTTCCCTACCTTAAAACCATCGTATTCAAAAAAGCTTGTATAAATAGTCGGAAGCATGGGGTATAAAATAAATACACTAAATATGATGGTGGCTGGTGCCAGGAACACCAGAATGATCCATTTTTTGCTTAAATATCTGTCCATGGCATTCTCCTTTTTGTATGCAATTACTTCTCAGAATCTTTCTGCAATTTATCCATTGTAGTGCAAAACTCATCTGCCGTTAACTGCTTGGTGAGAAGTTTTCCAATATTCACTTCTAATTCTGCTTTGACTGAATCCTTCAAAAAGTTAGACGCATAATTAGGAATTACATCCATCCCTTCCTGGTTAAACAGGTCATAATAGTCCTTGGTAATGGGTGAAAGCTTAGGTTCCGTTCCAACATCCATTCCCACTGCATTGCCCATTTCTTCCGAGAAGAACTTTGCATCCTGCTCTACCATCCATTCTGCCAGTTTCACAGATTCCTCGATGTTTTCACTGTTCTTAGATACCATATAACCGCCATATGCCTGTCCCCAACCATTGAGGAATCCCGGTGTTTTATTGAAAGTCGGCAATGAAAAGTAATCCAGATTTTCCATTTTGTCAATTGATCCATATACCCACAACGGCGCATAGATCATTGGAGACTTACCGGAAGTAAACAGTGCCACATGCTCATCATAAGTAGTGGTGGCCGCATCTTTTGCAAATGCACCCGCATTAATCATCTGTTCATATTTGTTCATTGCATTTCTAAACGGTTCCGAATCAAATCCTATATCCCCGGCTATAATCTTCTTCATATTTTCAGGATCATCCATCGTAATCAGCTCCTGGGGGAGAAATGCGTAAGCAGTAAAGCTGCCAAGCATGGAAATCGGAACATAATCTTTTGCCGCAAACTGGGTACAGGCCTCCAATAACTCCTCAAAATTAGTTGGTACTTTAATATTTTCCTTTTCAAATATTTCTTTGTTATAAATCATTGCCGCTGTATAATAGGCATCCATACCTGCACTGATTGCGTAGATATTGCCGTCACTGTAAGGAACTAATGCCGATTTAGTTTTATACCGGTCAATAAATCCGTCTTTTTCAATGTAAGGCGTCAGATTTACCGCATTATCGCTTTCCAGAATTATATTCCATCCGAAAAATACATCGGGCAGCTCTCCGGACGCATTATAGATACGAAGTTTTTCCTGATATCCTTTTCCCGGAAGTTCAAATTCAACGTCCAGATTAGGCAGGTCATTTTTAACATTTGGGGCATAACATTCGTTGTATAACCTGACCCTGGCTTCATCCTCTGACATTAAAAACGCCTTTAATTTTACCGGTTCTCCAGACGCTGTCTCTGCCGCCCCCTGCGTATCTTTAGCATCTGTTTCTCCGGCTGTTTCGTTTGATGCAGCTTCTTTCGATTCTCCTTTACCGGAAGCCGTATCCTCTGCTGTGGTTTCACTCTTTGCAGTACTCTTTGCCGTTTCTCCTTTTCCTGTGGAACATCCCATACACATTAAGGATGTAATTACTACTGCCGCCGCCGCTTGCATCCATCTCTTTCTCATATCTTTTCCTCCTTCAGATATTAATTGTAAGTTCAGTATATCTGACTTAACAGATCTCCGTAAGACAATATTGTTTGTTCATTGGTAATATTGTTTGTTTTCATTTATAGAAAAAGAGGCTGTCCCTAGTACAGCATTGCGCAATTAACAGTGAATTAAGCAATGCTGTACTAACCCATTCAGGAATTCATTCAACAGATCCTGTTGGAATTCTACGGGTTTTGGAAAGCCTCTTTTCCTCTATTTCCTATTCAATTTTATCCATGTACTTTGACGGTGATACTCCGGTATATTTCTTAAAGCATTTTCCAAAATAGCCCAGATCCCCATAGCCTACCTGTTCCGCCAATAGTGTCATATTCCGGCATCCCTGGTCAATTAATGTTTTTGCCCGTTCAATCCGAAGCGATGTGATATATTGATTCAGGGTAATTCCTGTCTGCTTTTTGAAACTATGGCATAAATAATGGTAATTAACGAAAAAATACCCTGCAATGTCATTTATTTTAAACTCCGCTTCACAGAAATGCTCTGTAATATATGCCTTAATTTCCTCAATCTGCTTCATCCCTCTGGTATTTTTGTGCTCTCCAATATAGCACAATGCCTTGTCAAATAAATCCAATATCCGGCTCTGTGCCTGGCTAATCGTTTGAATCTCATCCAGTATTTCCATAGGCGACTGCATTTGCGTAAATATATCCGTAAACACAACCGACACCTCCTCCAGATATTCCAGACAGGTAAAAATAAATTCCATGCAATGGCACTGCAGCATATCATAACTGATGCGTAGTTCCTGCGCTTCACTGAAAATCTTCTTAACAATACACTGGACCGATTCCCGGTCTCCCTGCCTCATCCCCATAATTAATTCATTCCTGATTCCTGAATGAATCAGGGTATTCTGGCTGATAAAAGATTTCGTCTTTTCATAGTCAACCACACTGTTTCCACCACTGTTATACTTATTCTTCAGGGAAAATAATGCCTGTTGATAGGACGTTGTTATTCCTCCCGGATCAGCAGCTGAATTTCCAATTCCAATGGTAACGGTAAATGGAAGATGCCTGGAGATAAACTCTGCAATCTGAAGCACATATTTCCTAATTTCAGCTTTGCTATTGTCCCTGGATACATCCCCGCACAACAGGCAGACAATGCTATCCCGCTCATCCACACAAAAATAGGGCTGCATGTCGGCGGGAATCAGCTCCTGGGCAATGTTGCGCACCGCATACTTCCACAATTCCTTATCCGCCACATCCCACTGACGGGATTTAAAGTCATCGATTTCCATGACCAGCACGACAAAAAAATGATAATCCAGATTCATCCCTTCCAGTCCCGGTGACATTTTCCCATGTGTACCCCCTACAGATATGACTCTCCGTATTAAATCATTTAATATCTTTTCCTCCAGCAAAGGCTGATTTCTTTTTACCTGTTTTTCCAGACTGGACAGTTTCACCTGGTAACTGCGCAAGGCTTCCACCTCTTTGGAAATCTCCCGTATCGCATGGCACAGTTCCTCTTCGTTCAGCGGCTTTAACAAATAACTTTTCACACCGTATTTCATTGCCTTTTGCGCATATTGGAATTCGCTGTGACCGCTTAAAATAATAATTCTGGTTTCCAGCTTCCTTTCGTAGATCAGCTTACTGAATTCAATGCCGTCAATAATCGGCATATTAATATCCAGAATTACCATATCCGGCTCTTCTCTTTCCACTAAAAGCAAACCCTCTTCCCCATCAGAAGCTTCCCCTGCAATATGACAACCCATTCCCTCCCAGTCAATACATGATTTCAAATACTGCCTAAAGTAAAATTCATCATCTACAATTACAACCTTTGTCATAGTTTTTACACCCTGTCCTTTATCGCTTTTCCCAAACCTTCTTATACTACAGCCTGTCCTTTTTTGGAATTCTCACAATAACTTCTGTATACACCCCATAGCTGCTGCTGATAGCCAGCCCATAGGAAGACCCGAATACAAGCTTAAGCCGGTTATCGATAGAATTCAGACCAAATCCTCCTCTTTCATCTGTCTTTTGATCCCTCAGTACGGAATCCAGCTTTTCCTTTCGGATGCCCACCCCATTGTCATAAACCGAGATCAAAATATCATCTGCATCACTATAGTATTTAATCTTGATATCTGATTTTACCTTTTTAGGCTTTATTCCATGATAGATTGCATTTTCCACCAACGGCTGGAGCGTTAACTTTGGAATAACGTATGTTGCCAGCCTTGCATCCCCCTCAATCTGATAATTTAATTTATCTACATAGCGGATA
This sequence comes from Robinsoniella sp. RHS, assembly GCF_001029355.1. Lineage (NCBI taxonomy): Bacteria > Bacillati > Bacillota > Clostridia > Lachnospirales > Lachnospiraceae > Robinsoniella > Robinsoniella sp. RHS. The sequence goes on from NZ_JNGB01000155.1 coordinate 9,482, forward strand.
CCCTGCATATATAAATAATTCTGTATCAGATCCAGTTCTTCCTTAAGCGTAATTATATCCGTACCATTACTCAATGAAATGCGGTAAAAATTCCCCAGGGATCTGGTGTACTGCATAGCATTATCTTTCATGGATATCCCAATGAGAGAGATAATCGTCTCCAGTGAATTATACAAAAAATGGGGTTTAATCTGTGCCTGAATTAATCTGAACTCATAATCCCTCTTCCGTTCATTTTCGATCTCAATCTGATGCATCAGCTCCTGTACCCGGTCCACCAATTGATTAAATCTTCTGGTCAGAAGATTCAGCTCCTGTGGCGATCGTACCTCCGTGGTATGGCTGTTTCCATTGATACAGTCAAAAGACTTCATCGCAACTGCCAGTTTATGGATAGGCTTTGTTACCCTGCTGGCTATTGCATAAGACAACACGAAGGAAAATATAATTGCAATGATACCAATATTGACCATCGACAGGGTGATTTTATCCATTTCACTTACCAGATAACGCTTTGGAACAAAGTCCATGACCTTCCAGTTATTAATGGGAATCTGCTCTGTCGTAATGATATATGCATCCTTTTTATTCGCATAGATCTCCAGATTCCGGATATCCTTATACAACAGCGATTTATCGGCAGAAGAAATAATATTCATATCTTCATTAACAATATAAAGCTCCGCATTCTTCTCGATAATATCCCGGTAAAACCCACTTACCTTGCTTTCCTTCACAATTGCAAATACATACCCCAGTACATTGGGAGACCAGATATCCATAACTTGCTTGGTAATTACAAATACATTTTCTTCCCCCACCAGTTCATTTTTCATTACAAGCGGTCCATACCAGGTTGGTTTATTGATAATATCAGACATCTGGATATTATTCTTTTCAAATGTACTGCTAAAATTTTCTTTGGAATACATGCCCATATCATAAAATGTTCCGCTTTTAGATAGAATTACTACGGAATCTATGTAAGAATTCAAAGCCGATTTTGCATAAACTGCCCGAATCAGCTTCATTTTAATATTATATCTCTCTTCTTCCGAAACCGGAACCTCATCATGGTACTTTAAAATTTCCTGAAGCGTACTGTCTACGGATAAAGTAAGGATATAATCATTGATGCTGTTGACCAATAATTCCATATTATTGCACACCAGGGAGACTTCCCTTTGCTGGAACATCTTTGCCTTCTCAGTTATAGTTTTTTCAAAAAGGACATTGGATATGACCGCAATCGCAAGAATAACTACAATGATATTTAATGCACTGAAAAAAAAGAATCTCTGCTTTATCGTTGACTTTATCTTTAATGAAAAATGCGGCACCTTCATTAGACACTCCCCCTGATTGATCTGGATTTATCGCAGTAAATACCTTTTGATACTAGTGCTCCGTCCAGGCAGTACTGTCACTATTGTTACTGTCCGGATGGCGCACTAGTTTTCTATATCATACTATTTAAACTGTTACGAATCAATTACTTCCAACATTTTCTACCATTTACTTTTTACAGCTTCCACATATGCTTCAATATTTTCAAAAGGTACCTCCGGCTCCAGCACATGGGTAGGCGCTATCACCAGACCGCCGTCCCTGCCCACGTCTTCGATCATTCTTCTGACCTCCCTGCGTACCTCTTTTGGTGCACCAAAGGGCATTGTTGTCTGGGTTCCGATAGTTCCCCATAAATTTACCCTGCTGCCATACCGCTCTTTTACGGCAACCGGATCCATACATTCCGGCTGTATCGGGTTTAGTATATCCACACCAATTTCAATCAGGTCTTCTATGATGTCTGTAATATCCCCATCCGAATGGTAATAGCACAATACATCCGGATTTACAGACTTTGCGCTGTCAATTGCGCGTTTCAGCCGTGGTTTCAGCCATTTTCTCCACAGCTCTTTATCCATCATCATCCCTCTCTGTGTAGCCACATCATCTCCGAATACCACAATATCAAATCCCGCCTCTGCGCATTTCTTAGCCATTTCACATTTTATCCTGCACATTCGTTCCAGGCATGCTTCCGCCATTTCTTCATCCGCCAGCATATCCATCAGCATATTTTCCATCCCCCTTAGGTACCAGGCAGCTTCAAATATATCAATATTACATCCTGAAGTATTCATTGTGATGCAATCTGCTGCTTTTAACTCCGCGATAGTCTCTTTTATTCCCTCCCACCGGTAATCTTCCAGAATATCCGGAAGGGGGAATTCCCATACTTCTTCCGGTGTTTCAAAAAATTTCATTGGGGATACAAACTGCCGGAAATGGTAACCGGTACTCCCAGCCTTATAGCCTACCCCCCACTCATTATAATAATCATAGGATTGTCCATCAAAATATGCAGAGAAATCCTGCAAATGCTCTGTAGGCTTCATTTTTACAGGTATAATACAGCTGCCATAATATTTCCGGTAATCTGCTGTATGATACCGTCTCTCAAATTCCACTTCCAATTCCTCACACAACCGTATAAAAAAAGGAATCTGCTCCGGCTGCCGGTGTGACATTGCCATAAAAAAATTTTCTCTATTTGTCATATTTCTTACCCCTTTTGGATTTATTTTGTTATAATCAAAATTATATCAAGAAGAGAACATGCCGGCTTTGTCATTTATCATACAATATTTGCAAATTAAAATATAAATAGAATTTAGATTGATAATACGTATCTGATATTTGCATTTTTTATGAAATAAAACTTACAGTACCAGTGTTTTTAACTCTTAATCACATTCATATATATGGGGAGATACCGAATGAAAAAAGATTATCAGGATACATATTTAGACAATGCTATCATCCTAGAATCGCTTCAGACCGTTCATTACTTTAAATTTAGTCCGGATTATAATTACAGAGGCGAAAGTCACGATTTCTGGGAATTTATTTATATCGACTTTGGTATTCTGAACGTACGCATAGAAAATGATATTTATACATTGGAAAAAGGTGACCTGATCCTGATTGGTCCAAATGAATTTCACAATGTCTGGGGGAATTACCAGCATCCATCTGATATCGCTGTAATTTCATTTCGAACCCCTTCTATGCGGATATCAGAGCTCACCCACAAAATCATCAAAACCAGCCAACGGCAACAGTTTTTTATCGGTCAGTTTCTAAGGGAAGCACGCCTTACTTTCGCAACTGAACTTGAAAAACCTGCCATCTTGAAACTGGAAAAGAGAGAATATCTGCCCTTTGGATGCGAACAGTCCTTAAAAAATTACCTGGAGCTGCTTATCATTGATCTGATACGTAAGGATATGGAAATTCCGGCGTCAGAACAACTTATCAAAAATAAATACGTTTCTTCCGGTTCTGAACATACTGATTTTGTCCATACTGATCCTGTTCATTATTGTTCGGTTCATTTGAGTTCTGTTCAATCCGATTCTTTTCAATCCGATTCTTTTCATTTTGGTTCTGCTCAATCCAGTTCCATTAAATTACATAAGGAGCGGTCTATTATAAGGCAGATACAGGATTATTTCGAGAACCATTTGGGGGACTCCACCCTCACCCTACAACAAGTATGTAAGGATAATTGTGTGTCAAGTGCACTGCTTCAACAAATTTTCCGCAATAATCTGGGGACTGGTGTTATTGAATATTATAATAACCTTAGAATTGAACGTGCCATGCATCTAATTCAGGTTGGGAAATATAATATGACAGAAATTTCCGAAATTTTAGGATATAACAGCCTGCATTACTTTTCCAAGTGTTTCAAAAAAGCAGTTGGTATTCCACCAACTGCCTATGCCTCTTCTATCGAAGCATTGCATCATACGTATGAATAAATTTTCATGAAAAAGGAAATACCATCTTCTCGAAAAACTGATACTATCTTCTCTCGAAATATAAACAAGGCAGCCGATCAATAAACTTTCTTATCAGATTTTATAGTCTGGACATTCCATACCGGTATAAAATCAGATATTAAAATTTATTTTCAGCTGCCTTAATTTAAAGTGTGTCTAAAAATTCTATCTCGTCATCCGTTCTTTCTCACTGATTACGAAACATATATCTCACAAGATGCTTTCTTTCCTGTTGCTGTCTTGACGGTTATAGTCGTGTATCCTTTTTTCTTTGCTGTGACCTTACCCTTGGAATTGACTTCAGCAACTTTTTCTTTTGAAGAGGTGAACTCCAATTTGTCATTTGCTGATATCGGTGTTCTAAGAACCTGAAGTTTCACTGATTTGCCCTTTTTAAGGTTTATCTTCTTAGAGCCAAAGGAAACTTTATTTGTAGCAACAGCATCTTCCTGAACGATAACTTTACACTTGGCACTGGCACCGCTCTTCATCGTAACTGTAATATAAGTTGTTCCTACAGATTTAGCCGTTATCTTGCCGGACTTTTTATCAACTACAGCTATCTTTTTATTTGCGGATGTCCATTTACTTACCTTATCTCCGGTACTGCCGGACTTCACCTTTAAAGCTGTTGAAGTCTTCTTAACCTGCATCGTTGTGGACTTCGCATTTAACTTCACTTTCGCTTTCTTCTTCTTGATATCTCTCTTTTCTAAAACGATATCACAGCGCTCACATTTCTTAACTTCTACGCCTTTGGCGAAAATGGTAGACGCTTTCTCTACTTCCCAATCTCCTGCGCTGTGTCCCAATGCCGGAATCTCTTCCGATACCTGATCCGGGCATCGCATACATACTTTCGTATGGATTCCTTTTTCCGTACAGGTAGCTTCTTTTGTAATACTCCATTCACCATAATTATGTCCCAGTGCCGGAATCTTCACAATATCTTTTTGCTCGCTGCATTTTCTACAATAAATGGATTTTACTCCATCCTCCGTGCAGGTTGCAACTTTATCAATTGTGTAATTGGATTTCCAGTCATGTTCTAATGCTGGAATGACTTCCGTCACCACATCATGGCATACACCGCATTCCTTGGTGCGGCTTCCCGCTTCTGTACAAGTTGCTTCTTTCGTCACTTTCCAGTCACCATATTTATGCTCCAATGCCGGAATCTCCGTTACTTTATCTCTCACATCACACCTGGTACAATGAATCGACTTTTCACCTTTTTCTGTACAGCTTGCTGCTTTGTCAACTGTAAAATCTTTTTCCCAGTCATGTCCTAATGCTGGAATTGCTTCCGTCACCACATCATGGCATACACTGCATTCCTTGGTGCGGCTTCCCGCTTCTGTACACGTTGCTTCTTTCGTCACTTTCCAGTCACCATATTTATGCTCCAATGCCGGAATCTCCGTTACTTTATCTCTCACATCACACCTGGTACAATGAATCGACTTTTCACCTTTTTCTGTACAGCTTGCTGCTTTGTCAACTGTAAAATCTTTTTCCCAGTCATGTCCTAATGCCGGGATTGCTTCCGTCACCACATCATGGCATACACTGCATTCCTTGGTGCGGCCTCCCGCTTCTGTACAAGTTGCTTCTTTCGTCACTTTCCAGTCACCATAATTATGCTCCAATGCCGGAATCTCTGTAACTTTCTCTCTCACATCGCACCTTGTACAATGAATCGACTTTTCACCTTTTTCTGTACAGGTTGCTGCTTTATCCACCGTAAAATCTTTTTCCCAGTCATGCCCTAATGCCGCAATTGCTTCCGTTACTACTTCATGGCATACACTGCATTCCTTTGTTCGGCTTCCAGCTTCTGAACAACTTGCTTCTTTTGTTACTTTCCATTCACCATACTGATGCCCTGATTTCGGAATCACTGTGATATCTTTTCTTGCATCACACGTTGTACAATGAATTGATTGTTCACCTTCCTTTATACAGGTTGCTGCCTTATCCACGGTAAAATCACTATCCCACTCATGATCTTCTAATACAAGCGCTGCATCTGTTACCTTTGTTGCATTAAGCTTGGCATCCAGTGTTGTCAGCTCCCCGCTTGTAGAAAACTTTGTTTTAGCTGTCGTATTCTTGAACGTGAGTACTCCTAATTTTGCCGTGCCTGTGGTAGAAATTTCTGACAGTTTGTCAACATAGAATGTGAAGATGGTCTTACTGCCGTCTTCTTTTTGTGTCATCTTGTGGTAGGTGGAGGGGGACGTATCGTCCCACTCCATAGTTCCTTCTGCCTTTTCATTCACAACGATGTCAAACTGTACGGAATATGCCAAACTGTCCATATTCTGAATCTCAACTGCCCATTCACCGGCAGTATCTGTAACGGATAATTTTATTCCTGGCTTTTCTGTTGCTGCCAGGGCTGTCATGGAGTATAGCAGCATAAGTACCAGTACTCCCACGAGAACCTTAACCTTTCCTATCTTCCTCAATTGTTCATCCCTCCATCTGCCGCGTCAGACTCTAGCCTGATGTTCGGCATTGTTTCTTCCGTAGGAGATTGTACCCATAAGGTATTACTTACAAGACGTTTGCTGTCCGCATTGTTCGGATCGTCTGTACGATACATCACAGCCTGGATTTCTGCCGGAAGTACACTATTTCCACATACACCCTCTGTAAGTGCCGCTTCTTTTTGTACATCAGGTATGAAGATCCAGAAACCATTATTAATCGTCGTCATATCTCCTTCTTTCGGTTCCTCCGCGAAGAGTAACGATACTCCGTTCATCGGTCTTTCTACTAAGTCAATACTACTGTCATCTTTACTGTTATCCACATTGTTAAATCTGCCCTGAAGTAAGATTGTATTATAGACCGGATCCCCACGATATGTACCTGTCACTATTAAAGTACCTGCCTTAATGATATCTTCTTCTGCATCACCATACTGGTAATCGCTTTCCAGATAACCGATTGCTGTTTCACTGATTTCAATATCATCACCTGGGTAAGCCATAAAATCAATATCATCCATTGTCAGATTATCCGGTAGATTGGTAATCCTGATGTATTTCTCATCATAGGTGTCAACTCTGCCATCTTCTCTTTCAAAGAGATACGTCTGATCCTTGGAACTATCAATATCTTGATCAAATACTTTCACATCCTTATATTGGATACCATCTTCGCTGACAGAAACCGTAAGCTTACCGGCTGCTTTGGCACGTTCATACTTCGGTGCCTGCTCCGTTATTTCTTCCGTAACCTGTTCTGTTACTGGCTCTGTTTCTATTTCTGTTTCTCCCTGTGCATCTGTCTGTGTATATGGTTCCGTATTAAATTCTGTAAGTCTTTCCGTATCTGATTCTGTACTAACTTCCTTAGCTGCTTCCAAATTGCTTTCCGCCTGTGTCTGCGGCTCTGTAGATTTTGCTGAATCTGAAAGTGCGGATTTCAATTCCGGTAAAGAATTGTTCTTTACCATCTTAGCTTTTGCTTCAGTATTGGCTTCTGTAACGATTTCTGTAACTTCTTCTGTAACTTCTTCTGTAACTTCTTCCTCTGTTGCATTTTTCTGTATGGACTGTCCTTTTATCTTAATACCTGCAATGGAGATATTTTCATCTTTCATCGTAACTATTATAGAACCGTCATCATCTATCTCATAACTCCATGACTCCCGCGGAACCAGATTATCATGTTGTATCTTAATAGATTGTGAGTTAGCTTCTGCAATTACATTACCAAGTACATCAATAGCTTTTACAGAATAGGTGATTTCCCGGTTATTCATGGAACCAATGATATCTGTAAAGGTTGTTTCTTTTGTAAATCCAATACCCTTTCCATTCCTGCTGATCTCATAGCCCTGTACCATAGGATCGTCCTCTGGGAGTCCGGCTACGGTAATCACAGCTGTTTTCTGATCAATAGAAGCACTTACTTCAATACTTCCTCTAACCGGTGTACTTCCTGCCATTGCTTCTCTTCTGGACTGGTCATTGAGATAATAAATCTTACGGCTTTCCTTCTCATATTTGCTCATTTCTGCTTTAGCTTCATCACTCAGAACTATTCCCCAACGTTCAAAGAACTCCGTTAAATCTTTCTGCGCAATATAACTTGCTACAACTGCAAATTTCTGATCTCCAGAAAATCCTTTTCCTTTATCTTCACGATAAGCCTTGTTCACCAGATTATAGAAATTATCATCTGCTCCCAGGTCATATGCCAGATGCAGCTGCCAGTACAGGCCCAGTCCCACAAAGACATCATTTGGCAGACCGACTGCTCCTATTGAAGTTTTTTCAAATATCTGTTCGTACTTATTGCTTGTCTCCAGCCTGGATGGAAGTGCATTCTGTCCGCCGTCATGAGTCTGTCCAAACAGGGAATAAATATTATTTGTAGTCTCCGCTTTTCCTAGCGTATCCATCTGATGTCCGATTTCATGTGCGATGCCCCATCCGTAAAGTCCGTTTCCTTTGCCTTCGCCTGTGACACTGGTTGGCCTTCCCTGTGCCAATGCACCTGCTGAACCATATCCGATTCCGATATGTGACCCGCTGGCATACATAAATGCCCCTGCAAACATACGCATATAGCGGATATTGACTCTGGATCGTTCAGCTTTCTTGTCATCTACACCATGAGTTGTATATAATACCTCCAGGAGTTCATCCCAGGCAAGTACATTGTTGTATAGCTTATCTACTTTTTTCTCCAACGTTTCTGTGCCGCTTATAATTGCTTTTTGAACAGGTACTGCCGGAAGTGACAGTAAAACATTCGGAAGAGAAATCTCTGTGCTGTTCCTGATGTTTGTCTGCTCGTTTTTCGCTACAATCCCTTTTGTGAAAATCTCCATCTCCTCAACATAGCTTGAAATTACATTTCTCTTTTGTGTTTCATCCATAATATCCCAACTAGATAATTCTAACACTGGGATCTTGGTATATTCTCCACGTATCTGAAGCTTAATTTCATCTTGTTTATCTCCGGAGTATTGCAAATATAAAGAGCCACCCTTTTCTGCATTGATAGTCATAAGCTGTGGTATATTAATAATATTTCTTCCGCTGGTCAATTGAATACTGCTTCCTGACCATGAAGAAGCTTCTGCAAAATACTGTGTCGGAGTAATAGTTACATATTCTCCTTCTGGAATATCTGCATAGATCACAATCTGTTTACCTGCATTTGCAACAATTCCAAGTGGTTGGAACGTATTTATTACTTTCAGATTTTTCTCCGTATTTCTGGAATCGATGCCGTCTACAATTTTACCCAGTTTTGTAATATCATTTTCCAACAACCCACGGGCGATGGATATTTCATCCAGAAGAATTTTCTGATCTACATAATACCCTTCCGTATTATTAAGCAAGGCTTCCAATTCATCAATCTGCTCCTTGTTAACTCCATCCGCCAGCTTCGAAAAGCTCTTATTAGCAAACAGTGCTTCCACCTTTTCATTAATACCGGAATAATCGTAAAAAGCAATTTCTGAAAGTGACCTTGCTTCATATCCGTCTGTCTGATTTATCTCAATTCCGATTTTTTTAATATCCTCTGTTTTAGGGAACGTCAAAATGGCAAATCCATTTTTAACAGGATCTCCTTTTACTGGCTGTAAACTTGCCACTGTTTTCTTTTCACCCTCGCTGTTCCATACATTCACGGTATATTTAAAGATATATTTCCTATAGTTTCCATCTAATCTTGGAACATATACTACATAGTCCATCGTCTTAGGTTCTTTAAACTCAAAAATAAATTCCTTACTCAGCCACCATGCATTTGCTGTCCAATGTGTAAAATAGTCTCCATCCAATACATCCTGTACTTTAAAAGTCCCTTGATAGGATGGGCTGACATTATTAGGATTATTCATAACTATCTTTGATACATCTGTATTGGGTATTCTTCCAAGTGTAGGGATCTTAGGAGGTGTAATCTCTTCTCGCTTTGGTGTTGCCAGCGATTCGAGAGAACGTCCACTCTCACCCTTTGCATTACTTGCTGTCACATATACACTGTACTCTTTATCATTAATTAAATCGGGAATAACGAAACTAGTCTGCGTAATACCACTTGCAGCTTTTGTATATGGCTGATTACTCTCGACTAATTTGTAATAAACACTGTACGTTTCCGCATTCTTCGTCTTTCCCCAGTTTACCTTCAGTGAATTATCACCGGAAGCAACCTTTAAATGATCCGGAGGGGACGGAGGGGACTTCGGCCGTGGAACAGCCACTATTTCCTGTGATGCCTGTCCTTTCCAATCTCCGTTCACTGCATAAACTGCAAAATAGTATGTTATTAGATTATCTAATCCTTTAATTTCCGCAGTCGTTCCTTCCACTGATATCTGATCCGTATATTTTCCGGATTCCAGACCGTATTTCACCATATAACCAGTTACATTATCCACTGCTTTCCATGTCAATGTGACTGTCTTGTCATCTTCTGCCGCCTGGACATTCTTCGGAATAGCGCTGTCGTTGGTAGGATTAGCCGGTACAATATCCTTCAAGAATTTGATTTCTTCCACTACAGCATAAGTAGGCTTGCCCTCTTCATTTGCCACTTTGGTTACAGTTATCGTTACCTTCTTTACCGCTACACGCGCTCCAAGATTGATAACAACCGTACTTCTGCCTTCTCTTGTTTCAATGGCATGGACTCCCTGGGGGACTTCATTGGAAAAGTCATATTTCTCAGTATAAATCTTACCATTTTCTTCATAATCAATCGTAGCCACTCCTGCTTCGATTGCACCGGAAGCTGACGGGGATGCGATTTCAATCTGTTCCATCTGTACCGGCTGCTCAAATGATACCGGAATGCTCAGATTTTTCCCTTCACTTGTCTCAAAGGTTACCGGTGCTGAATTGGGTTTCAGAATATCTTCTGCTGTACCTGCAGCCACAGTAACGTCCTCTGGGAGATCCTTCAGTGTTGCTACTGCTGCCGCAATCACTTCCGTATCATATAATACTGCCTGCCCCACTGCACTGCGGTTTCTATTCACCAGTGCAATATCCTTGATATCAACAACACCGTCACAGTTTAAATCTGCGGAAGCTTCTTTTTCGCCTGCTGCAATATTATTCATGCCTAATGCAGTCTCTACCACTGCCAGATCCCTGTCATCAACAGCACCATCGCCATTAACATCACCCATGGTAAATGCCTGGCTCTTTGTATCAAGAACAATTTTCTTAGAGAAATCTTTCAATGTAATTTTGTCGGAAAGATAGGGTTTGTACCCCTTTCCCTTTAATGCTATCTGATAATCACTGTTATTTGGTAAATTAGTGAAGCTGACATTGTAATAATTTACCTCAGACTCTGTAGTAATCGGAACCCCATAGCTGTTCAGCGCCTCCATTTTTACAGTTCCTGTCTGATTTTCCATTATAGGAAAACCTTTCTCATCCTCTGTTTTTTCGCCTAATTCGATCTCAGCCAGTACACTTCCGGACCCGTTCAGCAATTGTGCTTTCATATCTTTTTGATTAACGGTATCCAGGGCTTCCGGATAACTGAGATTCAGGACTACGCTGATATCTCCATTGCCTTTTGTGCCGGCTGACGCATCCTTTTCATTCCCTGCTGCAAATGCTGTTACATCAACACTTGTAAACAGTAGAATCATGGCTAAAAAACCTGCCAATACTCTCTTCATCATATTCTCCTTCCTCATATTATGTTTTGGAAGCAGTCTGTTTATACCCATAATTTACCATAATTTGAGTTTAAAAAAACAACTGCTCGTCATCTGCAAACAATTGTTTTTTCGACAGACTTCCCCTTAATTTATACTTCTATGATGCCTTAAGTTAGGAGTTTTGTCAATAGTTTTAGTCACATATTTCCATCAAATTTAAACTTTTATTTTCCACATGTGACCGCACTGTCTTATTTTGTTTTTACTTATTAAAATGCTTCCAAAATCTCTATGACCTCTCTGAGATTTTCACATATTTTCATACATAGTTTTTGGGTTTCTTCTGTTGGCATATCCAGATCCGGTACCATTACAACCTTGCACCCGGCACTGGCTCCTGCCCGGATTCCATTTGGACTGTCTTCCAGAACCAGGCACATCCTCGGATCTGTATCCAGCTTTTTAGCTGCCTTTAGAAAAACATCCGGTGCCGGTTTGCTATTCTCAACTTCATCACCGCACACGACTGCCTCAAAATCCAAAGGAAGTCCCGCCAGTTCAAAATACCACTCCACCGTTTCCCGGTGGGTGGATGTGGCCAAAGCTCTTTTATATCCCTTTTCCTTTAAATATGCTAAAAGCTCAGTTAATCCTTCTTTTATGGGCATTCCGTACTGCCTAAGCCTGCTGTTCAAATATTCACACCGCAGACTGCGTGCCTCATCGTAATCTACCTGATCTCCATACCATTTTAAAAAAAGGCTTCTGGCATCTGCCACATTTCTTCCCCGGGTCTGTGACAACTTCCCGTCATCAATTTCAAATCCCAGGACCTCTCCTGCATATTTCCAACCGTCTGATGCCAGCCTTTCCGTATCAAACATCAGTCCGTCCATATCAAAAATAGCAGCCTTAACCACATCGTTATTGCGCTCTTTCTTCATCTCCTGTAACTGGCCCGGCAAATACCGCTATCCTATTTAACCAGTGCTTCCTCCCATTCTTTTTCTTTAAATCCAACCAGCACAAAATCCTTTCCAATCACCAGCGGTCTCTTCACCAGCATACCATCCGTTGCCAGGATCTCATATTGTTCGTCTTCACTCATTTGCGGAATCCTTTCTTTCAGATTTAAATCCTTATATACCATCCCGCTGGTATTAAAAAATCGTTTTAAAGGAAGCCCGCTTCTGCCATGCCATTCCTTAAGTTCAGCCGCAGTTGGATTTTCTTCTTTTATATGGCGGTCTTCAAATTCCACCTGATGTTCTTTCAGCCACTTCTTTGCTTTCTGGCAAGTCGTGCACTTTGGATATTCTACAAATAATACCTGCATTTATATTTCCTCCTGAATTATATTATCATTATTGATTGAAAGAACCAATGCTTCTTTTCCCAAAATAAAATAGGGGAATATGCTCTATGTACCATGCATATTCCCCTTTAAATCATCAACCAGTCCGGTTCAGCTGTCTATCATACCGGAGCTTGTCTGAAAATTCTTATTGCTACTGTGCAGCACTTCCGTCTGCATTATTATCACCCTGTCCTGCATCTGTAGAAGCATTGGACTCAGTAGATGCATTTGTTTCTGAAGAAGCATTGGCATCTGCATTAGCATTTGTTTCAGCATTGTTTCTTCCGGTATCTGTGCTGGTGCTGCCGCCGCTAGTATCTGTAATCGATGTAACCTTAGCGCTGCTTACATCACCGGTGTAGTTGATTCCAACCGTTTCACCAATCATAAGACCGCCCGTGATATTAACCGGTACTCCAGTGATAGTAAAGCTTAACTCTTGTCCATCATCTGCTGAAATTGAAAGGGTGCTCATTGTTACATCTGTGATAGTCCCTGTAACTTTAGTACTGTTTTCCGTCTGTGGTGCTGAATTTGTTGTATTGTCGGTAATTTCTACCGCCGGTACAATTTCCGGACCATATACGTCGCCCGTGAATTTTACTGATACATAATTTGTATCCTGGATACCATTTCCAAGTACCATTTTACATTTGTCATGTGTAAAATAATAGGAATCTCCATCATCACCAAGGATTACAATTCTTTCTCCTGTGATTTCAGAAATTGTTCCGTTTAATGTTCCTCCGGTTGCATTGGGATCAGCTGTTTCTGCTACAACTGGCTCACCCTCTGTAATTTTCTCTGCACTTGCATCCATATCTTTGATTCCAGATACCTTAGCTCCCGATGTATCTGTGTCTACTACTTTGCCTTTATACAGGATAGTAATCTGGCTACCTGCTTTCAGCTCTGCAGTTGTCTGCATCTGTGCGCCCGTTGTTGAAAATGTAAGCTTTTTACCTCTTGCTGTCTGAATATCAACGGAATCCGCTGTCACCCCTGTAACGAGTCCGTTTAATTCTCTTGTCTTATCCGTGCTGCTTTCTGTCTGCGGTTCTGTTGTCTGTGTCTGAGTCTCCGTCTGTTTCGTAGTTGGAGCTTCGGTCACTGCCAGGGTCTGCGGTTCTGTTTCCTTTTCTTTATCGCCGCATCCTGCTAAAGATACCGTAACCAATAATGCTGCAAAAAACAATGATATCCTCTTCATTATTTATTCCTCCTTAATTTTCCTCAATTATAAGTATTACCAGATTTCACCTTATAATCCATTTCATTATAAATCTTTCTACGGTAAAAAGCAACTTTTACTGGAAAAATTTATAAAGTCTTCAGTATTGCATCGTAATTGTATCACTTATTTAGATTATCTTAAGAAAAAGCTGCCATTTTATACGGATCATTTTCTATTTCTCCGTACTGCATGGCAGCTTCTTCTTTACCCGCCGTTCATCAAATGTCCGGCGGTATATGCATACTTAAGTATCTTTTTGTAAATGCAATTATTCAGCTTCTACAAAAACATCTTTTCCCATACCACAGATTGGGCAAACCCAGTCTTCTGGAATATCTTCAAATGCTGTTCCAGGAGCAATTCCGCCATCTGGATCACCTACTTCCGGATCATATTCATATCCGCATGGTTCACAAATATATTTTTTCATGTTGTTTCACCTCCTTTAAATAGTGTAAGTCTTTTCAAAACTATAAACTGTATTATATCATATTTTAAAAATTTATCCAGCAAATTCGTATGCGCCGGTATTTTCATTATACCCATAAAAATCTGCAAAAGACAAATTAAATACCTTTTCTGACAAATCTCCCAATGGAATCTGTTTACGAATCAGATATAAATATATACCGGTATTCGAAATATCTCCCTGAATCAGAATACTCTGAAGTTTTCCATCCTTAATAAAGGCTTTTTTGTAGCTGTCTTTTCCCTTATGGGTACAGATCTTCACACCTTCTTCTTTATCATCCAGTTTTCCCACTGAAAGCATAGTTATTCCATAGAAATTACTGGTATTTTTAAATGGATACGGCTTCTCGTATTCCAGCACTGCACCACACATATTCATTGCTGCAGTTTTCCCCTGCTCCATAGCGTCCGGCCATACTCCGGATAAACCTGTCACATCGCCTGCTGCGTAGACATTCGGGATATTTGTCTGTAAAAATTCATTTACCCCGATTCCACGTTCTATCTCAATGCCGCTGTCCTTCAGAAAATCCACCTTGGGACGGACACCTGCTGCAACAATGATAAAATCACAGGGAATGCTTTCTCCATTTGACAGCTGAACTGCTATGATATTTCCATTATCATCTACCACGGAATCATTAGCGGATACCCCAAGTTTAAATTTGCATCCCGCATTTTCAAATGCCGCCTGATAAACACTTGCTGCATAGGCATCTGTCTGAAGTGGCATTACACGATCCGCCATTTCTGCTATTGTAACCTTGCCTCCTAAATGTGTCAATGCTGATGCCGCATCCAGTCCAACCAGTCCGGATCCTACAATAAATACATTTTTTCCGTAAGTATCCAGGGCAGTCTGTATTGCCCTGGCATCACTCAGATCACGAAAGCCAAAGACATTTTCTGCCTCCCGGAAATGAGGAATCGGCGGTACCACATAAGCGGATCCGGTTGCCAAAAGAAGCTTATCGTAAGGAACGAAGGCTCCACAGGCCAGAGTTACTTCCTGCTTCTTTGTATCCACCCGGGTTACTGCTTCCGTATCAATAAAACGAATTTTATTTACTTCAAAGAAATTCTCAGGAACAAAATTAATTCCTTTTTCTGTCCGCTCTTTGCCAAGGACTTTGTGCAGCATACAGCGTGAATGAACCTGGTCATCAATAGAAATCACTGTAATTTGGGCATCATCTTCCATTTTACGAATACGTTCTGCCGCTTTGATTCCCGCAGCACCAGCTCCGATGATTACAAATCTCTCCATATATTACACCTCCTTTACAAAGATTGCCTGCTTCGGACAGGCTGCCACACAAGACGGGCCTTCTTCGCCAGATGGATCTCCATCTTTATCCTGGCAGAAATCGCATTTTATCATATAGGTTCTGGAATAATCAGGTTTTGGAACCCCGAATTTACAGTTCATCACACACATATAACATGCTGCGCATTTATCCCTGTCGTATTCCACCAACCCGGTTTTCAGGTTTTTCACCAATGCTCCGCTCATACAGGCACCCACACAGTCCGGTTCATCGCAGTGGCGGCAGAATACCGGAGTATAGCCGCCCTTTCCATCATTATAGATATAGTTCCTGGATTCGTTTTCCGGGTCCGTCAGGCACAGGTCATAGATGGTACCAGGTGTCTTACGGTGGGCATTCATACAGGCAATGCTGCAGTTCTTGCATCCGTCACATTTCGATGCGTCCACAAATATACGTTTCATAAGGCGCCACCTTTCTAGATATTAAGAGCACTTCTCTTTTCTTCTATGATTTTCTCTAAAGTATCAGCGGATGATTTCGCATCTCCGTCTATAATAACCTGACCGCCTGTCAGTGATTTCATATCTTCTGTCAGGACTTTTGTCACCAGTGAACTTCCGGTTACAAAAGGCGGTACGCCAAGGTGAAGGGGCAGACCCAGTGCAAGTCCAAAGCATCCGTCTGCAAGTGCCTGCTCTTCCAGCCATTGTGCTGCTGATAATACCAGCGGCAGCTGAGGAATATCAATGCCGATTTCCTTCGCAAGTTCCGTTGCCACCATTTCCAGTCTTCCGATTGCAAGACATGGTCCAAAGTTCAATACCGGAGGAATTCCAAGTGATTTACATACTTCTTTTAAGTTTGGTCCGGCAAGTTCTGCTGCTTCCGGTGTCATCAGTCCGCAGTTTTCGATACCGCCTGAAGAACATCCTGCACTGAGTACAATGATATCTCTTTTGATC
The DNA here is from genome assembly GCF_001029355.1 of Robinsoniella sp. RHS. Lineage (NCBI taxonomy): Bacteria > Bacillati > Bacillota > Clostridia > Lachnospirales > Lachnospiraceae > Robinsoniella > Robinsoniella sp. RHS. Next base: position 26,285 of record NZ_JNGB01000155.1, read on the forward strand.
AATTCTTTCGTAAGCTCTACAGTCAAAGTATCGTGTCCGTACGCTACGCTTGAACATCCTACAACTCCAGCCACACCTTTGATCTTGCCGGATACAATCAGGTCGATTAACGGCTTCCAGGAATCACCCAGGAATTTTTTCAGAGAAATTTCACTGACGCCGGTTAACGTATTTTTATTTCCATGTTCCGGAAGAAGATTCATTTCTACACTGCCGCGGCGTGCAACATAGCCGGCAATAATTTCATCGATGATACGGTCTCCGTCTTCTACTCTGCTCTCGAATTTAAATGGAATCAGCTCTGCATTTCTCTTCTTAGCCACATCATCTATACAGATCTGTTTAATTTGAAGTTCTTCACAAATAGGTTCAATACCCGGCAGTGTACAGTTAAATTCTGAAAGAACCGCATCAATGCCTCCGGTAGCCAGAATTGCTTCACTTGTATAGTTGTTACCTGCATGACCGTCAAAAATCTCCGTATAATGTGCACCGCGAAGCTGAAGATCCTGGCCTACACAGGTACATCCAACCAGTTTAAATCCTTTTGCACCCACAGCTTTCGCTTTCGCCACTACGTCCTCTTCAATCAGACGATCCTGGATATATGTAAACATGGAGTGCTGGTGTCCGGTAATCATAATATTGATATAATCAGTATCAATCACGTTAAGTCCAACCGGTGCAAATCGTATCTCCGGTTCACCTAACAGGATATCATTTAACAAATTTGTAAGCATCAGTCCGTATACACC
>NZ_JNGB01000156.1:0-11786 GCF_001029355.1 Robinsoniella sp. RHS
ATACATAGTTACTGCTTTTCTCCACATCTGACAATGGTAAAGTCTCGTAAACTTTGCTATAATACATATAGTTTCGTAACCAGTAAACATATTAGCTAAAGGAATATAAGAAACCGGAGTGAGATATGGGATTTGCAAAGTACCGGATTCTTATGCGCAGTGGTTTTCGTGCGGTACTGCGTGAATGGAGGAATTTATGAAGAAAAGAACAGTTAAAAAGGCAGCTGCAAAACAAGGTGCAATTGTTCCGGAAGGTCAGGAGAAGGTTCCGGAAGTGGCGATTGCAGGGGAAGTGAAGAAATCAGTACCGGAAGCTGTGAAGGAGGAGTCAAAAGAAGCATCAAAGGAAAATGTTTTGCCTGTTCTGGAAACGTTTTCGGAAAGTTTGAAAAAGACGGTTGCCGCTCCGGATGCAGTATACGCAGAAGAACCGGATAACACAGAAACCGCAAAAGCAACGGTAAATAATGGCAAATATCAGGAACGATTTAACAGACATGTGAATGAACTTAAGTGGCTTTATATGGAGTTATATAACAATGATTACATGTTTGATGAACTTTGTAAAAATATGTATGGGTTTTATCAGGAACGTAAGGCTGCGCTTAAGAATCTGGATAGTAAAAGAGAGCTGAGACAGGACTGGTTCAAACAAAGTGATATGCTGGGCATGATGCTGTATGTGGATAATTTTGCCGGAAACTTGCAGGGAGTGAAGGGAAAACTGGATTATATTGAGAAATGCAATGTGAACTATGTGCATCTGATGCCTCTTCTGGAATCACCGGAGGGACGTTCCGATGGCGGATATGCAGTATCTGATTTCCGGAAGGTTCAGGAGAATCTGGGAACCATGGAGGATTTGTCTGAACTCGCAGAAGAATGTCATAAACGGGATATGAGTGTATGCCTTGATTTTGTAATGAATCATACTTCCGAGGATCATGAGTGGGCAGTAAAAGCAAGACAGGGTGATGGAGAGTACATGAGCCGGTATTTTTTCTATGACAATTATTCGATCCCTGCAATGTTTGAGCGGACGGTGCCCCAGGTATTCCCTACAACGGCCCCGGGGAATTTTACTTACCTGCCGGAGAACAGACATTTTGTAATGACCAGCTTTTACCCTTATCAGTGGGATTTGAACTACGGGAATCCAACGGTATTTAATGAAATGATGTACAACTTCCTTTTCTTCGCAAATCAGGGTATTGACATTATCCGTATCGATGCGGTTCCTTATATCTGGAAACAGATTGGGACTGACTGCCGCAATCTGCCTCAGGTTCATACCATTGTCCGCATGATGCGTATGATTGGAGAAATTGTATGCCCGGGAATTCTCCTGTTGGGTGAGGTGGTTATGGAGCCGGAGAAAGTGACGCCATATTTTGGATCTGTTGAAAAACCGGAGTGCCATATGCTGTATAATGTTACGACTATGGCAACTACCTGGAATTCCGTGGCAACTAGGGATGTGAGGCTGTTAAAGCAGCAGATGGAGATTATCGGCAGACTTCCTAAGGAATATACGTTTCTTAATTACCTCAGGTGCCACGATGACATTGGATGGGGACTGGACTATAAGACCCTTAAGAACTGGGGCATGGATGAAAGGGCACACAAACAGTATATCAATGACTTCTTCACAGGCAGTCAGGAAGGCAGTTTCAGCCGGGGTGAGTTATATAATGCCGATCCGGTCACGGGTGATGCACGCTTCTGCGGAACAACGGCCTCTATGTGTGGTGTGGAAAAAGCAGGGTTCGAACAGAATGAGCAGGAGATGCAGCAGGCAATCCAGCTGGATATCATGCTTCATGCATATATGTTCATGCAGTCAGGAATTCCTGTGATCTACAGCGGAGATGAGATAGCCCAGGTAAATGACTACAGTTACAAAGAGGATCCCCACAAGGCACCGGATTCCAGATATATTCACAGGGGTGCGTTTAAATGGGAGCTGACGGATTATATCGGGGATGACAAGACTGTTCAGGGGCAGGTATTTTCCAGATTAGGGCAACTGGAAAATATCCGCAAGAGTCATGCTGCGTTTGTGTCTACGGCAGAGACATGGACACTGGAAACCTGGGATAACAGTGTATTGTGTCTGGTACGTATGGCAGGCGGTGAAAAAGTTATAGGTCTTTTTAACTTCAGTGAAAATGAAAGAATGTCGTGGATTAATGAAGAAGATGGAATGTATCAGGACTTAGTTACCGGCAAAGAAATGAGAGCATCAGGGGTGAAAATGCCGGGATATGGATTTTACTGGCTGAAGAGAAAATAATGGCAGCATCTGGCATTGTACTTTATAAGTGCAGTGCCATTTTTATTGAATACGTGGATTCCTGCTTGTGAATCAGACAGCCCCATGATAAAATAAGCTCAAATTTGCTTTTGAAATGGAGTATGGAAACTCTAAGGGTAATGGTTTGCGAAAGAGGAGGAGGGTTACAGTGAAGAGATATTTAAAATGGAGTATATATGTGGTGTTAATGGTGGTGGTATTGACTGCAGTTATGCCTGTTCGGGCAGAGGCAAAACTAAACCGGCCGGAAAAGGTAAAAGCTATTTTGGGTGACAGGACGGTAAAGCTTACCTGGAAATCAAGCAAAGGTGCAAAGTATTACCGGATTTACCAATATGATATGAAGAAAAACAGTTATAGGCGTGTTCAGAAGACAACCGGAACGAATTTTACTTTCCGTAAGCTGAAATGTGGAGTGAGCTACCGCTTTAAAATAAGAGCATATGCCGTCAAAAAAGGAAAGACTCTGACAAGTTCTTTTTCTAAAGTAATCACAGTATTGCCCAAACCTGTTGTCAGGAAGCCTTCAGGGCTGAAGGCGAAGGCTGAAAAGGACAGTATTTCACTGAGCTGGGATAAGGCAGGCGGGGCAACCGGATATTCAATCTATCAATACAGTGAAAGCCGTAATAAATATATTAAGATTGCATCTACAACAAAAAGAAACTATAGTGTTAAAGGATTAAAAGCAGGGCTGACCTACAGGTACAGGATTAAAACCAGAAAAAAGGTGGATGGAAAAATTTATTACAGTAAATATAGTGCTATTATAGAAGCAAAAGTGCCCAAAGCTCAGAAAAAAGGAAAATCCACGCTGAAGAAATTCCTGGAGACTGCGTTAAAGCCGGTAGGCAAGACTATGTATGTCTGGGGCGGGGGCTGGAATGAAGAAGATACCGGTGCCGGAACAGATGCCAGAACCATAGGAGTTAGTCCTGAATGGGAGCGGTTTTTTAATAAACAGAACAGCAGTTATGACTATAATCAGACACGTTATCAGATTCGTGATGGTCTGGACTGCTCCGGATATGTGGGATGGTGCATATACAATATCATGAACACTTCCAGTGGAAAAGAGGGTTATGTCATGAAAGCAGAGGAGATGGCATCTGATTTTGCATCCAGAGGCTGGGGACAGTATGTGGGACGTTTCAGCGTCAAAGATTATCAGCCGGGAGATATAATGAGCTCATCCTGCAGTGACTGCGGCCATGTATGGATTGTAGTCGGTGCATGTCAGGATGGAAGTGTGGTACTGGTTCACAGCAGCCCTCAGGGGGTGCAGATAAACGGCACCGTAGACCGCTATGGGAATACTTCAAGTGAGGCTGTAAATCTGGCAGCCTATTACATGAAGAACTATTTTCCAAAGTGGTATAAGAAATATCCAAACTGTATGCGGGGAGAAAGTTATCTGTCCCACTATGCCCAGATGCGCTGGGATTTATCGGGAAGTTCAGTTATGACAGATCCGCAGGGGTACCGGAATAAATCGGCTGCCCAGATATTGCAGGATTTACTGGGATGAAGAAAGGAATAGGAAATGCCTTATTTATATGATGAATTAAGGAATTATGCCAAATCAGATTATTATCCTTTTCATATGCCGGGACATAAGAGGCGTCTGGGGGAATTTATGAATCCAATAGAGGCAGATATAACAGAAATAGAGGGATTTGACAATCTGCATCATGCAGAAGGAGTACTGAAAGAGGCTCAGGAACGGGCGGCAGGAGTCTATGGTTCTGCTAATACTTATTTCTTGGTGAATGGCAGTACGGCTGGAATTCTGAGCGCAGTATCTGCGTGTACTTCCATAGGAGGTAAGATTCTGATGGCGAGAAATTGCCATAAGGCCGTTTACCACAGTGTTTTGATAAGAGAATTGGAAGCCGTATACATTTATCCACAGCAGGAACAGGGAATTGGGCTGAATTGTGGATTAAGACCGGAAAAAATACGGGAACTGTTGATAACTTCTCCGGATATTCAGGCAGTGATCATTACGTCCCCTTCTTATGACGGAGTGGTATCGGATGTAAAAAAGATAGCGGAAATCTGTCACATATATAAAAAACCCCTGATTGTGGATGAAGCACACGGCGCACATTTTGGATTTCATCCGTATTTCCCGGAGAATTCCATTGGAAAAGGGGCGGATATTGTAATTCACAGTCTGCATAAGACATTGCCGGCATTTACGCAGACCGGTCTGATTCATTTGAATGGCTGTCTGGTAGATAAGGCAAAACTCGAGAGATATCTGGGGATTTACCAAAGCAGCAGCCCCTCTTATCTGCTTATGGCAGGTGTGGATCAGTGTATACGCATGCTGGAGGAATCCGGCGACAGGCTGTTTGAAGAATTTGTGGAAAACCTGAAGGCATTCAGGAGGAAAGCAGCAGATTTTCAACGGGTTTGTCTGGCAGGAAAAGCACAATTGGCAGGAGAGAAGGAGGTTGTGGACCTGGATCTGTCCAAGCTGATCCTATACGTAAAAAATGGCGGTATGAGCGGTAATGAATTATATGAAGAACTGCTGCAGCACTACCATCTGCAACTGGAAATGGCAGCAGGGGATTATGCCCTGGCATTAACCTCCATAGGGGATTCCAGGGAGGGATTTGACAGACTGTACCAGGCGCTGGCAGATATAGACCGGAGATTGAGTGAAAATGATAATGTTTTAAAGAAGATGGAAAAAACAGAGGATAAAGTAGATCGGGAAACAGATGGAGAAACAGATTGGGAAGTAATGCCAGTATGCCGGGCGATGGAAAAAAAGATGGAGCCGGTCCTGCTGGAAAATGCATCAGGCCGGATAGCAGGGGAATTTGTATATCTTTATCCGCCTGGAATTCCGTTAATTGTACCGGGTGAAAAAATAAGTAGAGAGTTTGTGGGAAACGTAATACAATATAGGGAAAAAGGATTTACGCTTCAGGGAATGCAGGATTATTCCGGGCACTTTATAGAAGTTCTGGAGCAGGTCTGAATATACATTGCAGCCGGGAAGAAGCAGGTTTAGGGACGTTTTGGAATGATCTGGCACCGTTAATAATTTACAGAAAGAGGATATTTATGGGAAAGATATTTTACATCATGGGAAAAAGTGCAACTGGTAAAGATACGATTTTTAAGGAGGTATTGAAGAATAAGAAATTGCATCTGAAAAATGTAATACTTTATACCTCCCGCCCTATCCGCGCCAAGGAAAAAGATGGGGTAGAATATCATTTTGTAGATGAAGCCAGACTTTTGGAGCTTAAAAATGCAGGAAAAGTAATTGAAATGCGATCCTATGATACCATCCATGGTATCTGGAGTTATGCAACAGTGGATGATGGACAGTTTCATCTGGATCATGAGAATTTTCTGGCAATTGGGACACTGGAATCTTTTGAGAAGATGAAAGCTTATTTTGGAGATGAGAAGGTAGTGCCTATTTATATTGAGGTTGCGGATGATAACCGGCTTGAGAGGGCTCTTAGGCGGGAACGGAAGCAGGAACAGCCCAAATATGAGGAATTATGCCGCAGATTTTTGGCTGATGCCCAGGATTTTTCTGAAGAAAATATTGCAAAAGCAGGAATTACAAAACGTTTTGTAAATGATACGGACAGAGAAGCCTGCATGAATGAAGTAGTTGATTACATCTACGATATTGTAAAATAGCCAGTGAGCCTGCCTCCTGACTGAAGGCGGCTTTAATTGACAGCCGGTGTTACGTTTACAGGCTGGTCTGTGAACAGTAACAGGTTCACAGACAATTCATACAATTTACCCAAAAAAGCTAGGTAAATGGATGATGTTATGTTATAATAGGACTTATTAAGACAGATAGGCCTGCATTTGGTCCAGGCCAGAGACTGTTTGGAAATTTATTCCCGCCATCTGTACACCCCGCTTCACGTGGAATCTGCTCCGAAATAGCCAGTGCAGCCCTCTGCACCTTGTATTCCCGGAACAAATTCCACGCAAAGGGTGACACACAGCTGTCAGAAAGCAATTTTCAAACAGGCTCTGGTGCAAAGAGGCAGTGAGGAGTGATATTATGCCAGGATTTAATAAGATTATAGGACACAAACAAATAGTGGAACATTTACAGAATGCGATGAAGATGAACAAGGTTTCTCATGCTTATATATTTAATGGTGAAAAAGGTTCTGGCAAGAAGAGTCTGGCTAATATATTTGCAATGGCATTACAGTGTGAAGGAGAAGGCGCAAAACCATGTGGTATTTGCAGATCCTGCAAACAGGCTGAGAACGGGAACCATCCGGATATTATCACGGTGACCCATGATAAGCCAAATAGTATTGGAGTTGAGGATATCAGGGAGAAGCTGGTGGGCGACGTTATGGTGAAGCCTTACAGCAGCCCTTATAAAGTATATATCGTGCCGGATGCTGAGAAAATGACAGTCCAGGCACAAAATGCGATACTGAAGACAATTGAGGAACCGCCGGCTTATGTGGTAATTCTTTTACTGACGGCTAACGCAACCTCTCTTTTAGCAACAATATTATCCAGGTGTGTGACTTTGAATATGAAGCCGGTACCGGATGAAATGGTTAAAAAGTATCTGATGGAAAATGTGGAGGTGCCTGACTATCAGGCGGATGTATGCGTGGCATTTGCTCAGGGAAATATTGGAAAAGCAGTACAACTGGCATCTTCTGATAATTTTAATGAGATTAAGGCGGCAGCACTGCATCTGCTGACACATGCAAAGGATATGGAGATCAGTGAAATTATTGCGGCAGTAAAAGCTGTTTCCGAATTTAAGATGGAGATACAGGATTATCTGGATATTCTGGCTATCTGGTATCGGGATGTGCTTTATTTTAAAGCAACGAAAGATCCCAATGGACTGGTATTCCGTGATCAGGTAAGAGTGATTGCCGATCAGACGAATATGAGTTCGTATGAGGGGATTGAGAAGATATTAAGTGGACTGCAGAAGGCGAAGGCCCGTCTGAATGCAAATGTAAACTTTGATTTAACGATGGAATTATTGTTCCTTATGATAAAGGAGAACTAGCAATGGTTAAGATTGTAGGTGTTAGATTTCGTAATGCGGGAAAGATCTATTATTTTGATCCCAAGCATTACTCTATGGATCCAGGGGATCATGTAATCGTAGAAACTGCAAGGGGCGTAGAATACGGTACCGTGGTAACGAAGGTTACGGATATGGATGAAAAGAAGGTGATTCAGCCTTTAAAACCGGTAATCCGGGTAGCAACCCAGGAGGATGCGGACAGAGAACTGAAGAATAAAGAAAAGGAAAAAGATGCTCTTCGTATCTGCCAGGAGAAGATTAAGAAACATAATCTGGAAATGAAACTCATTGATGCAGAGTATACTTTTGATAATAATAAAGTACTGTTTTATTTCACCGCAGACGGAAGAATTGATTTCCGTGATCTGGTTAAGGATCTTGCGGCTGTATTTAAAACCAGAATCGAACTCCGGCAGATCGGGGTACGTGATGAAACAAAGATTCTTGGTGGTATAGGAATCTGTGGAAGGCCTCTCTGCTGTAATACATACCTTGCTGAATTTGCACCGGTATCTATTAAAATGGCGAAGGAACAGAACCTTTCTTTGAACCCGACGAAGATTTCTGGTGTTTGCGGAAGATTGATGTGCTGTCTTAAGAATGAAGAAGAGACATATGAATATCTGAACAGCAGGCTGCCAAATGTAGGAGATCGTGTTCTTACAGAAGACGGACTGAAAGGGGAAGTACAAAGTGTAAGTGTACTCCGACAGACTGTGAAGGTTATCGTGGAAGTAAATGATGAAAAAGAAATTCGTGATTATAAAGTAGACCAATTGAAATTCAAACCGAAACGGAAAAAGGAAAAAATCAGCGTTGATAAGGAATTGAAGCAGTTGGAAGACATGGAGAAAAAAGAAGGGAAATCCAAGTTAGATGACAATTGAGCTGTATCCCGGTGAGCGCCTTGATGATCTGGAGCGCAACGGATATAAGATTATTCAAAATAATAAGACATTTTGCTTTGGAATGGATGCAGTGCTGCTGTCCGGTTTTGCTCATGTAAAGCCGGGAGAGAAGGCACTGGATCTGGGAACAGGGACCGGGATTATCCCGATTTTGCTGAAGGCAAAGACTAAGGGGGAGCATTTTACCGGTCTGGAGATCCAGGAAGCCAGTGCAGATATGGCAAGGCGGAGCGTTCTCTATAATCATCTGGAAGATCAGATTTCTATTGTACAAGGAGATATCAAAGAGGCCCATACATTATTTGATGCGGCTTCTTTTGATGTTATTACAAGTAATCCGCCTTATATGACGGGAAACCATGGTCTGGTCAATCCGGATATGCCTAAGGCGATCGCCAGACATGAGATCTTGTGTACGCTGGATGATGTAATTGGACAGGCATCTAAGCTTCTGCGTCCGGGCGGAAGGTTCTACATGGTGCACAGGCCATTTCGAATGGCTGAAATCATGACAAAGATGACCGCGCACCGTCTGGAGCCCAAGCGGATGCGGTTAGTATATCCTTTTGCAGACAAAGAGCCGAATATGGTACTAATTGAAGGCCTGAAGGGTGGAAAACCCAGAATAACAGTAGAAAAACCATTGATCGTATACAAAGAACCCGGTGTGTATACGGATGAGATTTATGATGTGTATGGCTATTGATCTGATTTTTAAGACAGCCTTTAGAAGGAGATGACTCACATGCAGGGAAAATTATATTTATGTGCTACACCAATTGGTAACCTGGAAGACATTACGATGCGTGTGTTGCGTATTCTGAAGGAAGTGGATCTGATTGCAGCAGAGGATACCAGAAACAGCATTAAGCTGCTGAATCATTTTGATATTAAAACTCCTATGACCAGTTATCATGAGTACAATAAGATTGACAAAGCCCATTATCTCATTGAACAGATGAGGGACGGGAAAAATATAGCCCTGATAACAGATGCAGGGACACCTGGGATTTCAGATCCCGGTGAAGAACTGGTTCGGTTGTGTTATGAGGCAGGTGTGGAAGTAACTTCCCTTCCGGGGCCAGCGGCATGTATTACTGCTTTGACTTTGTCGGGGCTTTCTACCAGGCGTTTTGCATTTGAGGCATTTCTGCCTTCTGATAAAAAAGAAAAGAAGGAAGTTCTGGCGGAACTGGAAGGGGAAACCAGAACGATGATCCTGTATGAGGCGCCGCACAGGCTTGTCAGGACACTGGAAGAACTTTTCGGGGTACTGGGGAACCGGAAGATTACTGTGTGCCGGGAATTGACGAAGAAACATGAGACTGCTTTTGTGACTACGATTGAAGGGGCGTTGGCTCATTATAAGGAAGTGGATCCCAGGGGGGAATGTGTGCTGGTCATTGAGGGCAGAAGCCGTCAGGAGATCAGGGAAGAGGCACGTAAAGCCTGGGAGGAATTAACCATAGAGGAACACATGAAGCGCTATCTGGATATTGGGATGGATAAGAAAGAAGCAATGAAATGTGTTGCGAAAGATCGTGGAATTAGTAAACGGGATGTTTATCAAGAGTTGATATAGAGAGAATCGGGGAATGTCGTCCTCCCCGATTCTCTTTTATTGGGTACAGCAAGCCCGGGGACTCGCGCACATGTCCATTTTGGAGGCTGCCGCAAGGGTAGAATCCTCCACAACCTGCAACGGAGTTTTACTTTCTGGAAATATGAATCATTGCATCTCTTTTTATATGCTGTAATACAAAGACCATATCCTGTTCCGGGATTGCTACACAGCCTGCAGTGGCGCCGCCGCCAAAACAATGGAGAAAGATAGCGGAACCTGCACCTGGAGTACAGGCAGTGTTGTAATTTATGGAAAGTGCATAGGCGTAGGCGGTTGGATACTCAGATAGGTGTTCTGCGCTGTTCCAATCCGGCGATATTTTTTTCGTGCTGACAAACTTGTTGTAATATTGTGAGTTTGGATCATCTACCCAATAGTGGGATGGGTTTACCTTGGTATAAGGGAATGCGGTGCCCGGATTCGACTTATTGCCAAATGCTACTCCAAAGCTGTATGTTCCACTGGGTGTGGTAGCAAGGCCTTCGTATGTTGCACCCACGCCGAGACGTCCTACATAGGCGGTTGTACTTAAGATTTCATTCCAGGTTGTATCATTTTTCCGTTCCAGCATGGTGAATTCTGCCATGCTTCCGGTTGCTTTTACGAAGATCATCTGGCTTGCTTTGTTATAGGATGAAAGAGAACCGTCTTTTTTAAGATAATACCAGTCATCCTTTACTTTTGCCCAACCCTTCATCAGCTGTCCGCTCTTATTAAAATAGTATTTTTTCTTTTGAATGGTCTTCCATCCGGTGGCCATAATACCTTTGGCACCTACGTAATACTTCTGTTTTTTATAACTAATCCATTTGTTAGATGCCATCGTCCCGTTTTTATTAAAGTAATACCATTTCTTTTTATATTGAACCCATCCAGTTGCCATGTCACCGTTTTTATTCAGATAATATTTTTGTCTATTATATGTTTTCCAACCAGTATCCATGTACCCGCTTTTTTTAAAATAGTAATACCTGCCGTTTATTTTAAGCCAGGTATTTTTTGCGTAGGTTTTGTTGGTATAGCGGTATTTCCATTTACTTCCTTTCTTTATCCAGTCCCCTTTTTTTGACAGGAGCTTTACGGACGTCTTTTAAAAGTCCTGTGGACGCTGCCCGTGTGGGGAGTGATATGGCAGATGCCATGGTTAGGACGAGCGCGAATAAGAAGAATAACTTTACTATTTTATTGGCGTTGATATACTTTTTCATGTGGTTCCTCCCGTTTGGTGTTTCTTTTGTGCTGTTGATTTTATTATAGGTGGGGAGCGGAGGTTTGTCAAAAGTAATTGGGAGAAATATTGTGTCTGATGTATAAGTGAAAAACAATCGGAAAAAAGTAGAAAATATTTGAATAACGATTCTGGGTTAAAAATGGGTAATAAAGAAAGTTATTAGACATAATTGACATAAAATGTTATAATAAAACTTGAAATAACCGTACCCATTGGGACTGTATGGCGCAATGGCTAATTTGACGATAAAATGCAATGTAATTCATGGAGCAGTCGCCCTGTACAGTTCTGTGCTGAATGGTTTGATTAGTTGATGATTATTGTTTGTTATTATAATATGGGAGAAGATTATGACTAAAAAACAGATACTAAGAATGATATGTTTTCTGATGCTTGCAGGTGGTGCTTTTTATGTGATGAATGGAATATTTGTTAAACCGGCTTCAATAGAAATTAATGACCGCTATGAAGCATTTTATAAAAGAGAGACAAAGAATTCATGGGATGGTGCACTAATTGGCAGCAGTGTGGTAGACCGTGCATGGGCAGCCCCTCTTGCCTGGAATGAGTACGGCGTGGCATTATATCCTATGTCTACGGACAGTCTGCCATTACCATTTGTTACTAATTTGATAGAAGAAATA
>NZ_JNGB01000157.1:0-3744 GCF_001029355.1 Robinsoniella sp. RHS
TACACGCCATTGTGGATGCTTATGGAAATCCAGTGTATTTCATGATCAGTGAAGGACAACGCAACGATATTAATTTCGCGATTCCCTTATTGAAACATGTAAATTTAAAAGGAAGTAACATACTTGCTGATCGTGGATATGACAGTGATAAACTGATTGACTATATCTATGAGCAAGGTGGTGAACCAACAATTCCATCAAGAAAGGGAGCAAAGTTTGAACGTCATTGCGATTGGTGGCTATATAAAGAGCGGCATCTGATAGAAAAACTCTTTTTAAAGCTAAAGGCATTTCGTAGAATTGCCACCCGCTATGACAAACTTGCATTCACCTATCTGGGATTTTTGTGTATCGCTTCAATATTAATTTGGTTAAAATGACCAATGTGTAGCAATTTTCAAACACGCTCTAGAGCTTGTCTGAAAGGAGAAACGGATCATGCTAAAAACTTTAAAAAACTATCATATTATCATCTACCCTGTGATCCTGTACTGGTGCATCTGCTTATTGATGTACCTGAAATTCCCACATACATTATATTTAATGCTGGGCTGGAATGTTTTACTGGCTGCCTTGCCGCTGTTTTTTATTGGAATTTCTATATATTTTTATAACAGGAAAATGAAGTTATGGGCTGCTCTTTTCTCTTTATCCTGGCTGTTATTTTTCCCAAATTCTATCTATATCATTACCGATTTTATCCATATTTCTAATGACAGCCTGGTATGGATAGAAAAAGCAGGAGAACTGTCAGAGAAAGGTAGAACCGTATATAATACGGATATTTTTGCTTGGTTTAAAATGTTTACTATAGGGATTGGTTGTATCTACGGAGTTATTCTTGGATTGGAATCTCTTCGTTTGTTTTTAAATATGACGGCATCATTTACTTCACATTTTATATCCTGGATCTGCATAGCAGCCGTTTCTCTTCTGAGCGGATTCGGTGTCTATCTGGGAAGATTTCTCCGCTTTAACAGCTGGGATATCTTACAGCCCATAAGCCTGATAAAAGGTATTTTGGCTGAAATGGATATCTTTGTTTTACAATTTACCCTTTGCTTTGCAGCCGTGATACTTTTACTATTTTTCTTTTATCTGACTATAGTCCGCCTGATACGATCAGAGTTAAAGATACAACACTCATGAATACAGGTCCGTGTACTTTTTCAGAATGAATTCTTGCTTTTTTAGCCTTTTGGGTCTACAATTTAAATGTAATATATTTTTATGTTGATAGGAGTTGATAACATGAAACAGCTATTTGAACCTCTTAAGATAAATTCTATGGTGTGCAGGAACCGTTTTCTGCGCAGTGCTACTTGGGAGGCTCTATCTGACGACCAAGGACACATCACTAATAAACAAAAGAAAATATATACGGAACTCGCCAAAAATGAAGTTGGGTTAATTTGCACCGGATATGCCCGCATTTTGGAAGAAGAACAGCCAAATGAAAGAATGATGGGGATTTACAATGACAGCTTTATTCCTGAGTATCAGGCTTTAACGAAATCCGTACATAAGTATGGTGCCAAAATTATGATGCAGCTGGCATATGGCGGCACAAAAACCACCTATCAGACAAACAGCCGAAGGATTTTTGCTCCAGGCGATATCGCTGAGAAATCCACCGGTACCGTTGGGATTCCAATGACAAAAGAAGATATTCACTATGTAACAGAGGCATATGTACAAGCCGCTCTGCGGGTTAAGGAAAGCGGTTTTGATGCTGTCCAGATACACGGTGGACACTCTTACCTGTTAAATCAATTCTTAAGCCCTTATTACAATAACCGATCGGATGAATATGGCGGCAGTATTACAAACCGAATACGTATTATACGTGAAATATATACTGGAATCCGTCAGGCAGCCGGAGAAGATTTTCCGATCTTAATTAAAATTACCTGCTCTGATTTCTTTGAAGGCGGACTGACATTTAAAGAAGTACTTCCAATCTGCAGGGAACTGGAGGACATGGGATTTGATGCCATTGAAGTATCCGGAAATATACATGGGAAAGCGAACAGTATGTCCGGTCAGATCTTCGACGGCTATCCTCTGACAAGAGGCGGATATTTTATAGAATACGCTAAAGTAATTGCAGAAGAAGTTAACATTCCCGTATTGGTAACGGGAGGCGTTTCTCATTTTGACAAAACATTGGACTGGCTCCAGAACAGCCGTATTGCCGGTTTTGGTTTTTGCCGGGCACTGCTTACCGAGCCTAACCTGATAAAACGTTGGAAAGACGGAGATATGACTCCTGCCAGATGTCTGCACTGTTCGAAATGCAGGACCAGGGAAGGAAACTATTGTACTGTGTTTCATAAAGGAAGTTTTTAAGATGTGTTTTTCTGAGGATTTCTATATTAAGATATGCGTACCAGCTTATGATAGGAATGTGTCAAATTTATTCAGCGAACTCACTGAATAAATTTGGCTCATTCCTGTTTTTTGATTTTGAACAACAGATAACTTTGTATTTCATTTTCAACCTTAAATTTTCTTCTGAAGTCCCTTAGTATTTTTCTCAACCAGCTTCCTGGCAATCATGATCTGATGTCCGCACCCCATGCATTTCAGGCGAAAATCAGCGCCTACCCTAAGGATTTCCCAATCATTGCTGCCACATGGATGCTGCTTTTTTAATTTTACGATATCGCCAACTTCATAAACCATATTTTTGCCTCCTTATATCGCTGCAAATATTTCCCCGATGCTTCCCTGCACAAGTAAGTCCGCATTATGATCCATTGGAGTTGTTGTTTTATTCACTAAAACCAGTTTATTCCCTCTGTAATAATCAATCAGACCTGCTGCGGGATACACTGCCAGAGACGTACCGCCTACAATGAGCACATCCGCCTTGGCAATATAGGATATTGCCCTGGACATTATCTGCTCATCCAGTCCCTCTTCGTACAACACCACATCCGGTTTTATAATACCGCCGCATTCACAGGAAGGTATTCCTTTGGATTCCAGCATATACCCGGCATCATAAGGTTTTTTGCATTTCATACAGTAATTCCTATGGACACTGCCATGCAGCTCCAGAACCTCTTTGCTTCCGGCTTTCTGATGCAGACCGTCAATGTTCTGGGTTATGACTGCCTTTAGCTTTCCTTCTTCTTCCCACTGTGCCAGTTTCCGGTGGGCAGTGTTTGGCTTCGCATCCAGACAAAGCATTTTATTCTGGTAAAAACGATAGAACTCTTTTGGATCCCTCATAAAGAAGGTATGGCTTAATATCGTTTCCGGCGGATAGTCATATTGCTGATTATACAGACCGTCTACACTTCGAAAATCTGGAATCCCACTTTCTGTAGAGACTCCCGCTCCTCCGAAAAACACAACATTCCGGCTTTCTGCAATCATTTGTTTTAATTGCTCTGTTTTATCCATTTCCATTCCTCCTTCACTTATTGTTTCCATATCTTTGAATAACGATAACTTTGATTGTTAAAATTATTTCACTTTAATAGAATCCACAAGTACCCCTTGCACCACAAACCTGGTTGCTTCATTTCCGGTACAGGTTGAAAGAGTTACTATATGGTCTTTTGCTGTAACCTTTGCTGTGCTTTTCACTACCGAATGCTCCACAGCTTCATCCAGATAATCCTGGAAATCTTTATCTTTAGCAAAAGATATCTGATAGGTATTGCTCACTGCTCCTACTTCATGGCAGGAAAAGATCTCATATTTATAATTCATCTTTGGCGTATAAATCCAGAA
>NZ_JNGB01000158.1:0-5037 GCF_001029355.1 Robinsoniella sp. RHS
GGGGGCGGACCAGGACATTGGTTTTGAAGGCGTATAGCAGAGCTGAGCATTTACTTACCTTCCCGAAGTGCTTTTTGGCGGATAGTATTCGACTGGCTCCCATCGGATACTAAGCGGGCAGTGAGCTGCGAAATGCATCAGGATTTCGGAGCGAATGCCCGCGTGCCGCCAAAAAGTGCTCCGGGAAGGTTAGAAAATGCCAGTTCTGCGGTAAGCCTTCCAAACCAATGTCCTGGTCCGCCCCCTTCTCTTTCCGTACACTACCTACATCTACAAAGCGTCTTAATCAGCTAAACCCAAATTTAGTATTTTATAACTGCATGGACTCCCGATATCCTCGCTAAGTAAAGACCAGTATTGTTGTAGTATATTTATAAGCGGAAATTATGAATTGTAGTATTAGTAGAATAAACCCTTGCATTATTCTTATAGTTATGATATATTAAAAAATAATAAGAAATTCACCGATCAATTTATGTGTATTTTATAATCTTTTATTTTCTGTAAACTTCTGATTTATTCAAATCAAAAACCCCTGTTTGTTAAGCAAAGTATGATGTTACATATATACTTAAAAGTTATTTTCCTTTTCACGTAATATATGTATGATGGTACGTTTGCACGTGAAGGAGAGTGTTGTCGTTGGAAGGAATTGCGTATCAAAACAAAGATATTTTATCTAAAATTTTTGCTGAGTCACTAAAAGAGAAATCATTTTCTGTTTACGGAATCGATTTACCCAGGATCATTGAGGTACTGCCAACCAATCTGCCCAGCATTCAAGTAAATGAGCTGAGATTAGACAATTTGTTTTTGCTGGAAGATAACAGCATTGTACTGGTAGATTATGAAAGCAAATTTTTAAATGATGATATTTTAGATTATCTGAGCTATGTCTGCAGAATATTAAAAAGGTTGGGAAAGGGATGGATAGGGGTGAAAATTAGGGTTTTAATCCTATATACCTCCGATGTGGAACAGGCAAACGATGTTCTGGATATTGGATGCCTTACTTTTAAAATTGAGCAGGCATTTCTATGCGGCTTAGACACTGCCCGTATTTATGAAAATATAAAGAAGAAAATAAAATGCCATGAGAAACTGACAGATGATGAAAATATGCAAATGATTATATTACCATTAACAGTAAAAGGAAAACAAGAAAAACAAGTTCTTCTAAAAGAAATCATCATGTTAGCAAAAGAAATACAAAATGAAAACGACCGCACGTTTATTATGGCGGGACTATTGACTTTCGCTGATAAGATTATAAGCAGTCAGCTGGCAGAAGAGATAAGGAGGGAAATTCGTATGTTGAAAGTAGAGAGAATCATATTTGAGGAAGGGTTGGAGGAAGGTGAACACAGAAAGCAGATAAAAATTGCAGAAAACATGATTCGTGCCGGGAAAACCATACAGGAGATAGCAGAATTTACAGAAATGGCAATAGAAGATATCCTGAAGATACCAAAAAGTATATCAATGTAAGAGGATAGGAAAAGTACGATCTACATGCAGATTTTCCATACCAGTTTTCCCCATCTTTTCGTACATTACCTATATACAAAGCGGATAGAAAAAAGATTGTAAAAGAACGAATATAAAAAGATTCCGGTACTGCAATTTAACGTGCAGTACGGGAATCTTTTTCGTCTGCCCGAAATTATATATAGAAGGAACATAGAAAACCGCCGTCCGAAAAGTAAAAAGTCAGAATCGTTATATTTTATTTCAGAATGATTATATTTTTGGATTAGGGAGTTTGTTAAAATGTATATAAATAATTTATATAAAAGTTATTAATTTTTTATATCAATATGTTTGAAAAGAATGAAAAGTATGGAAAGAAGGAGAATGTATGAAAAAAAGAATTGTGATATTGCTATTAGCCCTGTCATTGGCGTCAACCTCACTGACGGGCTGTATTAAGGTAGTAAAAATAGGAGATGAGGCAGCTCTGACAGGTGAAGAAAAATTCAGTGCAGGAGACGATGTTGCCTCTTTCTGGGAATCAAAGGCTTTGCCGGAGCTGGGTGAAAAAGCGGTGGATCTTGGCACGTTACTGACAGAAGCAAACGGGGATCTGAAATCTGTTGCAGAGAAGTATGGAAAATATTCCATGGGAGATTCGGGAGAGTTGACCTATACCGTAAAGGGAACGGTAACGGTTCAGGAAGTGGAGGCAGAAAAAAAAGCGGGCTTCATGACGGTTTCCCTGGAGGGCTATTCGGGACCGGAAGAAATCAAAATGCAGATAGGTTCCGTTATTAAAGGCTCGGCCGTGAGAGATGCGTTGTCATTTATTAAGTTTGGGGACTATACCAATCAGGAAGAATATGCCCAGGTATCACAGGGTATCCACGCTTTGATTCAGGAAACGGTTATTAATCCGGACATTGCAAAAGGGCTGAAAGGAAAGACTATAGAGTTTGTGGGATGCTTCTCGGTCAGTGACAATACATCCATACTAATTACACCAATCAGCATCACCGAAAAATAAGCGAAGTGGCAGGAGGCCTGAAAATGAAAGAAAATGTAGTTTTACATGCCGAGTGCATGAATAAAATTTATCCCGGAACAAAGGCGTTAGACCAGGTTTCCTATGACGTGGAGAAAGGAAAGGTCAATGTTTTAATCGGAGAAAACGGAGCAGGCAAATCTACGCTGATGAAGTTAATTGCGGGAATTGAGCAGCCGTCCTCCGGTAAAATGTATATGGATGATAAAGAGGTCGTCTTCAAAGATACAACAGAGGCGAGAAAACATGGAATCGGCATTATCCATCAGGAGCTCAGCCTGTATCCAAACCTGAATGTATACCAGAATATATTTATGGGCAGAGAACAGACTAAGGGACTGAAGCTGGATAATAAAAAGCATGCAGAATTGACCAGAGCAGTATTAGAGAGGCTGGAACATCCCATTAATGAGAATATTCTCGTGGGGGACCTGAGGGTTGGACAGCAGCAGATGATCGAGATTGCCAGAAATGTAGTGCAGGAAGATTTAAAGATCCTCATTATGGATGAGCCGACCTCTTCCTTAAGTGAACAGGAAGTAGAGGTTTTATTCAAACTCATGAGGGAATTTACCAGCCAGGGTATGTCAATTGTATACATATCCCACCGACTGGAAGAGATCATGAGGATCGGTGATAACGTAACGATTCTGCGGGATGGAAAGTTCGTAGCCAAGGCAGAAGTAAAAGACATTGATGTACCGTGGATTGTTCAGCGAATGGTAGGTGAAGGGAAATCCTATCCGAAAAAAGAGCGGGGAATTAACTGGAAGAAGGCAGAGACAGTAATGGAGGTGAAAGGGCTGACGCTTCCGAAAAAGGGCGGTGGATATCTTCTGAAGGACATAGAATTCAACCTGAAAAAAGGCGAGATACTGGGAATATATGGGCTGATGGGTGCAGGCCGGACAGAAATCTTTGAATGCATCATGGGAATGAGGCCGGAACATACCGGAGAGGTAATGATAGACGGTGATAAATTACAGATCCGTAACATTTCCGAACAGATTGCCCGCGGTTTTGCACTGGTACCGGAAGACCGCCAGGCAGAAGGGCTGGTGCAGACATTAGACATCGGGAAAAATATTTCCCTATCCAGCCTGAAGAAATATGCCAGACATTTTTTCCTGAATGAAAAAGAAGAAAGCAGGCATGTTGAAGAACAGATTCAGGACATTCAAATTAAAGTGGCTGATAAAAAGCTGCCGATTCTTTCCCTTTCCGGGGGGAACCAGCAGAAGTGTGTCATCGGGAAAGGAATCCTGACCAATCCCAAAATACTGCTATTGGATGAACCCAGCAGGGGAATCGACATCGGAGCCAAAACGGAAGTGTTTGATATTATCAACCAATATGCGGAACGGGGCTTATCAATCCTTGTAGTTTCCTCAGAGCTGAAAGAGATCGTAGCAATTGCAGACAGAGTCATTGTCCTGTCCAACGGGATTAAAACCGGTGAATTCAGCGGAGATGAGATTACGGAAGATCAGTTAGTACTGTCCTCTTATAAAGGACACCATACACAGATTAATGAATAGAAAAGAGGAGAATTAAAATGGGTAAGAAAAATAATACAGGTACATATAATTCCATTGCCATGACACTGCTGAAAGGAAGGACATTTATTGTTTTAATTGTGCTGGTACTGTTTTTCAGTATCATAACACCTACATTTTTCACATTGAATACAGGACTTCTGGTTGCAAAACACGTTGCCCTTTATGGAATACTGGGACTTGGTATGACTTATGTTATCATTACGGGCGGAATTGACCTGTCTGTAGGTGCTATCGCAGGGCTTGGAGGAATGATTGCAGGCGGATTGATTAATGAAGGCCTGACACTTCCAATGTTTGGAGTTACGATTTATTTCAGCGTACCCTGGGTAATCTTAATTACTGCTCTGGTAGGTGTTTTTGCGGGATGGCTGAATGGTTTTATTATAACGAAATTTAATGTGGCACCATTTATTGCCACACTTGGAATTATGAACGTGGCAAGAGGATTTGCAAATCTCCGTTCCGGAGGTAAGACTTTTTCCAACATTGTAGGTAACAAAGTGTTGGGCAACAATGGATTTGAGTTTTTGGGAAGTACAGTAGCAGGCATCCCGGTAGGTGTAATCATACTTGCGCTGATTGCAGTGGGAGCTGCGCTTATCTTAAAGTATACACCATTTGGCTGGCATGTTCTGGCAATCGGTGGAAATGAAAGGGCAGCCAGGCTGTCCGGTATCAAGGTGAAGAGAGTAAAGACCTATGTATATATGTTTTCAGGCTTTTGTTCCGTAATGGTTGGTATGATCGCTGCAGGACAGTTGGTTGCTGCACATCCGGCAACCGGTGAAGGCTGGGAGATGAACGCGATTTCGGCGGCAGTACTTGGCGGAACTTCCATGGCTGGCGGTGTGGGCACCATAGGCGGCACAATCGTAGGTGCATTTGTAATCGGCGTTATTAATGACGGTATGGTTATGTGCGGAGTTTCGGAATTCTGGCAGAAGGTAATCAAAGGTATCG
>NZ_JNGB01000016.1:0-236455 GCF_001029355.1 Robinsoniella sp. RHS
TTATCAGTATATTTATAATACCTGTCAGAAAAGCTATGTTCTTAACATATGATCCATTTACATTTGCCACAGCTATCTCACTTGCAAATGCTGTATCAGTAGCTTTCTTACGAACTTCATACGAACCTGCTGCTAAACCTGTAGCTTTACCAGCCGTCATACCAGCCCAAGCACCACCCGTAATATGATACTCGTATACTGCACTTCCCGGGTTTGTTACTGTCAAAGTACCATCCTTCTTATCTTTAGCTGACGCATTTGTCGCTGTTACATTCGGTGCATCATCTTTTTTAGGAATTTTAAATTCTTTCCCGTCAGCTTCAGTTTTCAGTTTAATCCAAACAGATTTATTCAACATTTCATCCGTAATCTTCATACCCTGACCATCTGCCACACAATTTTTCCAGCTTACTTTATTATCAACACTGTACTCCATATCTGATGTAACATTCGTCAGCGTCTCATTGGCATAATCAATTTTAATATTATCAACTGCCGATGCTTTATGCGATCCATTCGTATCAGTCGTTTCTGATTCACCCGGTGTCGTCTTATTGCTGTCTGTCTGACCCGTTGTTTCAGTTGCTTTCTGGCTCTCTGTAGTAGGTGCTTCCGTATCCGGTACTTTGCTATCTTCTGTAGCCTTCGTATCCGTTACCGGCTCAGTTTCCGGGGACTTCTTTTCTGTTGATTCAGTAGGCTCTGTAGCAGCCTCTGTTCCCTTCGCTGTTTCTGTCTCAGAACTTGCAGTTGTTTTTTCAGTAGCCTTTTCGGTAGCCTTTTCGGTAGCTTTTTCTGTTGCTTTTTCTGTAGTCTTCTCAGATTCTGTCTTTGCCGGAGGTGCTGCAAATGCATTGTCATCATTCGCGTTTACGGTTCCGGAAAAACTAACGTCATTTACTGTAATAGATGTTGTCTGGCCCTTGGCATTTGCAGGAAGCTTTAAATAAAGGACTCCTTTATCATCCGTCTTCAAATCTTTGTAATCATATGTATAATCTTTTCCATTTTGTTTAACAGATAATGATTTTACACTTGTTGCCGCTGTGATACCAGGTAATGTAAGTTTTACTTTGTAAAGCGTTGATGTACTGCTTGTAGTTTTTTCTGTTGTTGCTTCGGTAGTAACTGTAGTCTGTGGCGTATTCTCTGTACCCGCTGCTGTAACCGGTAATCCCGTTCCAGCTATCATACTTATTGATAAGCAGATCGCCAACAGTTTATTTACGATCTTTCTCTTCATAACGACACCTTCTCTCCTTTATATTTTATTTTTCGATGACATTCGTCATAAAGCCTGAAAACAAATTGATGCAGCCGAATTATATCTATGAATCATATCTATATTGCCGGCCGGCTCATGATTTTAGAATTAGAGTCTTAACAAGTATCTGTCTGCATACCTATCCCTCATCACAATTGTTTCTATATTCTTATAATACCCGTTAGAATCCTGTTTGTCAACAATTCCCAGACATTATAGGAAAAATTAAGAAAAGGCTTCCCATAATTATAAAAAATTAAGAAAAGAGGGTCTGCATAGTCTGACAAAACATATTAATGTCTCAACAGACCACGCAGTACCCTCCTGCTATTAATCTTCAAAAGTTTCTTTTAATTTATCCATAAAGCCCTTTTTCTTCGGCTTTTCCGCACCCGCATTCTTCTGGTTTAAGGAATTTCCGGTTGCTGCATCAAAGCTGCGAAGCGCTTCTTTTGCATCTTCATTCAGCTTGGTTGGTACCTGTACCACCAAGGTTACATAGTGGTCTCCGCGAACAGATTTATTGCGCAGTGAAGGCACGCCTTTTCCTTTTAAACGCACTTTGGTATCTGTCTGGGTACCTGGTTTTACATCATACAGAATATCACCGTCTACGGTACTGATCCGTACTTCACCACCCAGAGCTGCCTGTGCAAAAGAGATCGGTGCTGTTGAGAAAATATTCATATCCTGTCTCTGGAAAATAGGATGTCTTGCAACTCTTACTTCCACCAGAAGGTCTCCTCTTGGACCGCCGTTTGTGCCAGGCTCACCTTTATCACGAATACGGATGCTCTGACCGTCATCAATACCTGCCGGTACACTGACAGCAATTTTCTTTCTGCTGGATGTATAGCCGCTTCCATGACAATCGGTACATTTTTCTTTTACTATCTTACCTGTTCCGCTACAGTCCGGACAGGTCTGCACATTACGAACTGTGCCAAATAAGGACTGCTGTGTAAATACAACCTGGCCTTTACCACCGCATTTCGGACAAGTCTCAGGACTTGTTCCCGGTTTTGCACCGGTTCCGTGGCAGGTTTTACACTCATCCTTTAAATTTAAATCCAATTCCTTCTCGCAGCCAAACACAGCCTCTTCGAAGGTTATACGTACACTGGCGCGAAGATTGGCCCCTTTCATAGGACCGCTGTTCGCACTTCTTCTTCCGCCGCCAAATAAATCGCCAAAGATATCTCCGAAAATATCTCCCATATCGGCGCCATTGAAATCAAATCCACCGAAGCCGCCAGCTCCGCCGCCTCCCTGGTCAAAAGCTGCATGACCAAACTGGTCGTACTGCCTCTTTTTATCAGCATCACTCAGAACTGCATATGCTTCTGAAGCCTCTTTAAATTTCTTTTCCGCCTCTTTATCTCCGGGATTCATGTCAGGATGATACTTTTTGGCTAACTGTCTGTATGCTTTTTTAATCGTAGCATCATCAGCGCCTCTGTCTACGCCGAGGACCTCGTAATAATCACGTTTGCTCTCTGCCATTTTGTTCACCTTTCCTAATACAGATTCTGCCTGATGTAGCCATCAAACAGTTTCCCTGTTAATTCCATTCATATCAATGACTTCAGCAGCCAGATGCTGCTGAAGTCATTGTTTCAAGTATCTATTCTACACTTCTTTGTAATCGCCGTCAACTACATCATCTGCCTGGTAAGCTTCGCCGCCTTCCGGAGCCGGGCCTGCACCTTCTGCTCCTGCCGCTCCCTGAGCCTGCTCATATACTTTTGCAAATAATTTCTGAGCGCTTTCCATTAATTTTTCTTTTCCAGCCTTGATTTCAGCAACCTGAGCTTCAGTCATTTCTTCCGGATTGGATTTTTCAATTAATTCTTTTAATGCTGCAAGATCAGCTTCCACAGCGGTCTTGTCATTAGCATCAATCTTATCGCCTACTTCTTCTAATGCTTTTTCTGTCTGGAATACCATAGAATCTGCATCATTGCGGGCATCAATTGCTTCTTTACGTTTTTTGTCCTGTGCTTCGTATTCAGCAGCTTCTTTTACTGCCTTATCGATTTCATTGTCAGACATATTGGAACCGGAAGTAATTGTAATATGCTGTTCTTTGCCTGTTCCAAGATCTTTTGCAGATACATTAACAATACCGTTTGCATCAATATCGAAAGTAACTTCGATCTGAGGAACACCTCTTCTTGCTGGTGGGATTCCGTCCAGTCTGAACTGTCCAAGAGATTTGTTATCTTTGGCAAACTGTCTTTCACCCTGTACTACATGGATATCAACTGCTGTCTGGTTATCTGCTGCAGTTGAGAAGATCTGGCTCTTCTTTGTAGGAATTGTTGTATTTCTCTCGATCAATCTGGTAGCAACGCCGCCCATTGTTTCGATAGAAAGTGACAATGGTGTAACATCCAATAATAAGATATCGCCTGCGCCTGCATCGCCTGCTAATTTACCACCCTGTACGGATGCACCTAATGCAACACATTCATCCGGGTTTAAAGTTTTGCTTGGCTCTTTACCTGTCAGGGATTTTACTTTGTCCTGTACAGCCGGGATACGTGTTGATCCACCAACCAATAATACTTTAGATATTTCGCTTGCTGTTAATCCTGCGTCTTTTAACGCTGTTGTAACAGGTGTAGCTGTTCTTTCTACTAAATCATGTGTCAGCTCATCAAATTTAGCTCTTGTCAGGTTCATATCAAAATGTTTTGGACCTTCTGCTGTAGCTGTGATGAATGGCAGGTTGATATTTGTTGTAGTTGCGCTGGAAAGTTCTTTCTTAGCTTTTTCAGCTGCTTCTTTTAATCTCTGAAGAGCCATCTTGTCGTTAGATAAGTCCACACCTTCATTTTTCTTGAATTCTGCTAACATATAATCTGTGATCTTCTGGTCGAAGTCATCTCCACCAAGTCTGTTATCACCTGCAGTAGATAATACTTCGATAACACCTTCACCGATTTCAATAACGGATACGTCGAATGTACCGCCACCTAAGTCATATACCATGATTTTCTGTTCTTTTTCGTTGTCAAGACCATAAGCCAGAGCTGCTGCTGTTGGCTCGTTGATAATACGTTTTACATCTAATCCTGCAATTTTACCTGCATCTTTTGTTGCCTGACGCTGAGCATCATTGAAGTAAGCAGGAACGGTAACAACTGCTTCCGTAACTTTTTCACCAAGGTATGCTTCCGCATCTGCTTTCATTTTCTGAAGGATCATAGCAGAAATTTCCTGTGGTGAATATTTTTTATCATCAATAGCTACTCTGTAATCTGTACCAATATGCCTTTTAATAGAAGAAATTGTTTTGTCTGCGTTTGTTACTGCCTGACGTTTAGCAGGTTCACCTACCAGTCTTTCTCCTGTTTTTGTGAATGCCACTACGGATGGTGTAGTTCTGGCACCTTCTGTATTGGCGATAACTACTGGTTTACCACCTTCCATAACTGCTACACAGCTATTTGTTGTTCCTAAGTCGATACCGATAATTTTTCCCATTGTTGTTTCCTCCTAATTTAATATATTATGATTTGAGATTGTTATTTACTATTTAAAAGAGGTGACTGTTACATCACACAATTTGCTTAATTTGCCACCTTAACCATGCTGTGTCTTACTACATTTTCACGGTAGGTGTAACCTTTTTGGAATTCCTCGGCAACTATATTATCACCAAGTTCTTCATCTTCAATATGCATTACCGCATTGTGGAAATTCGGATCAAATTCCTGTCCCACAGCCTCAATTGCCTTTACTTCTAATTCTTCTAAAGTTCCTATAAGCTGTTTGTAGATTTTTTCCATTCCTTCAGCAAAAGGATCATCTTTTTTATCTTCCGGAACTGCTGCCAATCCTCGTTCGAAATTATCTACAACCGGAAGCATTTTTTCAATTACACTTTTTGCTCCCACTTCAAACATTGCGCTCTTTTCTTTTTCCGTTCTCTTACGGAAGTTATCAAATTCTGCCATCTGGCGTTTCAGCCTGTCTGTCAGTTCTTCAATTTGAACGTCTTTCTTATCTTTCTTGTCTTTTTTCTTGCCAAAGAAACCTTTTTTTACTTCTTTGCCGTCTCCTGATTCTTTTTCAGCTTCTTCTTTTTCTGTATCTTCGTCAGCTTCTTCACTTTCAGGAGTTTCGTTTAAAGTTTCTGCGGCTTCCTCTTCCGCATTTTCTTCTACTGCTTCCTCTGTGGCCTCATCTACCTTGTCTTCCACAGATTCTTCCATTTCTTTTTTTAAATTTTCGTCTGCCAATTTTGTTACCGCCTTTCCCTAGCTTTTATCAAATAATTCATCCAGCTGCACCATTAATGTTTTCAATGTATTCACAACCTTCTCGTAATCCATTCGCTTTGGGCCGATAATACCTATCGTACCCTGCATTCCTTCACCTAATTCATAGGTAGCTGTTACTACACTGCAGTCTTTCATATTCTTCACCGGTGTTTCATCACCGATATAGACTTGTATGCCATTGTGCTCCCCCTCGGACATGGTTTCATGTACAAGGCTTACCAGCTGCTGCTTCTCTTCCAATGCACTGATCAGCTCGCTGGCCCTTTCACTGTCGCTAAGCTCCGGATATTTAAAAATATTAGTTGCGCCGCTGGTATAAATCTCCAGATCGTCGTCATCCAGTCTTATTGCTTCTGCTACAGCGTCCAGAACACTGTTTACTACCTGGCTGTGAATGCCTGCCTGTTCTTTTAATTTCGCAATCATCCCAAGATTGATCTGTTCTATAGTCAATCCGTTTAAGCTTGTGTTTAGTAAAATATTCAGCTTCAGGATGGTCTCATTATCCAGGCAGTGTTCTATATGAAGCATCTTATTCTTGACTACATTACCTTCTGTCACAACTACGGCCAGTATCTGGTCTTCGCTTACCATAGACAGTTGAATGAACTTAAGCTTCGTCCGGTGATACTGAGGTGCCGTTATCATGGTAGCATAGTTGGTATTTAACGCCAGAACCTTTGCCACCTGTTTTAACACCAGATCCATCTTATCCTGCTTCTGAATCATCAGTTCTTTCATTTCGGTAACTTCCCGCTCTTTTTCCTCCATCATCCGGTCAACATATAATCGGTAACCTTTATCAGAAGGAATCCTGCCAGCTGAAGTGTGTGGTTGAATGATATACCCCAATTCCTCCAGATCTGACATTTCATTGCGAATTGTTGCGGAACTCAGATTCAAATCAGCATACTTAGATATCGTTCTGGATCCTACCGGTTCTCCGGTTTCCAGATACGTTTTTATAATGGCATGAAGAATTTTCGTCTTTCTTTCATCTAGCTGCATCCTTAAATCCTCCTTCCTTTTTAGTTGTTGTTAGCACTCGTCTGAGTGGAGTGCTAACATCTATGTACATAAAATAGCACTCTGCCTTTTTTTTGTCAATAGTATTTATACTTTTTTTAGAAATTATTTTAATTTTTATATTTAACAAAGTATATCATGGATTTAAAAAAGCTTGAACTATTTGACATTTATAGGTAAAATAGTATAGTGAATTTTATCGTTCATGCAATTTCAAACTGCTTTGGTACTAAATACAACAGGATAAGACTAGGAAAGGATACTGCCCACCCGGCAGCATGAATATTATGAAAAAAGGAAATACGCTGATTGTGATCTTTGCATCATTATCAATAGCAGCTTTACTGGCGCTGTCCGCCATTCTGATGCTCTATATGATGGAAGATACAAACCCACTCAAGAAATACCTCCCTTTTTATGAAAATGCCCAAAATGGAGGAAATAATGCCTTTAAAAGTGAAAATGAACAAATGTCTGCTGATCATTTATCCAACCAGGCAAACGGCAATTCTGCAGCAGATGCGGATTCTTCTTTCGTTCTGGTAGGGGATTCCCGAACTGTCGCTATGAAAGAGGCCATGAAATCTGATTCTTCAGATTCTACTGTATATATTGCAAAAGAGGGCGAAGGATATGAATGGTTCAAGCAGACAGGCCTGACGGAGTTAAAAGGTGTCCTGGCTGAATCACCTGACGAGACAGTCGTCTTCAATCTGGGCGTCAATGATGTAGAAAATATCAGTCTTTATCTGACACTATTTAAGGAATTGATTCAGAGCTATCCCGATGCATCTTTCTATTTTATGTCTGTGAATCCTGTAAATGAAGAAAAGTGCAAGGGAATCACAAATGCTGAAATCCAAAATTTTAATGGATCTCTTCAGGAGATATTCAGTAACCGATACCTGGACTGCTACAATTATCTCATAAAGAATGGATTCGATACAGTGGACGGTCTTCATTATACTCAGGATACTTCAAAAGCCATCCATCAATATCTGACTGATCAAATATTCCACTCATAATAAAATGCCTTAGCAAAGACTATCTCGTCTCTGCTAAGGCATTCTTTTTCACTGGACTCTGTCCTAAAACTGGTACAGGCTTTCCAACTCATCCTATATTAAATATATGTATCCTAAAATTCTTCTTCCAGCACCCCACTCATACATATTTCCATAGTGGAAAGATATATTCGAAGCAGTTGGTTTTACACTAGTCATGCTGTATCCGGATTCGGAAACGTATGGCACACCATTGATAATCGCCTCAACCATTGCAATATGTGCATCTCCTGAAGAGTTGTAATCAAAGATTACTAATGAACCAACCTTTGGAGTAGAACCATATGCATAGACCTTGTCTTTCTTATTTGCGTTCCAGATACCTACCGGATCCGGTCCGAAGATAGACATATTTGGAGACTTTCCTGCCTGCAGCATAACTTCTCTTGCTCTTCCGCATGCATACCAGGTACAATTGCCTCTGTTATAGCCGCCGCTGGTCTTCTTACCCGTTGGTGCCAGATAATCAAAGTTGAAGTAAATATTATAGAGTCCTGAATAGTAACTTCCATTATTCAGATCCGGCGGAACCGTTCGCTGAACAAAATTAGCTGTCGATCCACTGGAATTTCCTCCTGAATTACTGCCTCCTGAAGAACCTCCGTTTGAACCGTTATCCGGATTGGAAGGTGTATTGCTTTTTACGGTCAGGGTTCTTTTTACCAATGTTTTGGATTTCCCTGATTTATCCTTTGCAGTTACAATATACTTATAGGTACCTGCCGGGAGTGTATTAAATGACATCGCACTGTCAATTTCAAAACCTATTTTAAAAGTCTTGGTATTTGGCTTCACTGATCTGGAGAACTTGGTTGCCCCGCCTGCATCAGTAACCTTCGCCGTTACATTCGTAATCTTATAATTGGATTTTACCGTTCCGCCTACCGTATAGAGCCCACCTGCATTTATTGCAAAATCGGAACTTGGTACCGGACTTGTAATCTTTAGGTTCGAAGTTTTAGTGACAACATTGAATGTTCTTTTCACCAAAGTTCTTGATTTCCCAGACGCATCTTTCGCCGTAACCTTGTATAAATACTTACCTTTTTTTAATCTGTCAAACTGTAAAGCATAATCAGCCGGTGAATATGCCAGATTGTATTTCTTCGTATTCGGATAAATATTACTCTTATAATACGATTTCTTACCAGAAGAATTGTATATTCCTGCGGTTATCCTTTTGATCTTATAATTTGATGAGATCCTTCCCTTTAGTGAAAAGCTGGTTCCTAACTTATGAGATACCGGATAACTATGTCCGCTAATCTTTAGTCTGGAGGCTGCCGCTGCTTCCGGCTTCATTGGTATAATCATGCCAACTACTAGACAACACATCAAAATTAAAACTTTAACCTTTTTGTTCATATAAATTCCCTTGTTTTCTTCATACTCCATTTCAAAGTTACGAGCTAATTATACACAATATATTACGACTTTTCAACCACTATTTAACATTTCTTTAAAATTTAATTAATTTCCTTCAGAAATTTGGTTATATTTTGCAGTTAAAAAACCGGATTTATTACACTTTTTATAGCTATAGCAAAAACTGCGCCAGTGTATAATTGCTTAAATCAAATCCTTTTTCTGTTAAGAAGACTCTTTCATCCTCAGTCTGCACCAGCCCTTCATTTTTCAAGCCAAGCACTGTCTTTCCATAGACAGCAGAAAATGGAGTATGGAAAGCCGTTTCGAATTCTACTGTTGAAATTCCCCCTTTCATACGCAGCCCCAGGAACATAGTTTCTTCCATTTGTTCCTGTAACGACAGCACCTCCCTTTCTTCTTTCTTGAAAATTCCCTGGTTGTACTGTGCTAAATCTACTGTATTGCGTAAACGCACATTGTCTATGAGCGATGAGGCACCTAAGCCAAATCCCAGATAATCCTGCCTCAGCCAGTAAGCCTGATTATGCCTGCATTCGTATCCCGGTTTTGCATAATTAGAAATTTCATACTGTTCCAGTCCATATTCCCCAGTCAGGCGCCGTGTCTCATAGTACATCCCGCGATCCTCTTCTTCCGAAGGAAGTATGTGACAGTCTTCACCCATATCCCGAAGTTTTGCATCATCGGCATACTTCTCATAGAACGGTGTTCCCTCTTCTATGATCAGGCTGTAAGCGGAGATATGCTCTACCTTCAGCCGCAATATCTTTAACAGGCTTTCTTTCCAGGAATCTGCTGTCTGCCCCGGGAGAGCTGACATTAAATCCACATTAATATTAGAAAATCCTGCTTCTCTTGCCAGGTGAAAGCCTTTTAGAAAATCATCATATGTGTGAATTCTTCCAAGAAGCTTTAACTCCTTGTCGTGAACAGACTGAAGCCCCAGACTGAGACGGTTAATGCCCTGTCTCCGGTAAGTGTAAAGCTTATCTTTCGTAAGCGTTCCAGGATTTGCTTCTGTCGTAATCTCTGCATCCTCGTCCATATTGAATTTATTCTGAATTGCCTCCAGAATCCTGCCGGTCTCCTCTTCCTTTAGCACGGACGGCGTACCTCCTCCAATAAATATAGAAGTAACGTGCCATCTTTTCACGTCTTCAAACTGTTGGATTTCAGATATCAGGGATTCTGCATATTTTTTTCTTGCCTCCTCTTCAGAAGTAAAAGACAGGAAATCACAATATGCGCATTTACGAATACAAAATGGTATATGAATGTAGATGCCTAAATTTTTCGTCTGTTCCATTTTATTCATCCTCTCCGGAACAGCAATGTTGACGGGTGAACCGGCAGCACTGCTGTTCCTTATTTGGCTGTTCTTTATTTGGCTGTTCTTTATTTTACTTTAATTGAATTTATTTTTGATATGGTTCCATCGCTTGTTCTGGTATGGTAAGCGCGGACTTTATAATAATATACTTTCTTAGATTTTATTTTCTTAGTATCTTTATAACTTGTTTTTGCAGTTACTGCAACCTTTTTATATTTTCCTTTCTCTTTATCTGAACGGTAAACCACATATTTTTTCGCTCCGGAAATCTTATCCCAGGATATTTTGACCTGTTTCTTTTTCACGGATTTCAGCTTTATATTGGGGACAGTAAGCGCTTTTGTTTTCAGCTTTGTAACCGCTGAATATTTGCCGGAGTTTTTATTAACCGCCTGAACCTTATAATAGTATGTTTTTTTCGGAACTACTTTTGTATCTTTGTAGCTGGTCTTCTTCGTTTCAGCCTGCAGTTCATATTTCCCATTTTTCTTCACTGCACGGTAAACTTTATAGGAAACAGCATTAGCTGCCTTTTTCCATGTCAGCTTCAGGCTGGATGCCTTAATAGATGCTGCTTTTAGCTGAACCGGTTTTGCCACTGCCGGCTCCGGCTTTGGCGCTGGTTCCGGTTTGGGTTCCGGTTTCGGTTCTGGTTTCGGTTCTGGTTTCGGTTCTGGTTTCGGTTCCGGTTTCGGCTCTGGTTTGGGCTCCGGTTTCGGTTCCGGATCGGGTTCAGGCTGTACTTGCATCTTTTGGAATTCAGCCAATAATTTCCGGTCTGCTGATGCCGTAAAATTATAAGCTGCCTCTGAAGATACTTTATTTTCGTCACTTACTTTATCTTCATACCATCCTCGAAACTCATAGCCTTCATCTGCAGCTGCCATTACCGCAACTGTACTTCCCTCCTGAACTTCAATTCCAGAAAGTTCCCCTTCTTCTGATTCGATATAAGCCCTGCCGCCTTCTGATGCCGTTACCGAGATCTGATAGCTGGGAATCACGGGTTGGGATTCCTTCGTAAAGGACTGATATTGATAGTATGTCTGGTTATTCCTATCTTTTCCACAATAAACAGCAATATTCTCTGCATTGCCGCCAATCTTCACAAAGGTATCATCAAAGCTGACCGTAACCTTGCCGTCTTTTACCTTCCCGACACCTGCATAAATTCCATTTACGGTCAGTGCTATTTCCGTGATCTCCTTTGGCACTGTAACTGTCGCTGTATTTATGTTATTTTGGGATACGTCTAATTCTCCTGTTATGCCGTCGTCCAGTCTGTTTGTATTCCAGGAATCCATCAGAGATTCTACGGTAGCGAACTGATTATCCAGCCAGAAAATTCTTGTTGTCAGAAAATTTTTCAGTTCATTAACTTGATAATCAAATCCCCCATACGGAAACCCTCCACTTCCATTCCATCTCTCTGTATTTGCCTGGGCTGCAGGGCCTAAATAACTTCTGTTTGTCTCTATGATGCCATTCGTACTGATCAGATCCCGGAGATAAGTCCCGCGTATTTCCTGATACAGTTCTCTTGCTTTTATGGCAAAGTAAGGATCCTGTATCATATATTTATACCATTGATATTTCTGCTTATCATCATTAAAATGAAGGGTTTGCCACTCTAATGGAAAATTTGTTGCACTGATATCTGATGCTGATGACCAGTCCATATCCCAGATTGGTCCCATGCTGAAAATACCATTAATGTCTTTATACATGTACGTGCTTTTCTTCATTGCATCCTCGTTCATAAATAATTCATTTACCATCCAGAATTTCACAAGGGAATCCATATCAAATAACTGCGGGTAGCTTACTTGATTCTGGCTCCAGCTACTCGAAAAGTCATAGGACTGTATCGCCCTTTCAAAAGCATTTAAATAATCACTGGCATACTGCATTAACTCTCTATTAGAATAAACATATTCTGGACTTTTGAACTTTATCAGATGCCCCAATGATGTATTGAAAGACGATTTTTCATCGTTATAAGAATCTAATTCTATTAAAAAACCACCTGACAGTTTTGGTATCTTAATTTTGTTGTAATTATCCAGATTGTAATTTTGTCCATTAAAATAAACTTGATGAGTAGTCGCCCATGTCATATCCTTAAGCATTGTATTTTCTAAATCCCCAACAAGATTTTCATCAAAATCCGACGTCTTGTCTTCTGCTATAATACCGGCAAAGTCCTCGGAAGCCTTCTCCCAATCATAAATATCCACACGGTTTCCATCCGATTTATAATCCACACGGATCTGCTCACAAAACTGATAGATTCCGTCATATCTGCCATTCATGATCAATACCACATCCGTCGACTGCATATAGGGCATACCCAGGAATCCGGACAATTCATATGCCAGTTTATTGCGCATCAGGGCACCATCCAGGTGATTAGCAAGAAGAACCCAGTGTTTGTTCTTACCAAATCCAAACATATCTGTCTTTTTATCCAGCTTGATTTTATATGGTTTTTTATCATATCCCATCGTACTGTTGCCGCGGTATCTTATTTCGATATTACCATTATAAACAGTTGCATCCTGATTCATATATTCTTCATTCCGCTTTGTGGTCAGGGTTCCCGCAACGTAATCCTCTTTGTTTTGGATCTCCGCCTCTGTAGTTACATACATAACCGGAAGCTGGCTGCAATATAAACTGCAGGAATAACTATTTTTTCCACCCTCCGTATAGACCGTCACTTCAATAAAAGATTCCAGATCTTCTTCCGATGGAATGTAGGAGTTTGTGTCATTATCGATTGCATTACCATTCACGGACCACTTATATTGGTAGTCCCCGGCTAAAGAATCCCCATACAGCTCCACTTCCAGCGCCATACCCGGCTTCGCATATTCTGTTGTAAATTCTGCATAAACTGCAGCATTCTCAGCCTTAGCTGTCAATACAGGGACCATCATCCCCAGCAGACAAACCCCCGCTGCCATAAATATGTAAACATAAACGGCGGCAGCAAACTTCCCCAATAAATACTTCCTTAATAAATACGTTTCTTCTAAACGTCTTCTTTCTAAATTCCCTCTTTCTAAATACCTTCTCTCTCCCATCTCTTTTTCTCCTCTCACATTATTTTTTTCTCATTGCTTACCCCTTTTCCCCTGCATATCCAACACTCAATTTCTGCTTGGAGTATAACATTTTTCCCTATATTTTACAACGGAATCCGGCTCTATATCAGGGAAGTATAACAATGCATAAAATATAAACCAATATTTCTAAAATTCATTTAAAATGTCTTGACTTTCAAACTATTTAGAGTTATCATAGTGATATCAATTTAATATCATTTTAATCATCTGAAGGAGGATGGGATTATGGAGATCAACAAACAGAAGATAACAGAAGAGAAAAATTTAAAAGCGGCAAACGGCATGGGGATGTTATTTCTGTGCATTATCGGTCTTTTAGGAAGTGTTGCCCTATTCATTGCAGGCATGTCAGTATTTGAAGGTGCTTTACAAGGAATTTTAGCTGTATTGTCAATTATCATTTTCATTGCTGCATGTATTGGATTCGGAGGTTTGAAAGTCATTAATCCAAATGAAGCTCTGGTTCTTGCCCTTTTTGGTAACTACTACGGAACCTTAAAAAACGATGGATTTTTCTGGGTGAACCCATTTTGCTCCGCAATTAACCCAACTGTCAAAAAGTATGTAAGCGCCTCAGCCGGAAACGGTGCAGCCGTTAACATTGGAGGCGAAGGAAGCAAAAAAATATCTCTTAAGACATTGACTTTAAACAATGAAAAGCAAAAGGTGAATGACGAACTTGGTAATCCGATCGAAATCGGAACTGTAGTAATCTGGAAAGTAGAAAATGCCACAAAAGCTGTATTAAATGTAGAAAACTACAAAAAATACCTTTCTATCCAGTGTGACGCGATCACACGAAATGCAGCCAGAAGATATCCTTATGATACCAGTGAAGGCGGGGATGAAAGATCACTTCGCGGCAGCAGCCAGGAAGTCGCTGATATTATGAAAGGCGAGCTGCAGGAAAAAGTAGAGGATGCGGGAATCAGCATTATTGAAGTTCGTATTACCCATCTCTCCTACGCTCCTGAGATCGCATCTGCAATGCTTCAGAGGCAGCAGGCAGCCGCTATTATCGATGCCCGTCAGAAAATCGTAGAAGGTGCTGTCAGCATGGTGGAAATGGCTTTACAGAAATTAAGCGAAAACGAGATCGTGGAATTAGACGAAGAAAGAAAAGCTGCTATGGTAAGCAATCTTCTGGTTGTACTCTGCGGTAACAAAGATGCCCAGCCCATTGTAAACAGCGGCTCACTTTATTAACACAAATACCATTATTTCTATAAAAAAGGGAGGATGGCAGCGTTGGAGAATAAACCAAAAGATAAAAGTAAAAAACAGGTTCCCTTAAGGCTGTCTGCCAGCCTCTGGAATGACCTGGCCCAATGGGCGGAAGATGACTTCCGCTCCATTAATGGGCAAATCGAGTATTTATTGACAGAATGTGTAAAACATCACAAAAACAAGGATTCCTGAGCCGGAATCCTTGTTTTATTTCAAATATAACATTCATTTTAAAAATTTTAATACTCAGCGAACTAACCTGAGAAGTTCTGTATATGACTGAACAAAAATTTTACTTATCATCCAGCTTCAGTACGCTCATAAAAGCTTTCTGCGGAATCTCAACATTACCAATCTGCCTCATACGTTTCTTACCTTCCTTCTGTTTCTCAAGAAGTTTTCTCTTACGGCTGATATCTCCGCCGTAACATTTTGCAAGAACGTCTTTACGCATAGCTTTTACAGTCTCCCGGGCAATGATCTTACTTCCGATTGCTGCCTGAATCGGGATTTCAAATAACTGCCTTGGAATCTCTTCTTTCAGCTTTTCACACATTTTACGCCCTCTTTCGTAAGCGGTTGCCGCATGTACGATAAAAGACAGAGCATCTACATCTTCCCGGTTAACCAGGATGTCCAGTTTCACCAGTTCCGAACGCTCATAGCCTTTCATTTCATAGTCAAATGAAGCATAGCCTCTGGAACGGGACTTCAGCGCATCGAAAAAGTCGTAGATGATTTCATTTAATGGCAGTTCATATTTTAATAATGCCCTGGTCTCTTCCATATATTCCATCCCTAAGTATACACCTCTGCGTTCCTGGCAGAGTTCCATAATCGAACCGATGAATTCCGTTGTTACCATGATCTCGGCGCTTACTACCGGTTCTTCCATATATTCGATTTCGGAAGGATCAGGAAGGTTTGACGGGTTGGTGAGTTCAATCACATCGCCATTCGTTTTATATACCTTATAGATAACACCCGGCGCCGTTGTTACCAGATCCAGGTTGTATTCCCGTTCTAAACGTTCCTGAATGATTTCCAGGTGTAATAGTCCCAAAAATCCACAGCGGAAACCAAAACCGAGAGCTATGGATGTCTCCGCTTCAAACTGCAGGGAAGCGTCATTTAACTGTAATTTCTCTAATGCATCCCGCAAATCGGGATATTTTGCTCCATCCGCAGGATACATACCGCAATATACCATAGGATTTACTTTTTTATAACCCGGAAGCGGTGCTGCACAGGGATTCTGCGCGTTGGTGATGGTATCTCCCACACGGGTGTCTTTTACATTTTTCAAGCTGGCTGTAATATAGCCAACCATTCCGGCACTTAATTCTTCACATGGTATGAATTGCCCCGCACCGAAATAACCGACCTCTACTACTTCCGCAGTTGCCTTTGTAGCCATCATAAGCATCTGGGTACCACGTTTTACCGAGCCTTCCTTGATTCTGCAAAATACGATAACTCCTTTGTAAGAATCGTAGATAGAATCAAATATCAATGCCTGCAATGATGCTTCAGGATCACCCTTAGGCGCTGGTATTTTATTTACGATCTGCTCTAAGACCTCCTCCACATTCAGCCCTGTCTTGGCTGATATCCGGGGTGCATCCTGGGCTTCAATCCCAATTACATCCTCTATCTCATTGATTACACGTTCCGGATCGGCACTTGGAAGGTCGATTTTATTGATAACCGGCATGACATCCAGGTCGTGATCCATTGCCAGATATACATTGGCAAGTGTCTGTGCCTCTATTCCCTGTGCGGCATCTACAACTAAGATTGCCCCGTCACAGGCAGCCAGGCTCCTGGAAACCTCATAGTTAAAATCCACATGCCCCGGCGTATCAATCAGGTTGAAAACATACTCTTCCCCGTCTTTCGCCTTGTAGACGGTTCTTATAGCCTGTGCTTTAATGGTAATGCCCCGTTCTCTTTCTAAATCCATATTATCCAATACCTGAGCCTGCATTTCACGGCTGGTTAACAGACCCGTTTTCTCTATAATACGGTCTGCCAATGTTGATTTACCATGGTCAATATGAGCGATAATACAAAAATTCCTTATTTTGCTCTGATCTATCCCTGCCACGTCTGTTCCTCCTCAGTGGGTCGAATCGCTATCCGTCGACTTTATTTCTGCGGGCAACGAGCCTGGCGGACATGCTCGCATGTCCATCCGGCGACTGCCGCGAGGGTCAAATACTCCGCAACTTGCGGCGGAGTATTTGACTTTCCAAGACAGTGTATCACATTTATTCCCCTCTTGTCTACTCCCCACTGAGCACCTGATGTAAAATATCTGCAAGCGGCAGCATGGCATTGCGCTCTTCCTCTACTGTGCTTAACTGGGTACCGGATTCCACAAGCAGGGTCTTGGGACGCAGATGCATGTTAAACCGGTATGCCATCAGATAATTACTTCTTGTAAAATCAGGATAATACTCCATGGCCTTTAATTTCATCTGAAATGCAAATGCCAGATTATCCGGAATATACGGATTGGGCAGATAGGTGATATCTCCATTCTGGGTTGTTCTGCTAAGTCCGTTGATAAACATGATCTGGGCAGTTTGCTTTCCGTCAATCTCGGTTACCATTTTCTTACCGTCCACTCCATCTCTATGTAAATCAATTACCACTTCGATCGACGGGTTATCCGCCAATACCTGAGATACTTCTTCAAAAGCCAGATCATATGCTTTATTCCGGTCCAGTTCTCCATCTATCAAATCATAAACCCCTGTATTATGGATAACATTATATCCATATTTATTCCGCAGGATATTGGACAGATACTCTCCAATTCCTACAATTGTGGTACTCACATCCCCCGGTATACTGTCTGCGAAAGCTTCCTGGGAATGGGTATGGTAGATTAAAATCTGTGGCTTGGAATTATCCTGTTCCAGAGTCATTTTTTCATTGATCAGATTATTTACATCCAAATGCTCCCTGTCAATCGTCGTCGTCATATCAATCGCATAGAAATTGTTTAGAACATAGTCATAATCCAGAAGTTTATCCATAGGAATCTCTGCGACGGGTGCACGCTTTATTACACCTGCATCTGCGGCAACGCTGT
Source organism: Robinsoniella sp. RHS (assembly GCF_001029355.1). Lineage (NCBI taxonomy): Bacteria > Bacillati > Bacillota > Clostridia > Lachnospirales > Lachnospiraceae > Robinsoniella > Robinsoniella sp. RHS. The sequence continues at coordinate 17,818 of NZ_JNGB01000016.1, forward strand.
CGGATCCATCCTGGTTGGATTCTCCTGTCTGGCTTTGCGTCTCTCCCTGTGCACTTGCCACCTCAGACTCCATGCTGGCATTTGTTTCATTGGTATCCTCCGGTATTTCTTCTTTGGGCCTTGGCACCATATTGTCCTCTGCCGCAGCTTCCGCAGCCAGAATCATTTCGTATTCGCTTTTACTTTCAATATTCTGCTCGTATCCTTCCTGCATGTTAACATATTCATACAAAGGAAAACTTTCACTAAACAAATCAGACAACCAATGCTCCCCATTGCTTGTCTGATTTGCCGAGTAGGAAAGTCCTGGCATAAAAGTGCCCACTGACATTTCCTCAATTCCTTTGTAGATATTGGAAACTACGGATGACTTCTCAAACCATCCGTTTTCCGATGCAATCCCGATTCCTCTATATATAATGTAACCCCCCAAAACAAAAAACAGCAGCCACAATATGATTCGTATCCATTTCTCCGCATGCTTCATATTCTCACCCCATATTCTTAAATATATGAGGTGAAACTAATTTTTATGCCAACTGCAATGCAATATTTAATGCTTCTGATATGGTATATCCGATTCGTTTCACTGTTTCGTCAATATCCTTTGGTGTTACAAACATGGTATTGAGGTGGGGTGAAATCAGCTCACTGATCATCTGATGCTTCTCCATCTGATTCATTGTTCCCAGTACGCCTCCCAAATCCTGCATCTGGGGAGTGGCATCCATGGTCGCAACCAGGTTTTCCATGGTGTCATTTACAATTGTGGCCGCATCCACAACTGTTGGGACTCCAATTGCAATTACGGGAATGCCAAGAGATTCTTCGTTAATACCGCTGCGATGGTTCCCCACTCCGGAACCCGGATTAATTCCCGTATTCGTTAACTGAATTGTTCGGCTGAGCCTTTTGGTGCTCCTGGCAGCCAGGGCATCAACTACAATGGCAAGATCCGGTTTGGTTTCATCCACAACACCCCGGATAATTTCTAATGTCTCCATACCGGTCTGCGCCATAACGCCCGGAACAAGACCGCTGACCTGATTTGCTTTCTCCATATCCATAGAAGCTTTACCATATTCTTTTATTACATGGCGGGTAATTTTCACATTGTTTACAACATTAGGGCCTATTGCATCGGGTGTTACTTCCCGGTTTCCAAGGCCTACGATCAGGACAGACTTTTCCTCTTCTCCCATCAGCTCTTTTAAATGTTTGGCAAGTTCTTTGCTGATCTCCCGATGATAATCCTCATCCGGCACTGACATATTAGGCGCTTCCAGCGTAATATACGTACCTACCGGTTTACCCATGGATTTTGCACCATTTTCTGTCTCAATTACCACTGTAGTCGTTTTGATCTCCAGTTTCTCGTCTTCCTCCTCCTCAATCCTGACACCTCTGATTTTGACGTCATCCTCTTCAAAACTCTCTTTTGCCTCTAACGCAAGGTCTGTTCGGATATTAAATTTACCCAGCATATGTTCCTCCTTCTATAGGGTGCGCTGTTATAATAGAAAAAAATCCATCGACAGACACACCGTCTCTTGTTTTTACTATTTTTTACATAATTTTGCGAATTATGTATTGACAAGTAAGATATCTTAGACTAGAATATATGAGTATGTTTACATTAGATCGTCCGTGTCCGGCTTTAATGTAACAATAGAAAATAATCATTTCAAATTAAAATATTTTGGAGGTGTACGGATTGGCTAACATTAAATCTGCAAAAAAAAGAATTTTAGTAAACAGGACAAAGGCTGAGCGCAACAAAGCAATCAAGTCTGGCGTTAAAACAGCTATTAAAAAAGTAGATGCTGCTGTTGTAGCACAGGATAAAGAAGCTGCTAAAGCTGCTTTATTATCAGCTACTGCTATCATTGATAAAGCTACTTCAAAGGGTGTTTATCATAAGAATACTTCTGCTAGAAAAGTTTCTCGTTTAGCAAAAGCAGTTAACAGTATCGCATAATTTTATACATGTTATAAGAACCTTCGGCACCGTCAACCGAAGGTTCTTTTTTTATTCTTTTTTCTTTTCACTTTACAGCCAAGTATCACCGCATATGTCATAATTTATACGCTGTGTGGCATGATCATGTCTGAAAATGATTATGTTCTTGATTTTCAAACACGTTCAAACACTACTTCAATCTACAAAGCGTCCCCCTTACTCAGCAAAACCCCAATTTAAACTAAACTAGTGCACAGCAGTTCTAATGGCTGTATTTCACAATCAGCAGTTCTACACTCATAACATCATTCATCTGCCCTGTCTTAACCGCCTCTTCCGCCTCCACACAATCATTTACTGCCTCTTTCAGCCGATCCAGTGTAAAGGATTCAGCCTGCCGCACATAATTTCTGGCAATAAAACTCTGAAGCCCTATCTTAGGTGCTAATGCCTGGGTATCAAATCCCTGATTTCGCAGTTCTTTCACCTGCATCAGCAAATTAAACTGTCTTGTAATCAGAAATAATATTCTCATAGGCGGCTCTTTTAAAGCCAACAGGTCATAATATAAATCCAGAGCCTTTTTCTGTCTCTTTTCCGCAATGGCATTAATCATGTCAAATATCTTGTTAACCGTCCTTGTAGTACATATCGTCTCAACATCCTCTGCCGTAATCACATCACGCCCCATGGTATAACAGACCAGCTTTTCCAGTTCCCTTTGAATATTCTCCATGTCTGTCCCGGTTTTCTCCATAAACAAATGCATGGTAGCCTCTGTAATATTTCTATGCTCTTTTTTCAGTGCACCAAGGATCCATCTGGTCAATGTCTTCTCGTCCTGTCTTCCAAGCTCTACTACTCTTCCTGCACTCTTAACAGCCTTATAGACCTTTCCCCGCTTATCAACCTCATTTTCCACAAATACCATACAGGTAGACTCCGGAATCTGAGGAATATACTCCGCCATCTGAACATTTGCATTTTTAAAGAAACCGCTGTTTTCAATTAATATAAACCGCTTGTCTGCAAAAAAAGGCATGGTCTCAGCCTGATCTATCACTGACCGCACATCAATGCTCTTTCCTTCATAAGAAGTAACATTCATCGTATCCCCTTCCGGTATCAGGGCATCCTTCAGTTTATTCTTATAGAGATTCTTTAAGTATGACTCTTCACCAAAGAGAAGGTAAGCCTTCTTAAATTCTCCTTTATTTAAATCTTCCAGTAAACTTTTCATAGATATGTAACCATCCTAACTTTCATCATTTTCTTATTATAAAAGAAATGAAGATAGAATTCAACTATTCTTTCTGTTCTGACAACAGGGAATGTCTTTCCCTTACAGCTCATAGATTGCTTCCCGAATATAAATCTCATGATCTGAATAGTCACTACAATTCTGTTTCTCTTCTCCTTAAAAGCTCCGCACGGCACGTATCCATCGTTGCATCATCTAATTTATATTTTTTCAATAATACGATACAAATCAGTAATGGAATAACCGGAAACGCAAATCGCATAATATTGATTCCCATTAGTGTTGCTGCTGACTGTGTTTCCGCCTGTGGCACATAGCCGATACATGATAAGAATAACCCGGCAAATCCACTGGCGATTGCCATACCCAGTTTTGTTACAAAAGAATTCAACGAGAAAATGACACCATCAATTCTCACATTCGTCTTCCATTCTGTATAATCACCGGCATCTGCAATCATGCTTGTCAATGTTACAGTTGGTATACTGATTACAATACCGTAAACAACCAATAAAATCATTAAAATAATTAAATTTTTTCCTAATAACAGCATTAAGACGCTTGCTACAACACCAATAATAATACTAGCAACTGTTGCTTTCATTCTGCCAAAATGTTTTGCAAATCCAACTGCGAAGAACATACCTACAACCGTTGCTCCCATCGATACGAACATCAATACTGAAATTAGATTCGGTTTTCCCAGATAATACGTCAAATAATATACATTTACAGAACTGATGATGTATGTTGTTAAGTAAGTGCAGAAACTTGCTACGAGCAATAATTGTACATGCTTATTAGCCTTCAGTATTTGAAACATTTCTTTGATTGAAGTCTTTTCCTTTGAAATATTTGTCGTTTCTTTATTTGTTGCAAATGTAATCCAAGCAAATATAATTCCTATTATCCCAAAAATTAAAGCAAGTCTTGAATATCCTAATCTTGTATTTGCAAGTTCAACACCACCACCAAGTTTTGCCACTAACGGATAGGTAAATGTACCTACCAGCAGATAAGCGATAAATGTAAATGTTCTCTGTGATGTTATCAATTTGTTTCGTTCGTTTGGATCATTCGAAATAGCAGGAATCATTCCCCATAAAGGAACATCATATGCCGTGAATGCCATCCCTGCCAATGTATATGTAACAGTGGCCCATACAATCTTCCCAGTCATACTGTCAAATGACGGGGTTGTAAATGTAAGCCAATAAAAAATGCACATAAAAACTGGAACAATCAACAGATAAGGTCTATAACGACCCAATTTCGTATTGGTCCGATCAACGATTGTTCCCATCATCGGATCATTTACTGCATCCCAAACTCGTGTCAACATCAATATCGTTCCGGCAACGCCTGCTGAAATTCCAAACACATCCGTGAAGAACACAAGTAGAAATGTTGAAATCAATCCTCCTGCCAAATCTTTTCCCAAACTGCCCATACCATAAGTTAAAACCTGATACTTTTTTATCTTATTGTTCATTGTCTTTTCCTTCCTTAATATAACTTATTTACTTTTACCTTTTTCTTTATTTCAATGGGTGTGAGATAAATTTTCCAAGGTCTAGTATTCTTTATTTCTTTACTTTATGAGCTTTTTGGATTACTATAACTATAACATGTTCCCAAAATATAATTATCGAAAATGCTTCATTTTATATAACATTTGTGCTATGGAGGATATTATGTACGATTATTCATCTTTAGAATCTCATCAAACACAGACTGTCTATCGCTGTGCCAAAGATTTTTATACCGCATCAAACACAGCAGAAGATTCCGGCACGCTGTATTTAGAAGACTTCTGTAGTGCCGATTTTGCTATTTCCGGTTCATTTCATGTTCATCCACCTTTTTTATGTAGCCAGAATGCACGGACAAATTTATTTTACCCTGAATTCTTTGCCATTTTTGACATGGATGAAAACTATTACACCAAAAGAAAAAATGTAAATTCATACGAAATCTGCTACACGTTAGATGGCGAAGGATTTCTCGAATATAAAAACAGAAAATACATATTAAAAAAGGGGGAGGGATTTTTTATAGACTGTACTCTTCCACATCATTACAAAACACATGGGAAAATCTGGAAAACTACTGTATTTCATTTTAACGGACCACAGGCAAATAACTTCTTTGAACACTTTATACAGAACGATAATGTGAAGTTTTCATCTGTCTCCTGTCCAAACTTTGAATTGTATCAGTCAAATATTTTAAAATCTATAAATAAAATTGTACCCTACGCTGAATATCAGACCTCCTGTCTTTTTACACTTTTGCTCACGGATCTTTTGAATTCAGATCTGTCTTTTATGGAACAGAAAAAGGTGCAGTCTGATATTATGAAAAATATTGTAGAATATATTAAAGAAAACTATGACGAAAATATTCAATTTGAACAGCTTAGTTCTGATTTTGGTTTCAGTCGATCGCATTTTTCCAGAGAATTCAAAAGATATATGGGATTTTCACCAAAAGAATATCTGCTGCAATATAGAATTCATCAGGCAAAAATTCTATTAAACGGAACGAATCTGGCAATCAGTGAAATCGGTTATCGTGTTGGTTTTCATGACGAATCACATTTTATTCAGATTTTCAAACAAAAAGAGGGGATAACCCCTCTTAAATTCAGAAATAACTATTTGATATAAAAACTAATTGATATAATAACTATTGGTATGAGCAGGAAAAATCATGCTTTCCTGCTGACACTCCACAAACGCTGCCATCCGGCATATAAATCTGCGCAGTTTCCGGTACTTCTACATGAAGAAGAAATCTATCCGATTCAATTTTCCATGAAGATACCACTTTTCCCTTGCATGTCTGGATACTGGCATTTGCAAACTGCAGACTGCCTCCCGGAAGTGGCTTAATTTTAATTAGTTCAAATCCCGGCTTTAATGGTCTAATTCCTGCTACTGTATTAAATAACCACGCTACGACACTACCCGGTGCATAATGATTCATGGAATCTCTCGGTACATTTTTTTCATCTTTTCCGATCCAGTTTTCCCATATCGTTGTTGCGCCTTTTGTAACTGCGTACAGCCAACCCGGTTGTTTTGTATTTTCCAGCATTTTGTATGCAGTCTCTATATACCCGTATTCTGTCAAAATAGGAAGTATGCTTGCCGTCGTCAGAAAGCCTGTTCCGATTTTGTATTCATTTGCAATTATTTTTTTATTTAGATCTTTTACGATGGTTCTTTTTTCACTTTCTGTCACAAGATCCAATGCAACCGGTCTTACAAAACGGCACTGTCTATCAGAAACTACATGCCCATTCTTCAGAAATTCTTTTTGATAAGCCTCACATATATTTCTATATAGCTCATCATATTTTCTCTCGTCATCTTCTTTATGAATTATGCCTGCAATCTTCGACAATATTTTCGCTGAATATCCAAAATATGCCGTTGCAACCTCTTCATTCGGATGTTCAATTGCAGTCTTCACATCCTCAATCATAACACTTCCCGGTTCAAGCCATTCTCCAAAATGAAATCCTGTGTCGATGATAAATTTGCGATGTCTTTCGGTTCTATTTTTATTAGCATCATGAATTTCAAGCGCTCTCTTTTGGTTAAAGTCCACTAAGCATCTGATGGAATCATAATACTTTTCCAAAATCTCTTTTTCACCATAAAACTGATATAAAGTCCAAGGTAATGTGTAGATGACATCCTGCCAGCCTGCTGAGCCATACGCCTCATCCATTAATCCAAAGTCCGGAACCATATATGAGACAGCGCCATCTTCTCTTTGCTCCAGCCTCACGTCTTCTAGCCATTTCAGTATAAATTTCTTCGGATCAGATAAATAACACGCACTTTCTCCAAATATAGAAATGTCTCCGGTCCATCCGGTTCTCTCTCTCGTAGGACAATCTGTTGGAATATCAACAAAATTGCTCCTTTGACTCCATTTTACATTTTCTACCAGTCTATTAATCCATTCATTTGAACATTCAAATTCACCATTCACACGAATATCTGAATAAACTGCAATCGCTTCAAAATTTTCGGCCTTTACTTCTTCCGGCCAATTTTCAAGCTTTACGTATTGAAAACCACAATGTGCAAATGTAGGCTTATATTCCTGATATCCTTCTTTTAATTTATAATCAATCATTTGTCCAAAAGGCTGGTCCATTTCATCTGACCCTTCCGGCTCAAGATTTTTTAATGTGAAATTGCCATTTTCATCAAGCGTCTCTCCATGAACCAAACGTACCTTATGATTTTCAGGTCCTTTCACCTTGAATTTTACATATCCTGAAAGATTTTGTCCAAAGTCCAAAATCGTATTTCCATCCGGTGTCTGAATAACTGTCGGCCAAAAATGTTCCTGTTCCAACACAGGTTCACCTTCGGACGGAACTAATTCTCCGGTGTATTCTCCACAACAGACTCCATGCCATAAGCTGTCATCATAATCTATATCTTTCCAATTATGCATTTCCCGTGTTGCATCATATTCCTCACCTGTTTTCAGATCGTTTTTACGAATCGGACCATCCTGCGTTGCTTTCCAACTACAGTCTGACTTTATTTCCTGTTTTGTTCCATCCTTATACTCAATCTGCAGAAAACAGAAAAATTTAATTTTTTTGCCATAATAGTAGATCTTCTCTGCCAAACCCACGCGACCTCGATACCAGCCATCTCCTATTTCTGCACAAATCACATTTTTACCTAATTGTAGCTGCTCCGTCACATCATACTTTTGATATTGCAATCTTTTTGAGTAATCTGTCAGTCCGGGCAGCAATATCTGATCGTCTACTTCTTTTCCGTTCAAGAATGCCTTATACACTCCACAAGCGGTTGTATACAGCACTGCTTTTTGCACACTCTTCTCTAACATAAAACATTTTCGTACATAAGAAGCATTTTGCCGCTCTTCTGTAGAAATCAACAGTTCTGGTTCCAGAAACATCTTATTCCATGATTTCATAAATATTTTCCCTTCATTTTTATTTCAATCCTGAAGGCTCATTTTGTAAATTTATCCACCCATTTGATTGCATTATACAATATATTCACGGAGCATACTGTTTCATTTTCGCCTATTTTTATAACTTTTGTGCTTTTATTTTGGACCATTCCCTCCTTATCTGCCTGTTCCTTTCTGGCAGGGATGTCGTCCTGCGCATGGTTTTCACACTTAACATGTCCGAAAGCTTTACTACTGGCTATATTTGCGTCCTCCATACCTTTGGGCGGGATTTGGAACGTGAAAAAGAGCAGGGGAATTTCCCCTACCCTTGCAATGCTTCCTTTTTCAGTTCCCTTTTCCGCTTCGTCATTAATCCTCCGATGCGTCCGGTTTCTTTTGCTGATAAGGTCTTCCACCCGGATTCTAATACCTTATCCAATAATCCAAGTTCCTCTGCAATTTCATATTTTAATTCTTCCTCTGGCGTCAAGTTATCTAACTCAATTGGTTTTTCTTTTTTCTTTGACATAAATTAAGCCATACCCCTTTCTGTTTTATCAGGAGTATGGCCTGTTTCATTACTTTTATTCAATTCTTTTCATTAACTTTTTAATATTCATCCGGTATAATAATGGCTGCAACAATGTAAATTATAATTCCTGTAGTTGTACATCCAAGCAATACCATCAGCAAACGGATGATTGTAGGATCTACTTTAAAATATTCTCCGATTCCGCCACATACGCCGCAAATCCAACGATTACCTTTTGATTTATATAATTTTCTGGGTTCCATACTGAATTCCTCCTTATATTAACAATATTTATTATTATGCGCTAATCTGTTCTTTCATATATTAATAATTAACCTCTATGCTTCCAACACCACATTCAATCTTCATTTCTTTATCTGCGCCATTGTCAATCTTTTTATCATTGTCTAATGTGGAATAGCTTTCACCATCTATATTGACATTACCAATGCCACAGTCAATATCATAATCAAAATCTTCTGCTTTTCCGGTCAGGTTCATACTGATTCTGCCTACACCGCAATTCAGATCGGCATCACCTGTTATTGTCCCGTCTAATGACATACTGCCAACTCCACAGTCAATGGAAACTTTTTTACCTTCAAAATCAGATACCTCTAAACGTCCAACTCCCACTTCAAAATCCGCTTCCTTGAATACACTCTTATTGGGAATCCGAAGCGTCACTTCTGCCGTCTCGAAATTTGCCCCTATGTTAAAGGAATGATTACTTTCTTCCTTAATTACCAGCGTGCTTCCTTCTTTTTTACACTGAAACCCTTCCGGCACGTTTCTGGCTTCTAACTGGAATTCATCTCCATCATATGATTCTACTACCATATCCACAACGCCGATGTCAATCTTAAGTTTATCGATATCCCGAAAAGTTTCGTCCATATCCTTTACTTTCTGATTGCCTTTATCGCCCCAGAAAAAGTTATGATTTGAAGAATTCCATCCCCATCCGTATTTAGAAGGAAAAGATACATTGCTCAGATCACTGAAACTTACTCCCAGGCTTACTGCCACAATGCAAAATGCCAGGCCCAGTGCTGCTAATACTCCGCTGATAATTAAGCAGACCTTTGTAAATGTTTTCATAATTATCCTCTCCTCCTTCTAAATAATCTGCCGCAGAGACTTGTTATCCCACGAAGCATCCAGGGTACCACTCTTCCAACTACCCAGAAAGCCAGCAGCAGTAAAAGCAATCCAACTGCCAGAGCAAGTAATCCGAGTCCGCCAAGCAGAAAACCGATAGGCGGCGCTACAAACATTTTTGCAATACCAACTCCCACTAATACCACACCGGTTACAAAACATGCGAAAGTTCCAGCAATTACTGCTACACCTACACCAAACAGAACTCCTAAAATTCCCATTACCAGTCCAAAACCTGCTGCCAGAATTGGTATCCCAACCGGCACTGCAAATATACAAAGCAGCACAATCAATATAATCTTACCTGTACCAAATCCTTTTTGCTCTTTTCCCCGTTCATCCTCATATCCGTAGCCCTGTGTACTTCCACCATAGGACTGGCGGTCATAACTCTGTCTGTTATATCCTGTTCCATTCTGAGAATTGCTGCTCTGATATCCGCCGCTGTTCTGATAACTGCTGCCACTCTGATATCCGTTACTGCTCTGATATCCGCTATCTCCGGACTGGGTTTCCTGCTCATCTTTTTGATATCCGCCTCTGGGTTCCGGCACCTTATTATTTTCACGAAAACGGTCATCCTGATAGCCGCTTTCCGTGTATTCACCTGCTTCATCATCTGATCCGTTTAACCCGTCTTTAATCATTGCCGCTACCTTTTCCGGACTGCCCAGAGTAGCAATTACATTTACTTCTTCCGACTCTCCTGCATCCTCAAAATAATCCTGGTAATACGCAAGAGCCTCTTCTCTCTCACTGTCAGGTACATCCTGCAGCAAGTATTCTAATTGTTTCATATACTCTTCGCGATTCATTCCTATGCCCTCCCTGTAAATATCTTCGTAATATTTGAAGAATATTGCTTCCATTCTGTCTTATACAGATTCAGCTGTACGGTACCTTTTTCTGTGATTTTGTAATACCGTCTGTTTCTTCCTCCGCATTCCATATCATATACTTCCAGACAATCATCTTTTTGCAGTCGTCTAAGTACCGGGTATAAAGTTGATTCCGAAACATCCAGAGCACTTCGCACATCCTGGGTAATTCGGTATCCATATGTTCCTTCCGGTTCCTTTGATACAACAGCAAGTACGATTGCATCCAGCAGGGCCGCGCCTGTGTTAAATACCATGCCATCAACTCCTTCGTTGTTATTTGATAAACAATACTATTTAAGTTCTTATATTATTTTTATCTCAATACTATATGGTGTATAGTATTGCTTTGTGACTATATTATATGACATATAATATTGGTTTGTCAATAACTATTTTTAAAAAAATAAAAAAATCCACAAATGCCCAAAACGCGGTACATTCGTGGATATTTTACCTCTATTTACTTGTAATACTCCCAATATTCTTAATCAAAACCGAAATACTCCCATCCTGATTTGTAATAAACTCAACAGCATTTTTATTATTATACTCTTCCATTGGAATCTTAATTTCAATCCCGGTATCGGTCATGAGATGCTGCTTTCCAAATTTTTTAGTAGTATTTGGATTTTGGGGAGCAACCGGTTCGCTGGTTAGATTATACTTCTCCATCTTTTCCTGCACTTCTTCTTTTAATTCGGCTTTCTCCTTAAAAATCTTATCCATTACCACCGGAATATCCAGGCTGCCTTTTTCCGCCAGTTCCTGGTTGATGATACTCTTTGTCTCCATCTGGACTTCAAATTGTTCGGATTCATTGTAATATTTCTTCTGAACATCCTCAACCACCCTTGCCACTATCGCCAGCTTAGTTTTGGAAGATAATGTTCCTTTACACCCCAGAAACAAAGAAGAAAAATAATTGGTTTTCACTCCATTAACGTCGTATTTCTTTTCAATTAAAGAAATAGCAAAGTCCTCCATATTGATGACTGCTGCTTCTGTGAGCTTTTGTGTTTCGCCCGGAAGAATTGCCTTTTGTTTGATAATATCATTATTATTACCCCAGGGATCTTCGTTTGTCATATGGGTATAAGAGGTTTTATAATTCATTTTCAACAGCGCCAGATATGGGTGCTGCTCTATTGTATATGTAACCACCATCAAGTCTGCTGGTGGAATTTCAATATTCTGATTCATAATCGTATATAAAAGCTTTCCGATCTCCTGGGAGATTAAGACGAATTTCTCGTCGTCCCATTCTTTTAAAAGTTCATATACTTTTGATTCATCTTTCATAAAACTACAGTTTTTAATTTCATCTCCGGTTATAATACGATGGATATGGCTTCTCAAAAAATCACCCAGATCGGATCCATGATCCAGTACTGCATCTGATAAAACCGGCATTCCAATGGTAGAATCCATAATATGAACAATCGCATTCGTTATCCGGATATCTTCTTTTTCCATAATACACTCCTGTTTTTTATTTCGATAATAGCTTTATGACTTACGGGATTTACGATAGCAGAAAGCGCTGATTAAGGCACCAAGTACCACACCCCCGAGAATCATAACTGCACAATGAAGGAAAAAAGTATCCGGTAAAATTGTAATTACCGGATCTTTAACCGGATCGAATATCCAATAGTCATTGTTAAAAAAGATGTGGTGAAACGTCACAAATGCCTTATCCCAATTTGCTGCAATAAATATTCCAAGTACAGCCGGCACCGCAACTGTAAGGATTCCGGCAATTTTCAGGAAACCGAATTCTTTTCTTTTACGTTTCCATATAGTGCCGGCAATTCCCAAAATCAGGGCTACGATCCCGATAACTTCAAAAGCTACGAAGATTCGTTTTACTTCTACAAAATGAATCCTTCCGGGTTCAGACATTGCCAGGGTTGGGAAATTCAGCTCACTTTTTCCAGGCAGGACATTATAATCGATCAATGCATCGTAATTTTCCTTTATTTCCTCTTTTGGTAAGCCTGACATCTCGCTGATATTCAGATGGTCAATGTCAAAATAATACAATGGCCTGAAATTCAATGTCAGTATTACCGAACAAGAGATAATAAATAACATATAAATCAATGCCAGCACCCAGTTGCTTACGGTTTTTTTCATATTATCTTCTTTCCTCCAGCACGCGTTTTTCTATATCAAATCGCGTCTGAAAATGCAGCACTATCCTGCAAAATAAGCTTTGATAATCTCCAGTGTCTGTTCTAACTCAGGCTTTGTATGAGCCGCTGATAAAAACATTGCTTCAAACTGTGAAGGTGCAAGATAAATCCCATGCCCCATCATATATTTACAATAACGGGCAAATTCTGCCGTATCCGATGTTTTAGCAGAAGCATAATTATCTACCGGATTCTCTGTAAAAAATACACATCCAAGCGAACCTACGTGATTGATCGTACAGTTTGCATTGGTTTCTTTTAATATATTGTCAATTTCTGCATAGAACCAATCACCCATGGCATTTAAATTCGTATAAATTTCCGGATGATCCTTTAAGATGTGAAGCTGTGCCAGTCCTGCTGCCATTGCCACCGGATTTCCGCTCAATGTTCCCGCCTGATAGACAGCTCCTACAGGTGAAACCATTTCCATAATTTCTTTTCTTCCGCCATATGCTCCAACCGGCATACCGGCTCCTATGATTTTTCCAAATGTTGTCAGATCCGGCTTTACCCCGAAGAATCCCTGTGCCCCATCCAGCGCAAGACGGAAACCGGTGATGACTTCATCAAAAATCAAAAGGCTGCCATATTTATCACACAGTTCGCGAAGGCCCTTAAGAAATCCTTCTGATGGTGGTACAACGCCCATATTGGCTCCTACCGGTTCCACAATGATAGCAGCAATATCTTTACCCATCTCCTGGAATAAAGCATTTACGCTTTCCAAATCATTATAAATTGCAGAAAGAGTATCTTCCGTGCATCCTGCCGGAACACCCGCACTGTCCGGAACACCGCTTGTCATGACCCCGGATCCTGCTTTTACCAGCATAGCATCAGAATGTCCATGATAGCATCCCATAAACTTTACAATTTTATTTCGGCCGGTGTATCCTCTTGCTGTACGAACTGCACTCATTACGGCTTCTGTCCCCGAGTTTACCATACGCACCATTTCAATCGAAGGCACAATCTCGCAGATCAGTTCTGCCATTTCTACTTCCTTGCGGGTTGCAGCACCAAAACTCAAACCATCCTTACAGGCATCCAGAACACTTTTCAGAATTTCCGGGTGATTATGTCCCAGGATCATTGGTCCCCAGGAACATACGTAATCCAGATACTTGTTGCCATCTACATCTGTCATATATGCACCGTCTGCACGCTCAATAAATCGTGGTGCCTCCCCGATAGAACCGAATGCCCGCACAGGGCTGTTCACTCCGCCCGGAATAAAATTTACGGCTTCATTAAAAAGAGATTCTGATTTTGTCATTAGCCTATTCTCCCTTCATCCATCATTTTCGCCAGTTCCTTAGCAAAATATGTAATATAAATATCACTTCCTGCACGATACGCGCTGACTGCCATCTCCTGGATAATCTTTTCTTCATCGATAAATCCCATTTTAGCAGCAGCCTTTACCATTGCATACTCCCCGCTGACACTGTAACTTGCTACCGGTACATTCACTATTTTAGAAACTTCCGATATCATGTCCAGATAAGACATTGCAGGTTTTACCATAATAATATCCGCACCTTCCTCTATATCCAGAAGCGCTTCCTTGATTCCTTCTTTCCGGTTATGGAAATCCATCTGGTATGTTTTGCGGTCACCAAAAGATGGAGCAGAACCGGCTGCATCCCGGAACGGCCCATAAAATGCAGAGGCATACTTTACCGCATATGACATTATGGGGGTATTCAGGTGCCCGGCACGATCCAGCATTTCACGTATGGCACGCACCCTTCCATCCATCATGTCTGAAGGCGCTACCATATCGGCTCCTGCTTCAACATGGGACAGCGCTGTATCTGCCAAAAGCTTAAGCGTTGCATCGTTATCCACATCCTGCCCCCGGAGAACACCGCAGTGGCCATGGGAAGTATATTCACACATACAGACATCTGTGATCAGATACATATCCGGAAAGTTTTTCCTGGCTTCCCGCAGCGCCCTCTGCACAATCCCATTTTCATCATAGGCTCCACTTCCCACTTCATCTTTTTCATCCGGGATGCCAAAGAACATCACACTTTTTACCCCGGCATTATTCAATCGTTCCAGTTGAAAATTCATACGGTCCACACTATAGCGATACTGTCCTTCCATGGAGGGAATTTCTTCTTCTATCTGTTCCCCTTCCCGTATAAAGATCGGATAAACCAAGGATGATTTATCCATCCTGGTTTCGCGCACCATCTTTCTTAATACTTCATTTCCTCTGATTCTTCTTGGCCTGATTAACATATCCATTTTATAATCTCTTCTTTCTGATTTATAAATATTGATGCAATACGGTATTTTTTAAACACGCTCTGTCGAACAAAGCTCTTCCAGACACTCCACTACACTGTCCATTGTTGCCATTCTGGCTACTGCAGTCTGCATCCCAAGTTCAGCTGCAGCTGCCGCGGTCTGCTTTCCAATACATACTGCCTTTACCTTGGTGTAATCGATATTTTTGACCGCCTGAGAAAATCCTCTGACCGTTGACGCACTGGTGAAGACTGCATAGTCTATATTACCCTGCTTAAATTCTTTTTGTTCATCGATCAGTTCCTGGGTTTCATAAACCGTGTCATAGGTTGCCACATCCTGAATCTGAACTCCTTTTACCGTTTTTAACTCAGCCAGTAATTCCTGACTGCCCATTCTGGCTCTTGGTATCAGAATTTTCTCTGTTCCGGTACATTCTTTTGCCAAGGCAGCTCCCAGCGTTTTTCCATCATAGATTTCCGGCATGAGGTCTGCATAAAAGCCCCGGTCTTCAAGTGCTTTTCCGGTTCCCTGCCCGATAACTGCAATTTTCGTCTCTGCCAGACTTCGGATATCTATCTTTTCTTCCTTTAATTTGTCAAAAAACACCTGTACTCCGGTAGGACTGGTAAAAACCACCCATTGATACTGCTTCATGTCCCGAAGACATTTTTTCAGTTTCTCATTTGTACGGACAGGTTCCGTGCGTATAGCAGGAAGTTCTAATACCTCTGCTCCTTTTTTACGAAGTTTCTCGCTCATAACAGACATTAGCTGCTTTGGCCTCGTTACCAGAATCTTATTGCCTGCCAGCGGAAGATCTTCGAACCAGGAAAATTCGTCTGCCAATGCACATACTTTGCCTACTACTATAATTGCAGGCGTTTCGATTCCCTGAAGCTCTACTTCTTTCTCCAGATCAGCTACCGTAGCTACAATCCGTTTTTGTCTGGCAGTAGTTCCCTTTTGTAAAATAGCCGCCGGCATATCCCCATTCATTCCGGCATCCATAAGCCCCCGGCAAATATCTCCCAGAGAACTTACTCCCATGAGAAATACCAAAGTTCCCCTGGTTCTTACCAGTGCTTCAAAGTCTATATCATATGGCTGCCCCTGTCGTTTATGACCTGTAATAATATGTAACGAGGAACAAAAATCTCTATGGGTTACTGGAATTCCATTATATGCAGGAACCGACAATGCACTTGTAACACCAGGAACCACTTCATATGGAATGCCATTCTTTTTCAGCAATTCCAGTTCTTCTCCGCCCCGTCCAAATAAAAAGGGATCTCCCCCCTTCAGTCTTACAACCTTTTTTCCGCCTAATGCCTCTTTTACCAAAACCTGATTTATTTCTTCCTGAGGCATGGTATGACGATTTGCACGTTTACCAACGTCGATCAGTTTTGCAGATGAGGGTATCATCCCCAGCACACCCTGTCCAACCAGTGCATCGTATACGACTACCTCCGCCTCTTCTAATACCCGTTTTCCTTTTATTGTAAATAATCCCGGGTCGGATGGCCCTGCGCCAACCAGCCAAACTTTTCCTGCCATATCAGTTGCCTTCCTTTCTGTATTGCTCCCGCAATTCCCTTGCCAAAGCTGCTCCCGCTTTCGCGGCATTTGAGACAGTCTCTACTTTGCTGCCCTTGAGATAAGTATTTGATTCTTCATCATAATAAAGCCCTGTCAGGGTAATTTTTCCTTCTTTTACAACTGCATGTGCTGCTACCGGAGAACTGCATCCCCCGTTTAATTCTCTTACAAAAGCCCGTTCTGCCTCTGCTGCGTAACCGGCTTGTTCATCTGCATAATCTTTTAAAAATCCGTAGTCTTCTCCGGCTCTTCCCTGAATTGCCAGGATCCCCTGACCTGCTGCAGGCATCATCTCCTCCGGCTCAAAATACCGGCTGATACGCTCTTCCAATCCCAGCCTCTTAAGACCGGCTGCTGCCAGAAGAAGTGCACTGTATTCTCCATCATCCAGTTTTTTCAGGCGCGTCAGAACATTCCCACGTACGGTCTTAAACTGCGCATTTGGAAATATTTCTTTCATCTGCAGGATTCTGCGCAGGCTGGAACATCCTATCGGAAGAGAAGAATCCCACTGCGCAGCGCCTTTTGGCAGTACCAGCACATCTCTTGGATCTTCCCTTTTCGAATAAGCTACGATTGGCAGTTCATCCGGCACTTCCATCGGCATGTCTTTTAAACTGTGAACA
This sequence comes from Robinsoniella sp. RHS, assembly GCF_001029355.1. NCBI lineage: Bacteria > Bacillati > Bacillota > Clostridia > Lachnospirales > Lachnospiraceae > Robinsoniella > Robinsoniella sp. RHS. The sequence continues at coordinate 35,260 of NZ_JNGB01000016.1, forward strand.
GACATATCACTTCTTCGATCCAAAAGCGCTTTGTCCAGTTCTTTTACGAATAAACCTTTGCCGCCGATTTTATCCAGGGTTTTATCCAGAATAATATCCCCCGTGGTCTTCATCGTCAGCATTTCCACTTCTATTTCCGGATGGTTATTTTTGATATGCTCCATAACCATCTCCGTCTGTATTACAGCAAGCCTGCTCTCCCTGCTGCCGATACATATACTTCTGCCCATATTACTTTCCCCTCTAGCTTTCATATACTTTATTTAATCCTTCCACACATTCCCGGAAGGTTTCTTTACTTACTTCATCCCGCAGTCCGAACATCATTTTATTCACCACTTTCCCTGCCGCAGACTCAATGCTTTCCTGTAAACTAGTCTGAATATCCCGCTCCACCGGCAGATCTTTTAAAATCTTCTGGATGCGTAGCTTCAAATCAATTACGGCACTGTTCCTGATATCCTGAATTTTGGGAATCATGTCCCTGCATTCATACCATTCAAAAAATTCATTGATCTGACCCTGCAGAATCATTCTGGCATCTTCGATATTCTTTTTTAATTTATCATTCTGCATATCTATATGAAAATAATCAATATCATATAACTTTATATGGGGAAGCTCTCTGGCCGACGGCTCAATATCCCTTGGTACTGCCAGATCAATCAGCACCATATCATGACAGACGTCCGCCTCCCTGACACAATGTTCTTTTAGTGTATAGTTAGGACTTGCTGTTGCGCTGACGACATAGTCACACTCTCCAAACAGGGACATACGTTCTCCGTAATCAATTCTCCTGCAGCCATGTGGAATTTCTACGATACCGCTGCGATACTGCCTTACGGTAACCGTTACATCAGCACCTTCCTGACACATTACCGTGGCCGTCAGCTTTCCCATCTCGCCATTCCCAATGACCATGCATTTCTTACCACGAAATGTATATCCTTCCTTTTTCAATACTTCTATCGCCTGATGAATCACGGATTGGTTAGCAGTAGACATCGTCACATTGGTTTTCACCTTTTTTGCTGCTGTAACCGCCATGCGGAACAATATTTCAAGGACATTATCGGTGGCATAGTGTTCTCTGGCAAAAGAAAGCGCATCCTTTACCTGGGTTATGATCTGGTCTTCGCCTAAAATTTTGGATTTCAGCCCGCAGGATACCTCGAACAAATGCCGTACCGCCTCCTCTTCCCGACGCTCCACAAAGTATTCCCGGTACAACTCCTTAGGCACCTGGCGTATCTCACACAAAATCTCATACAAAGAACCTTTAAAATCTTCCAGGCAGCTCACCCATAATTCCATTCGGTTACAGGTAGAAATAATAATACTCCCCTGTATGCCTTCAATTTTTTTCAGTTCCCCGAAAGCCTGGGCGGTACTCTTTTTTGTAAAAGAAAAAATTGTCCGTACATCCAATACTGCCCTGCTGTGGTCAATACCTATCATCTGAATCCCCATAAAACATTCCTCAACATTCTTTTTCTTAAGTCTTTCATACTAATTTTCTAACAATTTGTAATTGAATAGTAACAATCTTTAATCATCATAGCACAACATTTTACAAAATCAAACAATAAATTTAAAAATATACAATCCTTTTCGTACCTTTTTCTATATAAAACAGGATACAAAATCCCGTAAAATTCCTCATGGATAAATAGCCGTACAGGAAAACCGGTACGGCCACTTTTTCTTAACCGCCTATCATAAAAATGATAAGCATTTGATTCATCGCTTGTCCCTCCCTTCTGACTTTCAAAATACAGCGGTTATATTTAAGAAAAGCACATCCTGATTTATGAATTAACATACATGCATACAAATATTGTTTTAGAATTGAATTCAATTTTGGCAAATTGGAAATATTCGTAGAGAAATCTACTTGATTTATGATCTTTGACTGCCCTGTGGGCAGGTGATTCGTGGTGTAGGATATGGTTTCTTTCCGCTTGTGGTTTATTATATCACATATTTTTCATAATTGCAATAGTTTTATTTTTATACATCTCATATTGCATATTTATTGTTTATTCTGCGGTATGTTGCTTTTAAGCAGACATATATCGGTGCATAACCATACAACAAAAAGTGGCAGACATTTACTGCGCAGCTTCATCGTATTTTTTCTTCATTTTACTGGCTTTATCTGCCGGAAAAGTCAAGATATTTTATTGACTTTTATAACTGTACATGGTAAAATTTTGTCATAATTGAATATCGACAGGTGCTGCTTTATAAGCAGAGAATAGGAAAGTCGGGTGAAATGCCCGCACGGTCGCGCCGCTGTATAGGAATAGTATTCGTTCATAATGTCACTGTTAGAGAATGGGAAGACGAACTGATATGTTAACGCCTGAGTCAGAAGACCTGCCTGCGATAAGAGATTTACACATAGTTACGAACGATGGCTAGGTGTGCCCAGATTATTTTGTCGATGTCCATAGATATCTATGCCCGTCTTCAAGATTTTCTGACCATACGCCTATCTTCTAAACTAATTTGAAGATCAGGCGATTTTTTTATGTAGGAGGAAAGAAGAATGAGTTTGAAACAAAGAAAACTGGTTGTTTTAGCCGGCGCATTTGCATTAGCTTTTGGTATTGCTCCTGTTGCTAATGCAATGCACATTATGGAGGGGTACCTCGCACCTACATACTGTATTATCTGGGGTGTGTTATGTGTTCCTTTTTTAGTAGCAGGATTTTTTTCCATTAAAAAAACCCTTGCTGAACACCGCAAAGTGTTAGTAATCCTTGCGATTGCAGGCGCATTTGCATTTGTATTATCATCTTTAAAGATTCCATCCGTAACAGGAAGCAGTTCTCATCCAACCGGAACAGGACTGGGAGCTATCTTATTTGGACCAAGCGCTATGAGTATCATTGGTATCATCGTCTTATTATTCCAGGCGATTCTGCTGGCACATGGCGGCCTTACCACATTAGGCGCCAATACTTTTTCTATGGCAATCGCAGGTCCTTTCCTGGCATTTGGTATCTACAAACTGTGCCGGAAGTTTAACGTAAATAAATTGGTATCCGTATTCCTGGCAGCATGCCTTGGAGATTTATTTACTTATATGATTACATCCTTCCAGCTGGCAATTGCGTACCCTTCGGAGGTTGGCGGATTTATGGCTTCCCTTACGAAGTTCATGGGTATTTTCGCTGTTACTCAGGTTCCACTTGCTATTATCGAAGGTATTATTACAGCTGTCGTTATGATTGGTCTGGAATCTTATGCCAAATCTGAATTAACAGATCTTGGTTATTTCAAAGGAGGTGTGGTTAATGGGCGGTAAAGGAAAAACAGTCATTATCCTGCTTTTAATCTGTGTATTGATCGCCGTAGTACCTCTGGCATTAAATAAGGACTCAGAATTCGGCGGTGCTGATGGCGCTGCTGAAGAAGCAATCACTCAGATTGACCCTAATTATCAGCCTTGGGCATCTCCTCTTTTAGAGCCACCGGGCGGAGAAACAGAAAGTCTTCTCTTCTGTCTGCAGGCTGCTCTTGGCGCGGGTGTATTCGGTTATTGCATCGGTATGCTGCGTGAACGCACAAAGCATGCAAAAAAAAGAGAAGAGAGAAAAGGAACTTTGAGTAAAGCAAAAAAGGCCAAAGCTTAAATTACTGGGTTCTCCTAAATACTACATATTGGGAAGGTTAATAAAATGATTATCATCGATAAGCTATGTTATACTTCAAAATTAAGGTACACAAATGCTTCAGTTAAAACAGCTCTTGCAATAATTACACTTCTGTTTTGTGTAATAGATCGTTCGATTGCACTTTCTGTCTGCATTTTATTTGCAATGGGATATCTCACCATACACGTTGGCGGGATATCCCCTTCCCATTATATCAGGCTGATGCGAATACCGCTTATCTTTTTATTTTTAAGCACCATCGCCATTATTATCAACTTTTCAAAAACCCCACTCTCAGCATTTGCTATTCCGGTGGGGAATATCTTTATCACAAGCAGCCGGTCTTCCCTGCTATTTGCGGCACAGTTGATTCTTACTGCTTTGGCAAGTGTTTCCTGTTTGTATTTTTTATCCCTTTCCACACCCATTACAGACATTCTGACGGTTTTTCGTAAAATCCATTGTCCTGAACTATTAATAGAGCTGATGCTGCTCATTTACCGGTTTATTTTCGTATTATTAGATATTGCCGATTCCCTGACCTGTGCACAGCGCTCCCGTCTTGGAAATGTAAATTTAAAAACATCCTGCAGATCTATGGGCAACCTGATCTCAGCATTATTTATCCGTGCTTTCAAAAAATCTTCCTTTTTATTTGATGCAATGGAGTCCCGCTGTTATGACGGTACAATCCATGTACTGGAAGAAAATTATCCTGCAAAGAAAAAACATATTATTTATTTGATCGTATTTGAACTGACTTTGATTATCATATCCGTGATACTGCGTATCTGCGGATTACATATATAGAGGAGAAAACTTATGAATGATATTATCCTTAAAGCTGAAAACGTATGTTATGCCTATGAAGATGGCAATCAGGCATTGAAAGGAATCAACCTTGAAATTCGAAAAGGAAGAAAAATCGCATTTATGGGGGCAAATGGTTCCGGTAAATCCACTTTTTTTCTGTGTCTGAACGGCATACACCGCCCGCAAAGCGGAACAATGTACTTCTATGGATCGCCCTATGACTACAGCCGCAAAGGCCTGTTAAGTCTTCGAAGTAAGGTAGGCATCGTATTTCAGGATCCGGATAATCAGCTGTTCTCCGCCAGCGTATACCAGGAAATATCTTTTGGCATCCTGAATCTAGGTGTTGATGAGCAAACCGCTAAAAAAGAAGTGGAAGAAGTTATTGACCACCTTGAGATCACCCCTTTTCGCAGCAAGCCTACCCATGCGTTAAGCGGCGGTCAGAAAAAACAGGTTTCGATTGCAGACATTCTGGTTATGCACCCGGATGTTATTATATTTGACGAACCGGCTGCTGCACTTGACCCCAAACATACGACTCTGGTTAACCAGATCATCGATAAATTAACCAATCAGGGAATTACGGTCATTATTTCCACCCACGATGTGGATTTTGCACTAAAATGGGCTGATGACGTGGTGTTGTTTAAAGATGGTACTGTTTATATGGAAGGCGCTCCGGAAGAAGTCTTCGTCAATAAATCCATCCTTCACCAGACGAATCTGGAACAGCCGGCTGCAATTCAGCTATTTGAAAGCCTATGTAAGAAGGGAGTTCTTCTCCCCTCTCTCCCACTGCCAAAAAGCCTATCCACACTGGAAGGCTATATTGAAAAAATAAGTACAAAACCACACTATGGAGGAACGAAATTGGAAGACACGAACAAAAAACAAGCAATTCTGGTAGTTAGCTTCGGAACCAGCTATGATGAAACCAGGAAAGTAACCATTGATGCTATTGAAAATTCTATCCAGGCTGCTTTTCCGGAATTTAAAATTTACCGTGCCTGGACAAGTAAAATGATTTTAGCGAAGATTAAAAAAAGGGATGGCATCCACATCAACAATGTAAAAGAAGCCATGGAACAGATGAAAGCAGACGGGATTACCGATGTTGTCGTTCAGCCCACTCATGTAATCAACGGAATTGAAAATGATCTGATGCAGGAAGATGCTCTGTCTTACCAGGAATCATTTCATTCCATACGGTTTGGGAATCCGCTTCTTACTACGGAAGAAGATAATCAGACTGTGATACAGGCGATTGCAGGTGAATTCTCTTCTCTTTCCGAAGATGAAGTACTGGTTATGATGGGACACGGAACAACACATTATGCCAATGCTATCTATGCCGCTCTGGATTATGCATTTAAGGATTATGGACATCAAAATATATACCTGGGTACTGTGGAAGCCTATCCTTCCATGTCTTCTATCTTAAAAATGATTGCGGCAAAGAGACCGAAAAAAGTTGTTTTGGCACCATTCATGATCGTGGCAGGTGATCATGCCAGAAATGATATGGCAGGTGATGATCCTGAATCCTGGTACTGCCAGTTAAAAGAAGCCGGCTATACCGTTGAATGTGTATTAAAAGGCCTGGGCGAATATGCAAGTATCCGGGATTTATTTATCAATCATATTATGATGACTTTAAATGAAAAATAGACAAGGTACAATTTGGGTTTAGCTGATTAAGACGCTTTGTAGATGTAGGTAGTGTACGGAAAGATGGGTTTGGGAGGCGTATAGCAGAGCTGAGCATTTACTTACCTTCCCGGTGTGCTTTTTGGCGGATACAATTCGACTAGTACTGCATTGCAAAATGCAGTACTTCTCCCATCGGATTGTAAGCGGGCAGTGAGCTGCGAAATGCATCAGGATTTCGGAGCGAATGCCCGCGTGCCGCCAAAAAGTGCTCCGGGAAGGTTAGGAAATGCCAGTTCTGCGGTAAGCCTTCCAAACCAATGTCCTGGTCCGTCCCCTTCTCTTTCCGTACACTACCTACATCTACAAAGCGTCCCCTTCTCACCTAAACCCCAACATTGCTTCCTTATCTAAAGGATGTTTTAATTCCCCAGAATTCAGGAGAATTAAAACATCCTTTGTTTATCATTTAGATAGGTACAAATAATAGGGTGGATGCTAAAATTTATATTCCAGACCCTTGTATTCATTGTGCTGCGGTGCTATAATATACATATCCCCCCATAGGGGATATGTATAGAAAGGATGTGCCGATTATGAAAATAAAAATTAAAAAACATATTGCTGTATTAAGCGCAATTGCTGCGGCTGTTCTTTATTCCATAAGTTCTCCGATTTCTAAACTTCTGTTATCGGAAATACCGCCTGCACTCATGGCATCCCTGCTCTATCTGGGCGCCGGGATTGGTATGGCATCCATTAACCTGATTCAGAAAAAGGTTGTTCCCATATCGAAAGACACGCCCTTTATAAAACGGGATTTTCCTTATATTGCAGGTATGATTTTATTAGATATTGCGGCTCCATTTTTATTAATGACGGGGTTGTCGAAAGCCTCCGCCGCCAATGTATCTCTTTTAAATAATTTTGAGATTGTAGCCACTTCCCTGATCGCTTTTACCTTATTCCGGGAAAAAATCACAGGTCGCCTCTGGTTCGGTATCGGATTGATTACTCTCTCCAGCCTGATTTTATCTCTTCCTGAACCGGGAAGCCTTTCTTTCTCCTATAGCTCTCTTTTTGTACTGGGAGCGTGTGTATGCTGGGGATTTGAAAATAATTGTACCCGTATGCTTTCGAAAAACAGCCCGCTGAAAGTTGTAATCCTCAAAGGTTTTGGTTCCGGTACAGGTTCGTTACTGCTTTCTTTTCTGCTTCATGAAAATGGTATCCCTGCCCTTTATATTTTCTTCACCCTAATTTTAGGTTTTGTGTCATATGGCTTAAGTATATTCTGCTATGTATATGCCCAAAGAAGCCTGGGAGCGGCAAAAACCAGCGCCTATTACTCTATTTCGCCATTTATCGGAGTATTCCTTTCATTGATCATTTTCCGGGAAGTTCCCCATCTGAGCTTTGTATTGGCTTTCCTGGTTATGGCTGCCGGTACATACTATACTTCTACCGATGCAAAAGAAAGCCGTTTCCGGAAGTTCTCGCTCCACAGCATTTCTGTGAAGTAAGAACTTCGATCTGTTTTTATTCCTGTTTACCTAATACTTTATCTACTATTCCATCTAACATCAGATCCTGTCCCCTGGTATCTAAGACGTAGCTTGCCAGGTACTGGTTGTCGGTTATAATACCATCCACTCCCATATCTACATATTTTCGAATAGATTTTTCGTTATTTAGCGTCCATACATAGATTGGCTTTCCAGAGTCTTTTAAACGGTTGATCAGACTTCTTGTTACAAACGTTGCTTCCAGACTGAATACATCTGCTTCCTTTATATTTTCAATTTTTCCATAAGCAACTGCAGATATGGAACCTGTTTTTATTTCCGGTGCAATCTCTTTTACTTTTTTCAGTATTTTTCGGTCCATGGAGACTATCATACATTGCTCCTGATACTGGTATTGCCGGATGAGGTTAACCGTACTCTGTTCCAGATTTTGTTCATGTCCCGAACTTTTCAGTTCAATCATTAACTTAATTTTGGTTCCCGCCTCCTGTATCATCTCTTCTAGAGTGGGGATTTTTTCTCCTTTATAGCGGTAGGCAGTACGGATTCCTGCATCATACTGCCTGACTTCATCCAGATTGACTTCCCATACATTTTTCTTAACGCCGGTTGTACGTTCAAAATTAGAATCATGCATAATTACTAACTCTCCGTCTTTCGTTTCCTGGACATCAATCTCAGCATAATCTGCCTTACTATCGATGGATTCTCTCAGAGCAGCAAGGGTATTTTCAGGAGCAAACATAGCCCCCCCACGATGGGCAACTATGTCAACATGTGCCTTATCATCCCGGAGCATGGCAACGCTTACCGCATATGGTGTGTTATCAATGTACATTCCCAGAATCAGAAATACCATGACAAGAATGACTACCTTTTTTAACAGCCTCTGTAAAATATGTTTGTCATCTTTACTGCGCTCAACAGGCTCGCACTCACTTAGCTCATAATAATACACGGATATAAAGCCCAGATTGCAGACAGCCAGGCCAATGGTGCTAAGAACAATTCCAAGTCCGCTCCAAACGGTTAAATTAAACCAGAAATAATCTCTTGCTTCTAACCCGGTGTGGAAGAACCTGGCAGCCGCCAAAAGGATTGCAATTACAGCTGCCGCTACAATAATTTCGAAGGCAATGTAAAGTATATTCCAAATAATAAACGAAAAGATTGGGAATATAAATTTTTTCCTTGTTTTTCGAACGCTTTCTTTGCATCCGCCAAAGAAACTTTTATTTTCAAGTACAACCTCGTGCAGGCTGAATATCAGCCTAAATACAATTATCACCACAATCAGCATGACGATCAGAAATACAACATTTAATACTTTATTTTCCAAAATGAAATCCAGAATAAACCCCGGTATCTCAAATCCCTGAAAAGGCCCCGATGTAAAAGGGATTCCCGCAAGGGGCATAAACAATATTACAAATACCAGCAATGGAAGGTTGAAAGGTTTAAAGACTACAAACGCCTTTTTCATTGACTGAAAAAGCAGTCCCCGCACTTTGACCGGATCATCTCTTCTGCTGTGATCAAAATAAATGATAATTCCTGTTATTTCCATATATATAAAGAATGCAAGTAAAAACAGCAAAAACAGAAGTCCTAATATAAGGATTGGAGCTGAAAACAGACGTCCTACATTATCCATGGTAATATAATATAAATTCGCCCGGGACATGAGTTCTTCTAACCCATCCTGGAGAATAACCAGCCCTGTCATCCAAATCATTTTATAAATCGCCTCAAATAGCAGCAATGTTGTCCAATCCCAGCGTATTAGTTGTATTATTTTTTTAAACTTTTGAATCATAAGAGCTCCTATCCACCAGAACGTTTTTTAAATATGTTTCCCATAATATCATAATTTGTCATTTTTGCAAAGGACATAAAAATAACTGGCATACCCGATAATCAAAGTACACCAGTTAGTATTCCATTTTTATGGACATAAACACCTGCTAAATGAAAGTTATTATATATTTTTACGCTTCACCTGATCTGTTAAACTGTATTGCATTTACTAATACTGCACCTAAGATTAAACCGCCTCTTACAATATACTGGATATATTCACTTACGTTCATAAGAGTCATTCCATTTAATAAGATTCCAAGAAAAATGATACCCACAAAGGTTCCTCTTACCTTGCCGATTCCTCCATTCATGCTGGCTCCGCCAATGATTACGGATGCAATGACATCCATCTCCCATCCTTTTCCAAAGTTATGTGCCGCTGACATTACCTGGGAAGAACACATAATTCCGCCCAGAGCCGCCAATACCTGTACTCCGACCATTACGAGAATTTTCACTTTTTTTACATTGATGCCTGAAAGTCTTGCTGATTCCGGATTCCCGCCAACCGCATATACAGACCTACCAAATGTGGTATAAGACATAATGATATGTACAACAATAAATATGAAAATCAAAATAATTGCCGGTACCGGCACAGGACCTATTGATCCGGCTCCTAAAACATTATACCACGCCGGAAGAGACGTTAATGGAAAACCTTTTGACAGAAGCGCTGCAGCTCCGTACAGGACGTTCATCATCGCCAGTGTAATGATGAATGTAGGTATGTTAAATCTGGTTCTCAAATAGCCATTAAACACCCCTACCAGAGCAGCTATAATAATTGCCACAATCATCCCTGCGATGACTCCATATGCCAGCGGCATGATCCCGAGTGCTTCCAGTTTTCCTGCAGTCAGTGCCGTTATAATTCCCGACAGCGCCACCGTAGATGAAATGGACAGATCTATTTCCCCGCAGATTATAACCATCGTCATTCCAAATGCAATTACACCTTTTAAAGCTGAACTTCTCAGAATTCCAAGTAAGTTAGAACTGGTAAAAAAGCCTGTCGCTGTGAATGCAATGATGATCGTAATAATTAACAGTACTACTTCCATCACATTGGACTTTAAGATTTTTTTAATATCAACACTTTTTGTTTTCATATTGACCTCCTAGCCCATACACAACGCATATAATTCTTCCGCAGTCACGTTTTCTGGGTATACTTCATTTATGATTTTTCCCTCATACATAATTAAAATTCTGTGACAGACCTCCAGTAGTTCTTCCAGTTCTGAAGATACCATAATACTGGATACGCCTTTTCGTGACTGTTCCCAGATAATCTGGAAGATCTGCTGTTTTGCATTTACGTCAATTCCTCTGGAGGGCTCATCGAAAAACATAATCTTAGGATTTGTATTCAGCCAGTTTCCCACAACAACTTTTTGCTGGTTTCCTCCGGACAGAGACAATACCGGAAGCTGTACATCGGGAACTTTAATCTGTAATCCTTCAATCTGCCTGCTGACATATTCCTTTTCTTTGTTTCTCTGGATAAATTTGTGTTTGCCCAGATAATCAATGCTGGCTACACACAGATTTCCATAAACGGACATGATCTGAACCAGTCCTTCCTTTTTCCTGTCTTCCGGAGTTAATGCAAATCCTTTATTTCTCATCTTTACCGGATTTGGATTTTTGATTTCTTCTCCATAAAACTCAATTCTGCCGGAGTCAAAAGGATCTGCCCCAAAGATTGATTTTAACAGTTCTGTCCTGCCTGCTCCCAACATCCCGGCTATTCCCAGAATTTCATTTTCTTTGACGGAAAAGGATATATCGGAAAACACATTCTTTCTTGTTAGTCCCTGGATTTTCAGAATATCTTTTTCCCCCGCTACCAGATCCTGCGGCCTTGTCTTGATTTCTACATTTCCGAACATCATCTTTACCAGTTCTTTATGGCTGGTATCTTTCATGACTGTTTTTCCGATAAATATACCATCCCGCAGAACGGTACAGGTGTCGGCTATCTGCCACAGCTCCTGGAGTCTGTGCGATATGTAAATGATAATGACATCTTTCTCTTTGAGTCTCCGTATCATATCAAATAACAGCGTGATTTCATGATTTGCCAGTGATGATGTAGGCTCGTCCAACATTAGCACTTTGGGACTCGAGCTCATTGCTTTTACAATTTCAACCATCTGGCACTGCCACAAACTCAGGTTTGCCACCATTTCTTTTGGGGATATATCTACTTTTAAATCTTCCAAAACTGCCTGGGCACGCTTATACGTTTCTTTCCAGTCGATAAACTTCCCTTTCATAGGAAGCCTTCCCATTAAAATATTCTCGGCTACCGAGAGCCCCGGGATCAGACTTAATTCCTGATAAACAGTCGCAATTCCCTTGCTGAAGGCTTCCTGCGGAGAACTGAGCTTTAGCTTCTCATCATCTAAATAAAAATTTCCCTTTGTGGGTTCTACCGCTCCTGAGAAAACTTTTACTAACGTAGACTTTCCGGATCCGTTTTTACCTATAAATGCATGAACCTTTCCGCTTTCAAAAGATACTGTCACATCGTTAAGTGCCACTGTTCCAGGGTAAACCTTTGTTATATTTTCTGCTTTCAAAACACTCATGGTTTCACCTCTCATTTTCCAGGGCTGCCATAGAGCATATCTTACAATATGCTCCAACGGCAGCCCCAAAGCCTATTTACCTGTCTTCTCAGCCAAATCTTTTTCAAAAGCCTGTACAGCAGGAATATCATCCCTGGTTAAAACAATACCCGGTACTACAACTTCTTTTCCGTAAGAAGCCTCTTCGCCCATAATGGCCTTAATCAAAACCTCCATTGTATTATATCCGATGGTATACGGATCCTGACCCGTAACACACTGCAGAATGTTATCGTCAGACTGAATAAATGCTGCCTGCTGTTCTGCCGCATCGGTACCAAAGACAACGGTAGTTCCTGCTTTTCCAGCATTTTTCACAGCCATAGTGGCCCCGATTGTGCCTCCGTCATTTGCAGCCCAGATCATATCAATTCCGCCTTTTGATTCGTTTGCAGTCAGAATATCCCCCACTACCTGGATTGCCGTGTCCTGAAGCCATGCATCCTGATCCGCTACAATTTCCACATCCAGTCCTTCTAACTGGTCAACAAATCCGGTTCTTCTAGCCGTGGACTGTTCCGGAAGTAATGATTTGTATTCTACGATGGCAATCTTGGCTTTTCCGCCCAGTTTTTCTTCAATATATTTTCTTGCTTCTTTTCCCGTTAATTCTCCTAAGTTATAATTATCCGATGTAAACCCGCCGCATACAAAGGGAGCATCTTTAAGCTGAGTATTTCCTACTGCAATTTCCAGACCTTTTTCATTTGCCATTTTAAGAGTCTGAATGGATGAAGTTTCATTCAGCGGCGAGATTGCAATACCGTCAATTCCCTGGGTTACATAGGTATTAATTAATTCTGCCTCTTTTGCCTGGTCGTTATTGGTATTACTAAGCATACAGGTTACTCCATAATGATCTGCCGCTGCCTGATACCCCATTTGCATCAGCATCATAAACTGGTCTTCCTGAAATACAACCCCCGCTACTTTAATATCTTTTGGATCTTTCTTTGCTTCTTTTGCTGCTGACTGGTCTGTTTCTTTTGCCGCTGTTTCAGCTTCATTCGCTTCTGTCCCGTCTGCCTTTGATTCTGTTTTTGTTTCTGTTTTTGTTTCTGTTTTCGCTTCTGTTTCCTTAACGGATTCCTTTTGAGTTGCTGTGGTTCCAGCTGCCCCGCTTCCACATGCTGCTAATGATAATGTCATCCCCAATGCCATCATAACTGCTAATAATTTTTTTACCTTCATCCCGTATTCCTCCGCAATTTAATTTTTAATTGAATACATTTCCGTGTTCTTTCCGGTATTCCTGTGCCGCATCATATATTGCAAGTATTTTTTCAGGCGGTACATTTGCCTGCAGATTGTGCACCTGGTTAAAAACGTAGCCGTTCTTTCTTGAAAATATCTGTATTAACTTTTTCACTTCTGCCTGTATCTCTTCCACCGTTCCATAATTACACGTTACCTGGGTATTCGCTCCTCCGCCCCAAAATACCAGATCGTCGCCAAACCGGTCCACCAGAGTCTCGGGATCCATTCCTTTTGCCGCAATCTGAATAGGATTGAGTATCTGCACACCGGCATCGATTAAGTCCGGTATCAATTCTAAAATTGCACCGCAGCTATGTAGAAATACCTTAACTTCAGGATAATTCTCTCTAATATAACTAAATATTTTCTTGTGATAAGGTTTAATCATTTCCCTATAAACTTCTTTGGAAATCAAAGTGGATTCCTGTGAACCGAGATCATCCCCAAACTGTATGATCTGAATATATTTATGAACTCTGGGCATGAGTTTCTTCAGGCTCTCAATGTAAGAGTCAGATAACCTCTCTAAGTATGTATGTACTAATTCCGGTTCTGCTAAGAGATTCATAAAGAAATTTTCAAATCCAAAATCTGTTTCTCCGGCCTCTAAGATATTTCCTCCGAATTCCATTAAAACGGCTCTGTCCGTATTCTCGAAAGCTTCTTTTGCCTTTTGTTCCATATAGCAGATCTCTTCTTCCGTGATGACTGGAAATGTATAATTTTCCAAATCTTCTACATCTTCAGCAGACTCTAACGGATGACAGGTCTGATCGAAATAAAATCCTTCTCTTGGCATTTTTGCCAATACTTTTCCTTCCCTTTGTATCGTTAGTTCTCCGTTTTCCATTGGTATCGGATGATAGTCTTCCGGTACCATACATTTGATCCCCCTTCCATTATCTCCTTCTTTCCACCTGTCAATTTTCACCCCAAATGCTGAAGCCAGGCGGTGTACCTGAACCACATCTGCTCCCAGCCTGTCCAGGATCTCTTTCTCCGGTTCCGCCAACTGTTGAAAGACATCATATAATTTTGTAGTGGTTGTATCCAGGCCCAGATGCTCTTTTAGACTTTGATATGCCCATATACTGATACCGGTAGATCTCATGGCACCAAAATCAATTGGAATAACATCTGCTTTTTGGTGGTTCAGTGCCGCAATTATTCTTTCCCGCGAATTCATTATTTTAACCTCCCTGCTTTTTCTTAATAGTATCACCGTTGTACTAATTAATCAAGTCATTTTTCTTTTATGTAATCATTTTGTATGTATTTTACAATATTATAAATCATATTATATGCAATTATCACAAATATAATTTGATGATAATATATTGATTTTACATATATTCGAATATCTGTTAAACTCATTTTATATTAAAACAATTTTTATAGATTATGATTATTGTGAAATTTGAAAAGATTGAGGATAAACTGATGAAATTCCCCATGCTTCATTGTGAATTCTATCTTTATGGACTACGAGAGCGTGTTTTAAAATTTCTTTCTGACAGCTGCGCTCACACTTTGCGGGAGATTCGTTCCAAAGGAAGAGCTCATAGGCGGGCTATTGAATTGAAGCTAATATACCGGGAAGTGGGGCGTAGAAATGACAGGAATGAATTTTAAAACAGGCACTAATAAAAGGTATATACTGATTTACATCTTTCAGTTATAATTAGATTTATATAAATTGATTATGACCATATTAATTTTTAAGAAGGAGAATTTTATGGATACCATAGGATCTAATGCACAAGATTTGAAAGCAAGTAACCGTATGTTGGTTTTAAAAATAATAGCGACTCATTATGGACTCTCCAGAACCCAGCTTGCTTCTATCACTGGACTGTCTAAAATGTCCATCAGCAATATCGTATCGGAATTAATCTCTTCAGATTATATATCAGAATTTGAAAATCAAAAAGAGGCTACCTCTTCCGGCCGAAAACCTCTTTCCCTGAAGCTGTCCGAGCATTCCCCCTGTATCTGCGGAATGCTGATCGAGCGGGATTTTCTTCAGATCGCACTGGGGGATTTAAGCGGAACCCTTATCCTGCCTCCTGTTAATGTCCCTCTGGACAGTAATGTCCTTAGCAGCGATGAGGTTATCCAATATCTCTATCAGGCATTTGTAACGTTAAAAGACAGTACCAGTCGCAATATCATTGCTATTGGCATCTCCTCTATCGGCCCTCTGGATAGTAAAAATGGCTTAATTCTAAGACCGCCGTTTTTTCACAATATTGAGATTATGCCGATTATCTCTGAGATGACTAAATTAACAGAGATCCCGACTTATCTGATGAATGAATCCAATGCAGGCGCCCTGGCTGAAAAATTATATGGAGATGCCTCCTCCGTTGCCAATTTTTTATACCTGCATATTACCAATGGAATTGGGGCGGGAGTTGTGCTGGACAATAAATTATATGATGGAGAATTTGGGCAGAATGGGGGGCTTGGACATACTTCCATTAACTTTGCAGGCCCCAGATGTGAATGCGGAAATGCCGGCTGCTTAGAGCTTTATGCTAATATAAAGCAGCTTCGTTATCGAATACAGGAGTTAAAATACTTATATCCCGGATCTCCCCTTACACCTTTAAGTGCTCCCTCCTGGATACAAATACTGGATGCAGCGAACACGAAAGATACACTTGCCATCCTGGCATTAGATCAATTCAGCACCTACATTGCCCAGGCAATCACCAATACTTTGAATATTTTAGATCTTTCTACCATTATCATCGACTATCCGTTTAACGTACCCGGCAGTATAATGGAAGACCTGTTAGCACAAAAGCTTGCTATTTTAAGACCCCAGCCTTTTTATCACAGCATAAAGGTACAAAAATCAACTTTTATTGGAAAAGCGTCTCTGATTGGGTCTATCTCAATCGTAGCAGATAAAATTTTTCATTTTGAACTGCCTCTCTGCTTTTCCTAGTACTACAGCGAACAGATTCATCTTAAATTGGGGGTTAGCTGATTATGACGCTTTATAAATGATAGGTAGTGTACAGAAAGATGGGGGTGGGAAACTGGCATGGGCTCCGTCAGCTGGCCGCAGAACTGGTATTTTCTAACCTTTCCGAAGCGCTTTTTGGCGGCACGCGGGCATTCGCTCCGAAATCCTGATGCATTTCGCAGCTCACTGCCCGCTTAGTATCCGATGGGAGAAGTACTGCATTGTGCTATGCAGTACTAGTCGAATACTATCCGCCAAAAAACACTTCGAAATTCCGTTCTCAAGTTACCTTCCCCTTTCGGCAGCACGATCATCTAACCCATTAAAAAACTGCCGGTTTTATATATTCCGGCAGTTCTTTCCTTTTCTATCGAAATTTGACCTTTTCAACTTATTCTATCCTATTGCGAATTATTCTTTCTCATGCCGGCATAAGCATTGTTAATCCCGGTTATCATCAATCATGTACAACAGCGCATTACAGATACAGGCTGCTATATTGCTTCCGCCTTTTCTTCCCCGGGCAACAATATAAGGGACTTCTGTCTGCATAATCAATTCTTTGGACTGTACTACATTGACAAATCCAACCGGAACACCGATGATTAATTCGGGATCTAACTTTTTCTCTTCGATCAGTTCATAGATCCGTACTAATGCCGTAGGTGCATTTCCAATGGCAAAGATCAGCTTTTTTCCCATTGCAGCTGCTTTGTCCATGCTTGCGGTGGCCCTGGTACTTCCGTTATCTCTGGCAGTCTGTGCCACATCTTCATCCGCCATAAAGCAGTATACCTCTCCGCCATATTTAGACAGGGCCTTTTTATTAATGCCTGCTTTTACCATCTGGGTATCGGTTACGATACATGCACCCTCTTTAATAGCCTCAATTGCCTTGGTAACTGCCTCTGTACTGAAACACAGATTGTCGGCATATTCAAAATCTGCACTGGTATGGATGCAGCGTTTGATGATCAGCTCCTGTTCTTTAGGAAGCTGTCTTGTTCCCAGCTCTTCTGTAATTATCTCAAAACTTCTTTTTTCTATATCCCTGGGTTTTACATTTTCTAATTCTACTTTCATGATGTCCTCCCATTACGCGGTCTGCGGTTTTCCAACGAGTTTCATGCTTAAATGTCTGCTGATACAGGCGATCAAAAATATTTAAATACCTGCTTCTAAAATGCGGTATATTTCCTTCATATCAAAATGCTTTCTCAGTTCGGAAGCCAGAATATCATACTGGGTCTCTTTAAATTCCTGGAAGTCTACACTGGTAATCTCTGTTGCATCAATACCTTTCATTCTTCCAAGAGACATAATTACTTCCTTAGCAACCTCTTCTTTATCGAATATGCCGTGTACATAGGAGCCATATACATGATCTCTGTACGCTCCGTCCGGTTTCTCCTTTGAATGGGTTACTCCATCGGATATGGATGTTAAAGGTACACAGCCTTCTTTTAAAGTACTGCTTCCCATATGAATCTCATAGCCTTCCAGTCTTACACCGGACAGGCTGCTTAGTGCTCCGTCTATCTCGCCAAAGGTACCGGATACCCTGGTTCTTGTCTTTTCTTTTTCAAATACAGTATCCATAGGCAAAAGTCCCATACCTTTGATCTCTCCGCCTGCTTCTACTCCACTTGGATCTGACAGCGTCTCACCCAGCATCTGGTATCCGCCGCAGACCCCAAAAATAATCTTTCCTGCAGCTGCCTGCTTAAGCACCGCTGCCTCCAGACCATTCTGACGCATCCACAGCAGATCTTCCATGGTATTTTTAGTGCCCGGTAAGATAATCATATCCGGATTCTTCAGCTCGGAAACTGAATGTACATAGCGCAGCGAAACACCCTCCATGCTTTCGAACGGATTAAAATCTGTAAAATTGGATATTCTCGGCAAGCGGATCACTGCTATGTCAATTAATCCGACTTCCTGATTCCCGGAGAAACGCTCCGTCAGGCTGTCTTCATCTTCCACTTCAATCTGCAGATAGGGCGCTACTCCTACTACAGGAATACCTGCCCTTTCTTCCAGCATTGCAACTCCCGGTTCCAGAATTGTCTTGTCTCCCCGGAATTTATTGATAATCAGGCCCTTTATCATTGCCTTTTCATCTTCTTCCAAAAGCATCACTGTACCAACCAGCTGTGCAAATACACCGCCTCTGTCAATATCTCCTACAAGAAGAACAGGCGCTTTTGCCATTTTCGCCATGCCCATATTTACAATATCTTCCTGCTTCAGATTAATTTCAGCAGGACTTCCTGCACCTTCGATTACAATAATATCGTAATCTTCTTCCAGTTTATGATATGCGCGCAGCACATCCGGAACCAGATTCTTTTTATATGCAAAATACTCTCTTGCGCTCATATTCCCCACAACTTCCCCATTTACAATCACCTGAGAACCAATATCGTTTGTGGGTTTTAAGAGAATGGGATTCATGTATACAGATGGCTTGATACCGGCAGCTTCTGCCTGCATCACCTGGGCACGGCCCATCTCAAGGCCTTCCTCCGTTATAAATGAATTTAAAGCCATATTTTGTGATTTAAAAGGTGCTACTTTGTATCCATCCTGCTTAAAAATTCTGCAAAGCCCCGCCGCTAACAGACTCTTGCCTGCATTAGACATGGTCCCTTGCACCATAATTGCTTTTGCCATATTTATACCCATTGCATATTGCAGTCCTCCCTGCAATACTGCCACAATAAAACAGGTTGAAAGAATCACACTGTGGCTTCCTTTCTATATCATAATTTTCTTTCAACCTTAACCTCCCGCATATCGCAGATCCAGCCTGCAATACTGCATTAATTTTGTGTATTTACAATCTCCTGCATGATCCCGATTAACTCTTCATTTTCCTTATGCGTTCTAACGGCAATGCGGAAATAACCCGCTTTCAGACCATAATAATTACTGCAGTCCCGAATTAAAATACCCAGCTTTTTACATTCCTGTGCCAGATTCTCCTGACCATAGAAAAACAGGAAATTGGCGCTTGAATCATAAACCTTAAATCCCAGCTCCTTCAATTTCAATGATAAATACTGACGTTCCTCCCGGATCAGCGCCTTGCTGTTTTCTACAAAACCAACTTCACGAAGTGCTGCTGTCCCCGCCATCTGCGCCGGTATGGATACATTCCAGGGCTGTACCGTTTCCGTCATTTTCTCTAATAAAGCCTGATTGCTGCAGAATCCATACCCCAGGCGTAATCCCGCCATAGCATAGAGTTTTGTAAATGCCTTTAATATAAACAAATGATCATTGGAAACAATTTCCTTCTTCATGGTATAAGCCGCAGCATCATCTAAAAAGTCATTAAAACATTCATCTACAATCATCCAGACTCCGCATATCCGGCATTTTTCCAGGATCTGATCCAAAAAATTCTTAGGGCAGGTCAGACCTGTGGGGTTATTTGGAACACATAAGAATAACAAATCCAAATCCGGTGTAATGGCTTCCAGGTAATCCTCCTGAAGTTCAAATCCCTGCTCCTCACTTAACAGATAATAAACCACCTCACAGCCATTGACACGAAGTGCCTGCTCATACTCAGCAAATCCCGGTGCTGCCAGTAATGCTTTTTTCGGTTTGATTGCTGCCGACAGGGAAAAAATCAACTCCGCCGCGCCATTTCCACAGATGATATGATCCTTCTCAATTCCTTCCTGTGAAGATAATGCCTCCCGAAGCTTTCCACAGTGGATATCCGGATAATTTGCCGAATTTAAAATTCCTTCGTATGCCGCCTGAACCACTGCTTTTGGCATTCCCAGGGGATTGATATTCGCAGAATAATCCATTTTTACTTCCTGAGAATAGATGTCTCCACCATGTTTGTGTTTATTGATAACCATTTCCGAGGAATAGATGTCTCCACCATATTTGTGTTTATTGATAACCATTTCCGAGGAATAGATGTCTCCGACATGTTTGTGTTTATTGATAACCATTTCCTTGTCCTCTCGGGAGCCTGTACACGCTCCACTCTTCCTGATTCTTTTCTTTATCTGATTACATAAAGATAAATCCCCATACTGCCAGTTTTACCACAGCGAATGCAAATAAAGATAGTATAGCAGTAGCATAAAGCAAAACGTTTGCACGTTTAATATCTTCAGGCTCTACCGCCCGGATCGGATCTCCAATCGTTGGCTTTTTATACAATTTTCCAAAATAACAGGCATCACCTGCCAGCTGTATCTGCAGTGCTCCTGCCATTACCGCCTCTGTCTGTGCGGAATTGGGACTTGCGTGATTATAACGGTCCCGTTTATAGATCCGGAAGGCATCTTTACTCGAAAGCCCCGCAAGAAAGGATGCCCCTATCATGAGATATGCACAAAGCCTTGCCGGAATATAATTGACCACATCATCTAACTTTGCCGCAAATCTGCCAAAGTAAAGATATTTATCATTTTTATATCCTACCATAGAATCCATAGTATTGACCGCTTTATAAAAATATCCAAATACAACACCGCCGATTGCCATAAAAAGCATTGGGGCGATGATTCCATCTGAAGTGTTCTCTGCAACTGTTTCTACCGCTGCTTTCGTTACTCCGGTTTCATCCAGACTTTTGGTATCACGACCCACGATCATAGACACTGCATACCGGCCGCCTTCCAGATCTTTCTCTTTTAGCTTGTCATAGACCTTCATACTCTCTGATTTTAAAGATTTCGTTGCCAAAAGCTGATAGCACATAATTGTTTGTAAAATAAAAACCAATGTACTGTTTACCAAACCTGCCAGATACAAGATCAGCCATGGTACCGCTGTCGTTACTCCTGCAACGATCACAACCAGTACAACGCCTGCTGTAAGTTCTCCTTTTTCTGTTTTCGGAAAAAGTTTTCTAAGCCCTTTTTCCGTAACTGAAATAAGATTTCCCACCAGCCGGATGGGATGATAGATAAAATGCGGATCTCCAATAAGCAGATCCAGCAGAAAACCTAATATTAATGCTAATATGGATGATAGCATCCTTCTCTTCCTCCACTCTCGCTTCGTTACTTACCGCTGTTTACCGGCTTATGACACAACCGGTGGATCATAACGGATCTTCCTGTAATGCTCTGTACGATACACACTCTTTCAAGAACCGGTATGGCACCCCGGGATTGGAATAATAATACAAATGTGGAAAACCTGCAATCATATGATCTGTTTTGCAGATACATTCCCACTCCCGTTTGCCCACAGGCTTTCTGGCATAAAAACTGCCGCCCGTATTTGTACTGTCAAAATAATGGAACTCATGCGCCTTTATAGTACCGATATCCATCCCCAGTAATTGATCCTCCCGTGGTGTTAAATCGATATATCCAAACCTTCCAAGCTTTTCGGTACGGTATGCCCTGCCGGAAATCACCCCTGCCATTTCATAGGTATTCCCATTCATATCTTCCATCTCTTCATGCAGATACATATATCCGCCGCATTCCGCCATACAGGGAAGTCCGGACTCTATTTTCTCCTTAATATCCTGCCGCATAATTTTATTTTGATACAGCTCATTTGCATACAGCTCCGGATAACCTCCATATAACAGCAATCCATCTGCCTGATCCGGAATCTTCGAGTCTGCCAGCGGAGAGAAATATACCAGTTTAGCTCCCATTTCTTCCAGAATACGAAGGTTGTCCTGATATATAAAACAAAAAGCTTCATCTAAAGCTACTGCAATAACCGGATTTCCCTCCACCTTTTCCATTTTCGGTGGATTGCCGCTGATGGACGGTGCCGTACCTGCCAGCTCAATCAGACCGTCTATATCCAGGCTCTTTTCCAACACGGAAGCAAGGTTTTTCAGCTTGGCTTCCAGATCTTTGACTTCATCCGGCAAAACCAGCCCCAAATGCCTGCTTTCAATGAGACAATCTGTTATCTTAGGTACATAACCGTACACCCGGATTCCAATTTCTTCCTCAATGGCTGCCTTTATTTTTGGATAGAGCATTGGCGACATCTGGTTCAGGATCACTCCTTTTAGATGGCTGTCCGGTTTGTATTCCACAAATCCTTTTATCTGTGCAAGAACCGATATACTCATTCCGCGGCAATTTACAACCATTACCGATGGAGTATCCGTCGCCACTGCAAGTTCATAAGTACTGGCGGTCACAGAAGTTCCTCCCAGTCCGTCATAGAACCCCATTACTCCTTCCATCACAGAAATATCGGTATCTTTTGCTGTTCTGGTAAACAGATATCTGGTCACCTCCGGATTGGTAAAGAACAGATCCAGATTCGCAGATTTTGCTTTAATTACTTTGCTATGAAACATGGGATCTATATAATCAGGACCGCTTTTAAAGGAAGAAACTTCCATTCCCCGCTCACGCAGTGCCTGCAGAATGCCGCAGGTAATCAGAGTTTTTCCACTGCCGCTTGCACCTGCGGTGATTAAAATTCTCGGTTGATGCATATTGCCTCCTTTCGAAGCAGGCTCCAGCGCATTTGAAAATTCATTCCCTCTCTAGTGCCTCCGGCATAAATTACCGGAAGGCACTAGTGATTCCCTGTACAGGAAATAATATAAACCGGATTCTGCCCCATCATCATATGATAATGTCCTACTTCTTTTGATTTCCCTACTGACACTGCAGCAATATCCGTTTCTTTAACCGGAAGTTCTTTCAGGCAGTGCAGCGCTTCTGCCACCGTCTCCAGGGCAATGGCATTGATTACAATTCTTGCTGCAGGATTCTTAGCCAGAATCAATTCCATAATCTGTTTCAGATTTCCTGAGGAACCTCCAATAAACGCATGGGTCGGTGCTGGGAGATCTTCTAATGCCTCCGGTGCCAGCCCTTCTATCACTTTCAGATTTGGAACAGCAAATTTTTTCCTGTTTTCACCAATCAGATTTACTGCTTCTTTCTTCTTTTCAATCGCATAAACAAAGCCATTATATGACTGCAGCGCCATTTCAACAGAAACAGAACCTGTCCCTGCACCTACGTCATAGATCACGGAATCCTCTTTTAAACGAAGTTTTGATAATGAAATACTGCGCACTTCACTCTTTGTCATCGGCACCTTATCTCTTAAAAATGCTTCATCTTCGATACCATGAGTGACCACCATGGAAGCATCCTGATTTTCTATCAATACCACGGAAAGTTTTTCAAAGGATTCTTGTGCCATAGACTTCGCCGTACCACTTAGAATACGTTCATTGGAATAGGATAGGTTTTCTCCGGCATACACCATCACATCAGGGAACCCATAACTGCACAGGTTCCTGCACAGCTGATTTACACCATCCTGCTGCCCGATTAGTGCAAATACCTTTTTATAACGCTTCACTGCTGCAATTGCATTTGCCTCTCTGCCGTGAAGACTTATCAGATGAACATCCTCCCAGGCCGTATGCAGTTTACCGCAGAAATAGACAACGGAAGATATTCCGGAATAAACCTCCGTCCTGAAATCCTCAAATATATCCAGCATTTTTTTTGCCCCGCTGTAGAATCCAATATCGCCCGACAACAAGACTGCGATCTTTTTATATTCCGGATGCTGTTCCACAAAGTCTTTGATTTCATTATCCCTGTAGGCTGCAAAAACGGGTTTGCCAAGCTCTGCCACTGTATCCAGGATTCTCTTTGCCCCAATCAGAACATCTGCTTCCACACAGGCGCCAAATGCTTCTCTTGTCATATTTTCCGGCGTACCCATACCAATACCAATCAGAGATACCAGACGTTGTTCCTTCTTTTCTTTCTGATTTAATATACCGAATCTCCGGTTTAACAGTTCCAGTATTTCTCCCATGGAATATCCGGTTTCCTCTACCGGTCTGCCAATCAGAATAACTTGTGCTCCCGCTCGTCTGGCAGCCGTTATTTTTTCTTCAAATCCCCCTGATTTTCCGGAATCCTTTGTAACCAGATAAGAAGCTTTTATCTGCTTTAACATGGCAATATTTAATTCTTCTGAAAATGGACCCTGCATACAGATCAGGTTTTTACCCTGAAAACCTAACTTTGCACATGCTGCTGCAACTTCTGGTGTAGACAGCACCCTGGCAAAAATGCGGTTCTGGTAATCCGGGATTGCCGTATATTTTGCAAGTTCCTTACTTCCGGTTGTAACAAGCACATTCCCCTCTGTATTTTTCAGAAATTCCACTGCCTCATCTATGGAAGAAACGACAGTAATATCTTTATTCTCCCGGATATTGCTATTTCCTCTTAAAAGGCGTAAATACTCAGTGCCGCACTGTTTACAGGCATTTTGGATATTTTCGGAAACAGCTACTGCATAAGGATGGGTGGCATCGATTACCAGAGTAATCTGTTCCTCTTTCATCAAATCTTCCATCTGTCCTGTGGTTAACCGCCCGGTATGCACTTTCATTCCGGGAGCTGCTTCTTTATCTGCATCGGACATAACATTTGAAGAAATCAGCTGCCCGCCATACTCTGTGGCTGTACATACATGAATTTCCACCTTATCCACTGTCCCGGTGCACAAATACCCTGCAAGTTCACGGCCTTCTGTTGTCCCTGCAAATATAAGGATCTTATCCATGTCTGTATCCTCTCGGCGTAACCATTTTCCCATCTATTTCCTTTGTCTGGGAATTACCGATAAATACGGTGGTAAACATATCGACTTTTGTATCACGCAGTTCTTTTAAAGTCATTACCTGCATGGTTTCTCCTTCTCTGCCAATATTCATTACAATACCGCAGACTGTTTCCGCTGCCTTTGCCTGCATCATAAGATCACAGGCCTTTTGCAGATAATCATGACGTTTTTTACTGGACGGATTATACAAACAAATAACAAAATCGGCTTCCGAAGCAAGGATAAGCCTTTTTTCAATTTTTTCCCAGGGTGTTAAAAGATCACTTAAGCTGATTAATGCAAAATCGTGGATCAAAGGTGCGCCAAGTACAGCCGCTCCGCCGGTAGCAGCAGTGACACCCGGGATTACTTCTACCTCAATCTCAGGATACCCGGAACCGATCTCCAGCATCAGACCGGACATACCATATACGCCGGCATCTCCGCTGCAGATCATCGCTACATTTTTTCCTTTTTTTGCTTCCTCAAATGCGAGTACACAGCGATCCACCTCTTTGGTCATAGGTGTGGTCAGGAATTCTTTTCCTGCAAAATGTTCTTTAACCAGGTCTACATAAACAGTATATCCGATAATGGTATCGCAGCTGTTCAGTGCATTAGCCGCACGCATAGTCATTTGTTCATATTCTCCCGGTCCAATTCCAACTACATATATTTTATTCAAATTCAACACTCCATTCTCTTAGGGCAATGGCTGTTGTAATGCCATGTGCCGCTTTCTTTTTTTGTATTAATCTGCCGCCTAAACTGCCAAGTTGTGCACTTCTTTCGCAGACATTAGATACCCCTGTGATTTCTTTCACAAATTCGGATTCCGTAAAAACTCCTTCTGCCTTTAAAAGTTCATCTTTGCTGTAAGTAATAAAGGGGATATTATATTTTTCGCAGAAACCCAGGATCCCCGGTTCCTCAGCCTTCAGATCGATACTTGCAATCTGTTCAATTCCATGTATGGACACCCCTGCTTCGCTAAGGGAGTCAAGCACGGCTTTCTCAATCTCTGATTCATCCGTTCCTCTCCTGCAGCCGATTCCAATGGTTACAATTTGGGGTATCAGATGCAGGGTCTGTTTAAATGGCTGGTTTTCGGTATGCAGAGACACTGATATCCCATTGGTCCCTTCGAATACCTGCTCTTTGGTTACCGGAATGATTTCATCCGGTATCTGATCCAGCACCGGGAAATCACTGTAAAATCCCACTGGCTTTTCATCCAGCACATCTGCAGAAATTTCCTTTGCATATGTCATATTTTCAATATACAATCTGTTTTTCTTCGCAAATACATCTACGGCAAACCTGCCATTTACATCCGTAGCAGTTGTAATAACAGGAATAGCACCTGTCAGATTGGCAAGCACTCCCACCAGATCATTAGCACCGCCCAGATGCCCTGATAACAGAGAAATTGCAAAAATGCCTTTCTCATCCATGACAACTACGGCAGGGTCTTTTGTCTTATCCCTTACAAAAGGAGCAATGCTGCGAACTGCTATCCCCGACGCCCCAATAAAGCAAATGGCATCACAACTGGCAAACATCTCTCCCGTCCATTCCTGAAGCGGTTTTGTCAAAGGCATTAACTGATGCGCCCCGGCGTATTTTTTAATTGCAAACGCTTCACAGCAGTACCCCTGCATTGCCAAAGCTTCCGACAGATTGCGGCAGAGCCTGCTCCCCCGTTGGGTAAAGCTTATCATTGCTAATTTCATATTAACTCCGTGGCTTCCCGAAACTCTGTTGTAAATGCCGGGTTGTATAATTCTGATCGGTCATAATGGCTGTGGCTTACCACATCGCCAATGATCATAAGCGCTGTTTTCGTAATATTATTCTCTGCTGCCGTTTTCGCCAGTGTTCCCACTGTGCAGACAAATGCTTTTTCGTCTTCCCAGGTAGCTTTGTATACGATGGCAGCAGGTGTATCTGCGGTATATCCACCGGCAATCAAACGCTCTGACAATTTTTCCAGCATCCCTGTACTTAAGAAAACAACCATGGTTGCCTGATGTGCTGCAAAAGAGGCGATTTCTTCTTTTTCCGGTACCGGTGTACGGCCTGCCATTCTGGTAATAATAACGCTTTGTGATACATTTGGCAGCGTATATTCCAGATTTAGTGCAGATGCCGCACCGCTGAAGGAACTCACTCCGGGACAGTAATCATACTGGATCTTCTTTTCATCCAGGACATCCATCTGCTCACGAATTGCTCCATACAGACACGGATCACCCGTATGCAGCCTTACCGTAGTAAGACCTTTTTCCTCAGACTCAAAGAAAACGTCCAATACCTCTTCCAAAGTCATCTTCGCACTGTTATAAACTGTACAGTCCTCCTTTTTATAATCCAGAAGCTGCGGATTCACAAGAGAACCTGCATAAATGATAACATCTGCCTCTTCCAATAATTTCTTCCCGCGGACTGTAATTAAATCTGCCGCTCCCGAACCTGCTCCTACAAAATGTACCATTTTAGTTCTCCTTTACAATAATTAATGAGTAATATCCGGCATCTTCCGGTATTTCTTCCACCGTTCGGTAGATCTTTTCATTTTCCATGCCGCAGTTTTCTATCATAACTGCACTTTCATTTCTATTTCGCAGTTCTTCTTTTACCCTTGCCATCTTTTTACCTGCTTTCATCAGTACCTTCGTACCGGGAAGCTGTAAAGCATCTTCAATCTGATAAGATGCCGGTATGACGTGCAACGGCTCTGCCTTTTCTACCAGCCCCATATTTAAGCGGGCGGCAACTGCACAAAACGAAGTAATACCGCTCACGATCTCTACTTCATATCCACGGTCCTGAATTCTTTTATGTATATATAAATAAGTGGAATACACCGTTGGATCACCCAGCGTTAAAAAGGCAACATTTTTTCCTTCTTTCAGATATTTTTCAACCTGGTCTGCACCTTCGTTATGACTGGCTTCCAGCTTTTCATGATCTTTTGTCATAGGCATATGTACGGCTATAATCTCTTTTTCATCCAGTTCCTTCACAGCCTGCTTTGTGATCTGATATGCTACACTTTCTTCTTTCACTTTTCCCGGCACTGCAATCACATCACTCTCCTGAATGATGCGGACTGCTTTTAATGTCAGTAATTCCGGATCTCCCGGTCCGATTCCCAAACCAAATAATTTTCCTGTCATTTTGTCATCCTTTGCCACATGCATACCGCCGCTCTGTGGCTTCCTTTCTCCTACATAATTTTTTATGTCTGATCTCTTTTTACTGAAAATATATAATGTGGCATATCTATGCCGTAATAATGCTTAACAAACTGTCCTTTTTGTGTCATTCCATTTCTTCTGGCGACATTTTGGGAAGAAATATTTGTATCACGTATGATCGAATATACTTCTTTCACCCCTAATACTTCAAATGCATATTTTTTACATGCAGCGGCTGCTTCCGATGCATAACCCTGATGCCAGTAAGCCTTTTGAAACAGATACCCCACTTCATGAACCTCCACGCCATCTATATCCTGCATGGTAATGCCGCACTGCCCAATCATTTCATTACTTTCTTTTAAGATAACGGCCCACAAACCAAACCCATACTGCCGATATCTCATGATCTGACGATCCAGCCATTCATGCGCTTCCTGATCCTCAAAGGCATGTTCATAAGCGCGCATAACTTCCTGATCTTTTAACATTTTGCAAAGAGCCGGAAAATCTTCCTGTTCCATCTCCCGCAAATATAATCTCTCTGTCTCCAATATCATTTTACTGCGGCTTCCTTTCTATTTAAAATTTACTTAACTTCCTTCTTTCATCTCAAAATGGCCCATTAATTCCGGTACACTGCCCGTTATACCCAGGGTTCCGTATTCATTGGAAAAAAGAATAACGCCTGTTTTCAGACTTCCATAAGAACGGTTATTTAAATAAAAATCAATCTTTTCCAGTACATGACTCATAGTCTCTTCCATGCAGCCATAGTCCTTTAATATGCCTAATGCTTCTTCCGTTGTAATCGTCCGCAGAATTTTCTGAACTGCTTCTATTGGCGCACCCGCCCGGACAGCATTGGCTGCCATAATCTCAGCCCTGGAATCTGCACACCTGGAGTGGGTGTTCATAATTCCGCCTGCGACTTTTATAAATTTTCCAACATGTGCTATGAACAATATGCCTTTCATTCCAAGCTCTACCGCCATATCAATTGTATCACCCACATAATTGCTGCATTTCATGGAATTGGTAAGATCAATATTCAGGTGGTCTTTGGAAAAAGCTTCTCCATAATTCCCGGGAGTAATCACCAGATATTTTGCTCCATTTGCTTTCTTCATCTCCATTTCAAGACGGATACTGGCAATTAACGCCGCTTCACTCATCGGTACTACAATGCCGCTGGTACCTAAAACCGAAATGCCTCCTTCTATGCCAAGCCTTGGATTAAATGTTTTTTTTTGCAATTTCTTCCCCTTCCGGTATGGATATTTCCACTGCAATTCCCCCCGGATAATCCTGTTCTTCGCAGATTTCGGTGACGGCTTCCCGGATCATCTGGCGGGGCACTCTGTTAATGGCTGCTGCACCTACCGGCTGCTCCAGGCCTTTCTTCGTAACCCTTCCAACTCCTTTGCCACCATCAATAGTGACCCCTTTCTCTGCTGTTTTCCATACTTTTGCATAGACAAGAGCTCCTGTTGTAGCGTCCGGATCATCGCCTCCATCCTTACGCACTGCACAGGTAACCTCACCATCTCCCCGGTTAATCTCTTCCAGCGTTAAATGGAGCAAAATACCTTTTGGCGTCATTAAATCAACTTTAGCCACATCTTTTTTCATCAAAAGCATCATAACTGCCGCCTTTGCTGCTGCTGCTGCACAGGAGCCGGTGGTATATCCATATTTCAGCTTTTTATTATTTTTAATAATATAATAATCCTGTAATCCATTATCCTGATCCATAAATGATCCTTTCCATTTTGTTACAAATAAGAAGCCAGAAAATGATTGTACAACAAAAAATCCGTTGTCAAATACACTATCAGACAACGGTTTCCATACAAAAAATATACTCCCCGGTTGCCGCAGGGAAATACAATACAAACAACATAAGCAGGTATCTGACTATACAGTAACGGACTTGTGCGGGACTTTCACCCGTCTTCCCTATTATCCTGCCGGGGCAGGAACTTATATTGACTCTATTTTTCTACAAATTATTATATTATTTACGGTGGATTCTGTCAACTGAAACTGTAGGATTTACCGGGCAATTGTTTTCTCAATATAAAAAGCCTGACATTCACCCAATCCCAAAGTACATTTCACAAATGCACCTCAAAAAAGGTATGTAAACACCAAGCTTTCATTCCCTATATACCATATCACTATTCATTTTCTTCTTCATCTGCGAATTTTGTTGAAAGAACTTTCCTGGGCTTTTCCGCCTCATCTTTATCCCATGGCAGGACATCTCCGGGATCTCTTAAATAATCCAGAATCTGCCAGATTCCTTCTCCGGTATAAGAACTTACACGAAACACCGTCTCACATCCGGAAAGTCTGAGCCAGCGTTCGGCACGGTCAGGATCACCGGTCGGGGAATCAATCTGTGTTACAATTCCAATTACCGGCCTGGTCGAACACGCAGTGACACAGGGAGGAAACAAAGAATATGGTTCATCTGCATTAATTAAAAGTCCCACCACGTCTGCTTCATAGGCATAAAGTGCCAGGGCACGTCCCAGGCGGTTTGTCTCTGCGTACTCTCCGGGCGTGTCTATGACAACATCAAAGTGATTTATGTATTGTGTTTTATGGTAATGGATGGTATCACCTTTGAGTGCCTGACGAAGCGTCGTCTTACCACACTCGCTTCTTCCCATTAATATAATTTTTTTCATATTTATTCCCCTGAATAGTGCAATCTGGCTTGTGCCATTCCCAAATCAGCAGTGTGAAAACGATTTACTTTCACCTGCAAAGTTCCATCAAGTTCTGGTAATTTCACAAATCGTAAATTTTAACTTTTCTTCCAGATATTTATTAATTGCCTGCATTGCAGCTTCTACTTCCGAAATTCTGCCGGTGAAAATTAGTGTTCCGCTGAATCTGTCAATAAATCCAAGATCAATATTGGCTGTCTTCACTGCCATGTCCCCAGCTATAACTGAAATCTCTGCCGGGCTCATACTTAAAATTCCAATTGCTGCACGCTGATAATCCAGCTGTGGGTCTAATCCCAGCTTGCGGTAAACAATCGGATCCGGGCTGGCGATCACGTGTGCCAGTGTTACCTGTTTGCCAGGTACCAATTCCTGTACGATACGCATTTTATGCTCACCAGGTGTATTAAAACCATCTAAATTCATCCTGTACCCCTTCTTTGCTATTTATTTTCGCACCATTTAATATCTTAATAATACAACAAAATCCCACATAATACAAGACAATTTTAAAGTTTTTCCTTTTGTTTTTAATTGTTTTTAGAATACATTTTTTGTTGCTACGATATCTGTCTGCGTACCTGCCACATTACTCAAAATCACGTCTCCAATATGCACAGGAGCCTGAACTTCGATGCCCTTAAGCGCCTTCATGCAGCTGAAAATTTTATCTTTGCTGATATCTGTTTTTGTTTTCACGGATACCCTGGCAATGCTGCCTCCCTTTACTGCTACCGTTGAAGTTACAATTCTGGTGGGATGGGTGCATTCTTTCCTGCCATATGCCTCGCCCCTCCTGCATGAATTTCCCTCCACCTGCTG
Source organism: Robinsoniella sp. RHS (assembly GCF_001029355.1). NCBI lineage: Bacteria > Bacillati > Bacillota > Clostridia > Lachnospirales > Lachnospiraceae > Robinsoniella > Robinsoniella sp. RHS. The sequence continues at coordinate 67,008 of NZ_JNGB01000016.1, forward strand.
CACCTGATTTCCTTCCAGTGTTACCGTCAGAGCGCATCCCAGCGGACAGCCAATACAGGTTAATTCTCTTTTTTCCATGCTCTATGCCTCCTCTATCTTCACTGTAATACACTGCAGGGCAGGAAATCTGTCTAAATCAGACTTTTTCAGCTTTAGTTCTTCCATCTCTCCCGGTACCATTATTTTTTTCTTTCTGTGAAGTATCCGTTCCTCATCAAAATACATGCTGATATAATTATTTTGATACACATTACCCACACGAAATCGCAAAATTATTTCTTCCTCCATATTAACCGGATGTATGAATCCGGGAACAGTATAGCGCACACCCTGTGTTCCGGTTACTTCTATCCCCTTATCTTCCTGCAGTCCTCCGGCAATATACTTAGCCGCAGCCTTTCCGGCACAGGCAGCCTCCTGTGATACAAAATCCACCAGATCATGTACATGCAGGACATTTCCGCATGCAAATATTCCACTAACACTTGTCTGCATGCTTTCATCCACCTGCGGTCCGTTTGTCGCCGGAACCATATCAAGCCCCAGATTTACAGACAGTTCATTCTCCGGTATTAATCCTACCGACAATAACAGCGTATCACAGGACAGATATTCTTCGGTCCCTGCAATGGGCTTTTTGTTATCTCCCACCTTTGCTGTTGTTACCCCTCTCAGACGGTCTTTCCCATGAATTTTTACGACCGTAGTGCTCAGACGAAGGGGAATCCCAAAATCATCCAGGCACTGTACAATGTTACGTTTCAAACCTCCGGAATAAGGCATTAGTTCTGCCACGAGTTTCACCTTAGCCCCTTCAAGGGTCATTCTTCTTGCCATAATCAGACCAATATCACCGGAACCCAGAATAACTACTTCTTTTCCGGGCATCCGCCCTTCTATATTGACCAGCCGCTGGGCAGTTCCCGCTGAAAAAATTCCCGCCGGACGAAATCCCGGGATATTTAAGGCACCTCTTGGACGCTCCCTGCATCCCATTGCCAAAACGACCGCTTTCGCGCGTAACTGAAGGATACCGTCTTTCGGATTGACGGCTGTCACCTCTTTATCCTCAGAGATGCTAAGCACCATGGTTTCCAATTTATACGAAATATTATAATCCGCTGCTTTTTCGATGTATCTGGCTGCATATTCCGGTCCAGTCAATTCTTCCTGAAAAGTGTGCAGTCCAAAACCATTATGGATACATTGATTCAGAATTCCACCAAGCTCATTTTCCCGCTCCAGAATTAAAATATGCTCTATTCCATTTTCTTTTGCTGCTATTGCCGCCGCCAGTCCGGCAGGACCTCCGCCAACTACAATGATATCATATTCCATTTTACTCCTCCCTTTTGCTGTCAGCAATTACATTGGAACCTCTCCCGGACTTGCATATCTCTTCCTGAGGTATATCAAGCTCCCTTGACAGAATTTCCAATACTCTGGGAGAACAAAATCCCGCCTGGCATCTTCCCATACCTGCTCTTGTCCGGCGTTTGACTCCGTCTAAGGTTTTCGCTCCCAGCGGCCTGCGTACCGCATCCAGAATTTCTCCTTCTGTGATGGTTTCACAACGGCAGACCACTCTTCCGTAAGCTGGGTTTTCTGCAATCAGAACATTAGCCGCTTCTGCTTCCATATCCCTTAGGAAATGTATCCCTTTTCTTTTAGCCTGAAAGTCTGTCTTTTTAACTGCTTTCATTTTTTTTGCTGCTATTTCTGCAACCATAACACCAATGGCCGGCGCACTGGTAAGCCCTGGTGAATCTATTCCTGCAGCATTGATAAACCCGGGTGCATCCTCTGCCTCTCCAATGACAAAATCCCTTCCCTTTTCATGTGCCCGCAGTCCGGCAAAAGATGTAATCACCTGACGGACAGGCACTTTTTCGGAACTTTTTAACGCTTTGTCAATTACCTGGGCAATACCTTCTGCCGTTGTAGCGGTATCTTCCCGATCGGTAATATTTTCTGCTGTAGGTCCTATCATTAAATTTCCATGTACGGTAGGTGTGATTAAAACACCTTTTCCCAAATTTGTGGGAAGTTGAAACACCGTAGTATTTACAAAATTTCCTGCCTTCTTATCCAACAGGCAATACTCCCCTTTTCTCGGTACAATCGAAAGCTTTCTGCTGCTCACCATATTGTTGAACACATCTGCATTTACACCGGCAGCATTAATAACTACCTTTCCCTCAAAATCTCCTTTACTTGTTGCCACCCTATACCCGGCATCGGATTTTTCAATGCTCCTCACCTCGGTATCAAAGTAAAATGCAGTTCCATTTACAAATGCATTTTCAGCCATGGCAGCCGTCAGTTCAAACGGGCAGATAATCCCGCCTGAAGGCGCATATAATAATGCCTGTACCTCATCTGATATATTTGGCTCGATTTCTTTCATTTCCGTTCCTGTTATAATGCGAAGCCCTTTTACCCCATTTTGCTCGCCTTGTGCCTTAAGCAGCTCAAGCCTGCCCGTTTCACTTTTTGAGAAACACAGCACAACAGAACCATTTCTTTTAAATGGAATATCCAATTCTCTGGCTGTATCCTCCATCATCTCATTACCCAGAACATTTAACCTGGCTTTTAGCGTGCCCGGTTTGGCATCATGTCCCGCATGGACAATTCCACTGTTTGCTTTTGATGTTCCACAGCAAACATCCGGTTCTTTTTCTAACACACAGATATCAAGCTGATATCTGGATAACTCTCTGGCAATGGACGAGCCGATTACCCCTGCCCCGATTATAATTACATCCATCATGCTTATACCCTCTGCGTATTACAGGCCCCCTGCAATACCGCCACTATTAAAATAAGTTGAAAGAATGATTATGTGGCTTCCTTTCTATTTTTTTCTTTCAGCCCTGTCTCCATACTCTTCGCTGCCCCGCTTCGTCCTCTAAATAATTATGCAGTAAAAGAAAAGACTTCTCCTGTCTGTCAGACGTCTAAAAATCTGACAACGCTCTTCGAATCACTTCTAATATCTGCTCTTTCGTTCCATTTACAGACCCCTGAACCATCACAGGCTTTCCGCCGCCTTTCCCTTCCAAATCGCGGTTCATCTGTGCGGAGATTTTCCTTACATCCAGTTTCTCACTGCCCAGTACATAGCGGTATCCATTCTGGTCATTGCCAACAAAGCATCCGCAGATCCCATCTGTTTTAGCAGAGGCAAGATTTACATATTTCCGCATCATATTGTTGTCCAGATCTTCTTCAAACAAAAGCATCCCTGCCTTCTCTTCCTCCCCGGCTGGTGCTCTGTCTACTTTATCTTCTATGTATTTACCCTGAAAATAAATCAGCCTGTCTTTTAAAAGCTGCAGTTCTTCTTTCTGCCGTACTACTGCCTCTGCTGCCAGTTCCGGTTTTGCAGACAGGAATACGGATATTTGATTTATATTCCGCTCTTTGGTCCGATAGTCGTTTAAAGCACGGAATCCACATAGCATACTGACTCTGGTCCCGCCTTTGTATTTTTGCGCGTCCACAATTTTAATGATGCCAATCTCGCCTGTATATTTCACATGAGGTGCGCAGCAGGCGCATACATCCACACCGGGAATCGTTACAATCCGAACCTGTCCTTCAATCTCAATTTTACTGCGGTATTCCATCTTTATAAGATCCGCTTTCACCGGGTAGGATATCTCCACTTTTCTGTTAGATGAAGCAATTTCATTCGCCTGAAATTCTATTTCTGATAATTCGTCCTCATTTAATCCCCCGTCAAAATCCATTGTTACAACTTCGCTTCCAAGATGAAATCCCACATTGTTATATCCAAAGCGCCTGCACACAATACCGGAAATAATATGTTCCCCTGTATGCTGCTGCATCTTGGAAAAACGCTCCTTAAAGTCAATCTCACCCGATACACGGGTTCCAGGACTGATGGGTTGATTTATGATGTGATATACGATTCCATCTCTTTCCCAGGTATCCGATACTGCAATCCCATTCAGGAAACCACGGTCTCCGCTTTGTCCGCCGCCTTCCGGGAAAAATGCCGTTTTATCTAATTCCACCTTATAATTATCATCAAAACGTTCACAAGCTAAAACATCCGCTTCAAATGTTTGCATATAGCTGTCTTCATAAAATAATTTTTCTGTCATCTTCCTATTCTCCTGCCTGCATAATCATGTCTCAAGTATAACGCAATTGAATTTCTTTTGCCAGTATGATTGTATGAAAACATTATAAATCTGCACGGGATTTATTGTCATTATAAAATAGCTTGATTTATTTGACATTACCCGATAATCCGACTATACTATTTATATTACAACTGTAGTATCTAAGGAGGATCCATGAATGAAAAAATTACCGCAAATATCCGAAGCTGAATATGAAGTGATGAAAATTGTTTGGAAATATGCACCGATCAGCACAAATGAAGTGACGGATAAACTGACTAAGACTACTACCTGGAGTCCTAAAACAATTCAGACTTTATTAAAGCGGCTGGTTCAAAAAGAAGCTTTGACCTATGAAAAAGAAAGCCGCGTTTTTGTTTATACACCATTAGTTCAGGAGGATGAATATCTGGATCATGAAAATGATTCTTTCCTGAAACGGTTTTATAATGGGAATTTAACTTCGATGATGACAAACTTCCTGGAAAAAGATAATTTATCCGATGCGGAAATCCGGGATTTGCAAAATCTGCTTTCGAAAAAATCCCAGAATGGAGGTATTCATGATTGATGCTCTTGTCATCCGTTTCTTAATTATCAGCGCAGCCATCTCGGTTTTTGTATCCGTAATCCTGCTGGTTAAGAAATTATGCAAAAAACATCTGTCCCTGCGGGTACAGTACAATATCTGGTTTTTACTGCTTATTATGCTGGCTTTGCCTTTTCTCCCTGTCAAATCAGACGGGTTCAGCGGCCTCTGGCATTGGTTCCTGCAGTTGGGTTCTTCCGGAAGCACAGCTGGAAATACAGCTATAAATGCCGGTACCGCTGCCACTGCTTCAACTGCTGCTAACTGGATGCAGGATTTTACGGTGTCGGTAAAGCATGAGACTCCTGCCATGCTGAATTACCTGCTTTGTCTTATCTGGGGAACAGGCATTTTAATCATGGCTATATTGACACTGCGCTCCCAGCTCAGGATCAGGCAGGTCATCAAATCCGCTCTTCCGGTACAGAACCCGCAGGTCAAGATTATTTATAACGAATGCAGAGGTACCATTGGAATCTCTAAAAATATTCGTCTGTACAGCAGTGCTTTTATCCAATCACCAATTTCAGTCGGATTATTAAAACCTTGTATTGTAATCCCGATCCATATGATAACCGGATCTCAGGATAAGGATATCCGTTTTATTCTGTTACACGAATTACAGCATTACAAGCACCGTGATGTTACCGTAAATTATCTGATGTGCCTAGCCCGGATTATATACTGGTTTCATCCTCTGGTCTGGCTGGCACTTAAGGAAATGCGTAATGACAGGGAAGTTGCATGCGACGCTGCGGTTCTACGAACAATTGATGAAAACAGTTACGCTGACTATGGGTATACTTTGCTAAACTTTGCCGAAAAGCTGTCTCACTCTTCTTTTTCTTCCGCAGCCGGAATGGGTGGCACCAAAAAGCAGATAAAAAAGCGTATCATTCATATTGCATCTTTTCATCCCGAAAGTAAGTGGTTAAAATTAAAAAGCTGCCTAATATTTACCATGGCTCTTTCTATTGTAATAGGAAGTGCACCACTGTTGGCGTTGGGTGCATCTGCCGGCAATGCATATCATTTTAACAACACAAATGTTGAATATGAAGATCTTGGCTCCTATTTCCAGGGATATGACGGCAGTTTCGTACTATATGACCAAAATGCAGACTATTGGAGTATATATAACAAAGATGCAAGTTCTAAAAGAGTATCCCCTGATTCTACTTACAAAATATACAGCGCTTTATTTGGATTGGAATCCGGCAGCATTAATCCTGAAGATTCCTCTATCGCCTGGGATCAGACTGAATATCCTTTTGAATCATGGAATCAAAACCACGACCTGGACTCTGCTATGTCAAACTCCGTCAATTGGTACTTCCAGGCTGTCGATCAAAAAACGGGTTTGCCGGCACTGCAAAACTATATTCACGAAGTCGGTTATGGAAACCAGGATCTCTCCGGAGGTATTTCCCGTTATTGGATGGAATCTTCCCTAAAAATTTCTCCAATAGAACAAGTGGAACAATTATCCGCAATGTACCGTAATGATTTGCAATTTAAAGCCAATAATATACAGGCTGTAAAAAATGCCCTTCATATATCCGACTCCTTTGGAACCTCTTTATACGGAAAAACAGGAACCGGGGATGTGGAAGGCAAAAATGTAAATGGATGGTTTATCGGTTTTCTTGAAAAAGACGGCAATACCTTCTTCTTTGCCACAAATATCCAGGGAGCGGATTTTGCTAATGGTAGTATGGCAAGCAAAATCTCACTGGAGATCCTGCAGGCTAAGAACCTTTATATTGGGAAATAATTTTAAAAACAGGTCTGTCCCGATGTTATCAGGACAGACCTGTTTCCTCTTTTGGCAGCTTAAATTTTTCGGTAAGTTTATCTTGAGCTTCTTCTTTTGTGTCTTCTGCTACCTTCCATCCAACGGCTGACACTTTGGGCAAAAATATATATTTCCTCCCAGATATGCCTGTCTGGAAATCCAGCCGCCGCACTTTGGACATGGCTCTTCCAGTGTCTTCTTTGAGAGATAAGTCTGATAACCGCCGTAAATTCCAAAAAGATTCTTTTCCGTATCCCTGCCTCCCTTTTCTTTCATTTCCAACAAAGTCTTCTTCAGACTTTTAAAAAGAATATCCCGTTTTGTTTCATCGATATTTTCAATTTTTACCTTTGGATGAATTCCTGCATGAAAAAGAATATCCTGCAATACTCCGTTCCCCAAACCGGGGATGCGCTGTTCAGTTGCCAGGAATGCTTTCACGCTTATATTTTGCTTTACACTTTCATATAAGGTTTCAAAATATGCCCGGTTAAATTCTTCCATATAGGGAGTCGGTTTTTCTTTTGCCACCAGATAATAGGGATTATCATTCTGACCTTCCAGGAATACATGGATACCTCCATACATCTGCACTGTAGTGACCAGCGCTGTACCATCTGTAAATTCAGAATAGAACTGATGCTTCACAGGCGGTTTCTCCCCCTCTTTTAAATAGCGGATATTTGCTCCGTCTGTAAACAGCAGTCTGGCATCACCAAGTGCTATTTCCACCTGCCCCGCCAGCGCATAAGCTTCTCCCACCTGCCTGCCGGAAAGCAGGCTGTCATATTTCTGGGGATCTCCAAAATAAAAGGTGAATTTATGTGGTGATTGATTTGCAGTAACGCTTTTTATTGTTTTTCCTTTTATGGTTCTGTTTAGCTGATCTGCCATTACCTGGCTTTCCGGTAATTCCAACATTGGTCGCACACCATCCTTTCTAAAATGCATATTTGCATTTATTATAAAGCATCCAATGATAAATAGCTACCATTTCATTGCTGTTTTAGCGCTACAGCGAACAGTTTCATGCAAATATGAATCCATACACGGTCATTATCACTGCCCATTTTAAGCGTTACACCCAGCACTTTCCTTTATCTTTTTGCCATGTGTTTCTCCAGCCTGCTTAATCCTGCATTTACAATAATTGCCAGCCCTGCCGACAGAATACTTCCCCATAAAATCTTGTTTACATTCAAGGTCCGCAGTCCGTCAAGCAGAATACTGCCCAGTCCTCCTGCATTGATCGTTGCTGCGATCGTAGCGATTCCAATGGTTGAAACAACAGCGAGATGTATCCCCGTAAACAAGGGCCGCAGGGACAGCGGTATCCGAACCTTAACCAGAATCTGCATCCGGCTCATTCCCATTCCTGTTGCAGCTTCTATCACGGATGCATCCACCTGATTCAGCCCATCTATAAAATTGCGCAGCAGCAGATACTGATTATACATGACCAGTACTATAATTGCAGTATTCCTGCCCAGTCCCGTTACCGGTATTAAAATTGCAAACAGGGCAAGGCTTGGTATGGAATAAATCATAGAAAAAAATCCGATTAAGATTTTTGATATCCACTGGAAATACATCGATAATATTGTTAACACTGATGCCAGTATCACAGATAAAAGCAGCGTGATTATAACGATTTCAATATGTTCTGCCAATGCCTTTAATAACTTATCATGGTATTTTACCAGATATGTGATCATGTAAATGCCTCCCAGAATTGTTCCTGTTTACGTGTTGAATCGATCAGGGATTTTACAAATTCATCTGATGGATTCCTGACGATATTCTCTGGCTTATCAAACTGTCTGATCTTTCCTTCGTTCATAATAATTACCCGGCTGCCAAGTTTAAATGCCTCATTAATGTCATGTGTTACAAAGAGAAACGTCTTTTTGGATTCCCTGTGAATTTTTTGCAGTTCCTCCTGAAGATTCATACGGTTAATGGCGTCGATGGCTCCAAAAGGTTCATCCATCAGCATGATCCTTGGATCTGCGCACAGGGCTCTTGCAAGTCCTGCTCTTTGCTGCTGTCCACCCGAGAGCTGAGAAGGGTATCTTTTACCATATTCCGAATAAGACAATCCCACCATTTCCAGCAATTCCTGAACCCTTTCATTTATCTTTTCCTCCGGCCATTTCAGAAGCCTTGGAACCGTGGCAATATTTTCCCCAATGTTCATGTGTGGGAAAAGGCCAACCTGCTGGATGACATAACCGATCTCTCTTCTAAGAAGAACCGGATCTTTGGAGCTGATATCCTCTCCAAAGATTTTGACAGAACCTTTATCCGGTTCATAAAGACGGTTGACCATCTTTAATAAAGTCGTTTTCCCACAACCGGAAGAGCCCAATATCGTTATGAACTCACCCTGTCCGATTTCACAGCTTACATCATTCACTGCAAAATATCCGGTATTGTCAAATTTTTTACTTACATTTATAAATTCGATTGCTTTCTTCACTCAAATGCCTCCGCTGACTGCATTATTTTATACTGTCGTAATATTCCTTTGCCACTTCTTCATATTCCCGTTTTTCCACATCTGCTTCCGCATTTAATTTTGTAACGGTCTTCGTATCCAGAGTAGCACTGATCTTATTTAAGATGTCCGCTATTTCCGGATAAGTGTTCAACACCGTTTCCCGTACAACCGGAGCTAAGTTATATGGAGGCCAGAGCTTCTTATCATCTTCCAGAAGGGTAAATTCATCTTTTACCAGCTGGCCTTCTGTTGTATATGCCGGTGCTGCATCTGCCTCATCATTTTCCAGTACAGAATACTTCAGTCCTCCGTCATACACTTTTGATGATTTCCAATCAAATGGCCCATAGAGCTTTTCCAGGCCCAGCATCCCGTCTTCTCTCTGATCAAATTCACCCTGGGATGCAAAACGAAGCTCCGATGCAATTTTCTGGAGATCTGATATGGTTTTAATTCCATATTTTTCTGCTATATCTGTTCGGATAACCAGACCCTGTCCGTCATTTGCCTGGGAATAATCCAGCCAAATCAATTTATATTGCTTTTCGTATTCTTCTTTAACCGTGTCATACACCTGCTGTGCATCTGTCATAGGATCCATTTTTAAGATAGAGATCAAACCGGTACCTGTATATTCCGGATACAAATCAATTTCTCCATTCATTATAGATGTATGAACAACAGAACCCGCTATATCCATGACTCTCTCTACCGAAAAACCGGCATCTTCTAATGCCAGGGCATAAACTTCAGCTACGATCAGGTTCTCCGTAAGATCTTTTGACCCCACTTTAATGCTCTTTTCCTCACTTTTACTATTGCCACAGCCGGCAATCCCAACCATAAGGGATGCAGCTATAAAAATTGCTAATGCTTTCTTCAAAACTTTATTACCTTTTTTCATTTTCATTCTCCTTGACTATTCTGTTTCTGTATTGTTATTCTGTTTCTGTATTGTTATTTTGTTTCTGTATTGTTATTTTGTTATCGTATTCAATCTGGTGATATCCACCCTTTTAGCGGTATCTGACAATCCACTTTTCTGCTGCTGACACCAGAAAACCGGAAAAAAGGGATAACAGTGCTACCGAAATTCCACCAATCAATAATAAATCAGTCCTGTTTAATCCAAGACCGGTAAAAATAATTGTCCCCAATCCGCCACCGCCAATATATGCAGCCAGTGTTGCACTGGCAATAATTTCTACTAATGCTGTCTTTGTTCCAATCAGGATATACGGCAGTGCAAGAGGTATCCGTACTTTTTTAAAAATCTGCTTGTCTGTCATGCCAAGACCCCTGGCTGTTTCCAGCATAAATTCGGGTGTGCTTTCAAATCCTGCATTGGTATTCATAAGTATAGGCGGAATTGCCAGTATTACCAGCGCCGTCATAGCAGGACTCATTCCGGTTCCCATAATGGGGATTAATAATATTAAAACGGCAAAGCTTGGTACTATACGGAGCACATTAAAAAACGCGGTAATCCACTTGCGAAATCTCTTCGTATGTGCACAATATATGCCTGCAGGTATGCCCACTGCCAGCGCGATTGACAGTGAAAGCAGGCTGATTAATACATGTTCCCCTACTGCCGTCAGATAAGTATCCATGTTATTTGTAAAATAATCTATGATTTGCTGCCACATAACAGGTGTCCCTTCTTTTTAGTCTTCAGTGCAATTTACAAACATGCTCTTAAGCATGTCTCCATTTTACCGCAGATTTCTGCATACGGCAATGACAAGAATCCCATTTATTTTCAAAAAAAGATCAATATTTACATAAAATACCGAAATCTGTGGTATGCTATATGACATTTTATTATTCATTATTTGCAATAACTTCACAAAATATTAAATTATACCCTATGTAAAGTGTTGTAGTTTTACTGGAATATAATTTATTATCTAAACTCCGGCTTGTTCTTTTGTATTTCTTAGGATAGAATAAAAGTATAATATTACAGGTTCTATTCACAATCTGCTTAATAGATTTTTAATTTTATTACAGGAAGGATTTTAAAAATGGAAATAAGAAAAAGTACACCCGGTGATTTAGATACATTACTGCAGTTATATGCAGATGCCAGAGACTTTATGGCGAAAAACGGCAACCCCTCCCAATGGGGAAATAACTATCCATCCATTGAACTTGTCAGTTCAGACATTGCAGATGGCAGCAGTTATGTGTGCATAGAAAACGGCAAAATCGCGGGAACCTTTTATTTTAAAGTAGGAGAAGATCTTTCTTACCGGGAAATCTTTGACGGCCGCTGGTTAAACGAGAAGCCTTATGGCGTTATTCACCGCATTACATCCGCTGCAGGCACAAAAGGAGTCGCTTCTTTTTGCTTTCAGTGGTGTTTTCAGCAGTGCGGCAACCTTAAAATTGATACCCACGACGATAATCTTCCCATGCAGAAAGCTTTAAAGAAAAACGGTTTTGTCCGCTGCGGGATCATTTTTCTGGAGGACGGCTCAAAACGTATTGCTTTCCAGCGTGAGATTTAGATTGTAAAGGAGTTAATATGGAACATTTGGAACAGAATTTCATGCTTTTAGAAAAATACCTGCCCTTTTGGAATCATTTAAGCACACCACAGAAGACAACTCTTGCTCAAAATGTATTCTCTGCCAGCTATTCCAGAGACAGCCATATACACCTTGGAGAAAATGACTGTATCGGCATGCTCATCATTAAAAGCGGTGAAATGAGAACTTATTTACTTTCGGAAACCGGAAAAGAAGTGACACTATACCGGCTGGGTGCAGGTGAAGTCTGTATCTTATCCGCTTCCTGCGTTCTTCATACCATTACCTTTGATGTATATATTGACGCTGCCAGGGACTGTGAAATACTCCAGATTAACTCTTCTGCTGTCTCCAGGCTTATGGAAGAAAATATACATGTGGAAGCCTACGCATATAAACTGGCAACCGAACGTTTCTCTGATGTTATGTGGGCGATGCAGCAGATCTTATTTATGAGTTTTGACAAGCGTCTGGCAATCTTCCTGCTGGACGAATGCAGCCGTACAAAGTCAGATATAATCAAAATGACTCACGAGCAAATTGCAAAATATACAGGAAGTGCCAGAGAAGTCGTTTCCCGTATGCTAAAGTACTTTTCCTCAGAAGGATTTGTGGAATTATCAAGAGGCGGTATCCGGCTGCTGGATAAGAAAAGATTAAAAGAACTTCTGTAATTCATCTAAAAACAGGTGGACCCAAAACATTTACGTTTTGGGTCCACCTGTTTTTTACAGTGCGAATGATGCACTCAGTTCTTCATTAATTGTATAATATACCATTTTTTCTTCCGGCTTAACATATACATCCATTGTCTTCAAATCCGCAATACGATTGCCGGCATCCTTCCAGATCTTTTTCACCTGGGCAATGATATCCTGTTCATTATATTCTGCATCACGAAACTGCACGTAAAAATTCGTTTTCTTCGATGCCCGTTTTTTAGCTGCCGTGCCCGTTGTCATAGAATCAGTTTCTGCTGTTTTCTGAACAGATATTACACTTTCTTCATTTTGAACCACTTCAGCCTGCGCTGTTTGCACTGATGCTGCCTCTGGAATTACTTCTTTTGTAACTTCTTTCGCATCTTCTCTTGTTTCATTTTCAATGACATTAGCTGTCATCATCTTATTTTTCTTCTTTAAATGTCTTTTTTTAGCCATATGTTCCTCCTGTTGAATTTCCGACAGTTATTATAGTATTATTTTCGGAAAATGTCAAAATTTTTTAAAATTGCAGGAGAAACATGGAACATCTTGATTACTTTAAAAGGTTATCTCTCCACATAATGCCTATATAAACAAATTCACATTAGCCTCTTCCGCGTCCCCAAGATACGACGCCACACCTGCCATTTCCACACCGTCTATCAGCTCTTCTCTGGTTATTCCCATAACATCCATTGACATGGTGCATGCCACCAGTTTAATCCCGCTTGCCATGGCATGCTGCATTAATTCTTCCAGTGATTCTACATTTTTATCCTTCATTACTTTCTTCATCATTTTCGTTCCCATACCAGCCATATTCATCCTGGACAGTTTTAATCTCCTGGTTCCTCTTGGCATCATAGCACCGAACATTTTTTCAATGAATGGTTTCCTGACAGACTGTTTTTCTGTTTTACGCAGTGCATTCAATCCCCAGAAGGTAAAGAACATGGTCACCGGCCTGCCCATTGCTGCTGCTCCATTTGCAATGATAAAGGAAGCCAGCACTTTATCCAGATCTCCGCTGAATACAATTAAAGTCTTACCCTGTGGAAGGCTTACAGCATCTGCCTGGGAAACTCCCTGGCACACATTGGTTCCTTTTTTGATATAGACAAGGTTCTCTCTGTCTTTCCGCTCTGAATTAACAAATGTATTTCCTGTTCTTTTACACCATGCTTCAATGTCTCTGACAAATCCCATATCCGTTGCAGAAACCTGCAGGATCTGATTCTCTTCCATTTCTCCCAGGGTTTCATTTACTTTCATAATAGGCCCCGGACACTGAAGCCCGCAGCAATCCAGAATTTTCATTTCTTTTTGTGCTGGAACGGATTCTGCTTTTACCTGCGCTGCTTTTATATCATCCTTTACCATTTCTTCTGAATCCTCCTCGTCTTCCCTGTCCTCATAATGCATTGATTTATAGAAACCAGTACCTCCGGACAATACCTTTACGTTTTCAAATCCATTTTGCATCAGTATCCTGGCTCCGTTGTAAGACCTGACTCCTACGGCACAGTATACGATGATCATCCGGGTTTTCTCCAATTCTCCCATTCTTCCCCGAAGTTCTCCAAGCGGAATATGATAAGACCCGGGAATCTGATATACCAGACGTTCCATCTCCTCGGTGACATCCAGGATTGTAAAAGCCGTATTTTCTTCCCCCGGCTCCTGAAGTTCATCCATTTCATCCCATCCGATAAAGGAAACCATGTGATCCAGTACATTGTGGGCTGTAAATCCCAGCATATTAACCGGATCTTTTGCTGAGGAATAAGGCGGAGCATAAGAAAGTTCCAACTCTTCCAGATCATATATGGTTCCATTTAAACGCATGGTGACTGCTAATGTATCGATTCTTTTATCTACACCGTCCTGACCCACAATCTGCGCCCCTAAAATTTTACCTTCCATGTCAAACAGCATTTTTAATGTAAGAGGGACTGCACCGGGATAATAACCGGCATGGGACTTCTGGTTAATCAAGACCGTCTCATAATCTTCGCCCTTTACCCTGCCCATTTTCTTCAGGGTCTTTTCATTTACTCCCACTGCTGCAGCAGTCAGGTCAAAGACCTGTGCAACGGAGGTTCCCTGGGAACCATGATATTTCTTTTTATCCCCGGCTATATTATCAGCACATATCCTTGCCTGCTTATTTGCAGGTCCTGCAAGAGGAACCATTGCAGGATTCTTTAATACGAAATTTTCAACCTGAATCACATCTCCTACCGCATAGATATCCGGATTTGAGGTTCTTAAGTATTCATCTACCACAATGCCGCCCCGTTCATTTAACTGAAGCCCGGCTTCCTTAGCCAGGATACTGTTTGGGCGTACTCCAATGGATAAAATTACAAGATCTGCCGTTACTACTTTCCCGCTTCCCAAGGTAATCTGTGTTGTACCTAACCGGTCTTCAAAGCTGGAAACCCCATCACCCAATATCACTTCCACACCGTTCATCTGCATGTTTTCATGGAGCAGATGCGCCATTTCTTTGTCAATTGGCGCCATCACCTGATCCTGCATCTCGATAATAGTTACCTCAATTCCTGCCCGGTGCAAGTTTTCAGCCATCTCAAGACCGATGAATCCTCCGCCGATGACTGCTGCTCTTTGGGGATGTTTTTCCTCTGCAAATGCCTTTATTTTATCGGTATCCGGTACGGTCCACAGTGTATAGATTCCTTCTCCGTCAATCCCTTTAATCGGCGGCTTTAGCGGGGATGACCCTGTTGCTATAACCAGATTATCATATACTTCTTCATAAGTTTCATTTGTCTCAAGATTCTGTACCGTAACACATTTGCGATCCGGTTGTATTTTTATAACTTCGCTGTAAATACGGACATCTATATTGAATTTCTTTTTCATTCCCTGGGGTGTCTGTAAAAGCAGTGCATCGCGGCTTTTGATTACATCTCCGATATAATAAGGTAGACCGCAGTTTGCATAAGAAATATAGCCCCCTTTTTCAAATACAACTATTTCCATTGATTCGTCGCGTCTTCTAAGGCGTGCCGCAGTGGTGGCTCCACCTGCAACCCCGCCAATAATCACTGTTTTTTTACCCATATTATCATTACCTCTATTCTGATCATTTTTGACTCCGGCAAAAACTGGTTTCCATCGGTTTCGCCGCAAGATCATTATCTTAATATCATTATAATGGTTCTAATTCTCATTTACCGTGACCAAGTCACAAAACAAAAAAATGGAAGATTTTTATCTCTTCCATTTCCTGCTTATCGTATCCCGTATCCATTTGTTTTTAAAGTCGCAACTGTTTTTATCCAATTTTCTTCTTTTACAAAAACGTAGTCTGTATTAAAGGTGGATATTACAAAAATCCCCACTTCATGTTCCGCCAGCAGTTTCGATAGCTTGGCAATAACTCCAATCATGGAGAAATCCAGCACCCCTTCTATCCGAAATCCCCTCCATCCGTCTTCCCGCTCTAAAAATTGGTCCGGAACCATATTTTCCGGGCAGACCAGGGACAATTCTTCGTCCGTTTTCCCTGTAAATACAAATTCTTCGTCATATGGGATCTTTGCCCCTGCCTTAAGCTTGCACACACTAAATTTTGGTTCTAATAATCTTATATACATATTATTTTATCCTTCCTGAAATCAAATATTCCAATTATATGCATTTATTTTACAATGCTGCTTCATTCTTTACAAGACTTTCATAAAAAAATGAATGCCTTTTCAATGTCCAAGCTGCATTTTATATAAATTACCATATAATAAAAAAGCGATATTTAAAAAGGAGACTTCCCATGCCACATCACTATCAATACGGTTCTCAGCCTAACCGATGCAATATGGGTCAGAACCGATGCACCCAGGATTCCCATTCCCCTTCCCAAAAATGCCGGAATCATAACATGGTTGAACACGCTCAGACAGTTGGTCCAGGCGGCCCCGTACTTTTACAGGACACCATTTTGCATGAAACTCTTGAGACCTTTGTCCATGAAAAAATCATAGAAAGAGCTGTACATACGAAAGGCTATGGAGCATTTGGATACTTTACGGCCTATCAGTCTATGCGCCCTTATACCAAAGCATCCTTTTTACAGAAACCAGGTCAGGTAACCTACACCTTTTCACGGTTTTCTTTTGCCGTGAGTACAAAAGGAACCCCGGACACCGCCCGGAATGTAAGGGGATTTTCCACCAAATTCTATACAGACTGCGGCGTTTTTGATCTTCTCTGCAACCATATTCCTGTTTTCTTAGTAAGAGATGCCATGAAGTTCCCGGCTGCCATCAAATCCCTGTCACCATCACCGGTAAACAACATTCCAAATGCACAGGCATTTTGGAATTTCGTGGCGGAAACTCCGGAATCGACTCATTTTGTAACCCTTCTGTATTCAGATCTGGGGACGCTGGCAAGTTTTCGTTGTATGCGTACATACGGCGTCAATACTTACGTCTGGGAGAATGAAAAAGGAGTTCGGCGTTATGTAAAATACCATTGGATACCATCCTGTCAGGAATGTACTTTAACCCGGGAAGAAGCAGCAAAACTGGCTGGCGAAAATCCCAATATTGCCGGGGAGGAATTATACAATACCCTGGCCGGGGGTGAAACCTACCAGTATGAACTCTGCGTTCAGTTCATGAATGTGGACGAAGCCTGCAGCCTCACATTTGATCCTTTAGATGACACAAAAGTCTGGAATCAGGAACAATTTCCTCTTACAAGGATAGGATGCCTCACCTTAGACCGCAATGTGGATAATTATCAGCAGCAGGTAGAAAAAGCTGCCTTTTCCCCTTCTAACCTGATTGATGGAATCCAGCTTTCTGCAGATAAGATGCTGCAGGGACGTTCCTTTATCTACTGGGATGCACAGCGAAGAAGAATTGGTCCGGATTTCAGGGATGTTCCGGTCAATCATGAAGAAAAATGGACACCAGGACAATTGGTTTCCAGCGGCACCGGGGAATGTATCTCCGGCTCCATTGAACGCTCTGAAATTCTAAAAGAAGACAATTTCACCCAGGCTGGGGAACGTTATCTTTCTCTTTGTCAGGAAGCACGTGACCATCTGGTTGACAACATTGCTTCCGAATTGTATACCACTTCTGAAAATATCCAGAAATGCGTGCTCAGCTACCTGTTCGCAGCGAATCAGGAATATGGAACCCGAGTTCAGGAATGTATGTGCTGGTATCAAAGACAGCATTAATTCTCATAATAAGAAAGGAAACAAACTTATGTATTTTGAAGGTTTACTGATTGGTTTATTTGCATTTTTGACCATTGGCGTGTTTCATCCCATCGTCATCAAAGGAGAATACTACTTCTCCAGTAAAATCTGGCCACTCTTCCTGCTTGCCGGAGTTCTTTGCTTAGTCCTTACCGTTAATATTGAAAACACCATGTTCTCTTCCCTGTTCAGTATCTTAAGCTTCACCTGTTTTTGGAGCATCGTAGAATTAAAAGAACAGGAAGAGCGGGTTGCCAAAGGCTGGTTTCCAAAGAATCCAGACCGCCCGGAAAAATTAAAATTAAAATTTAAAATGAAAAAGCCCTGTAAGAAGTCTTCCAAAAGTGTTTCATAATAACTAATTCCCTATTTCCCCATGAAAATACCTCCTAAGTAGATTTTGGTTATTACCTTGTCTGCTTAAGAGGTATCATATCAGATAATGGGACCGCCTTTCTTAATTATTCTGTTATTTCCACCCACCTGGAAGATAACCCATCGTTGCAGCAATCATATCATTGGCTAAAGAGCGAATATCATCTTCACTGCAGTTTTTACCTGTAAATGCCGGATCATTGAGAAATGCTTTTACAACAGCTTCTTTACTGCAGTTCATGGCTGCCTCCATGATATATTCATGATTTTCAATATGCGGCATAATCAGGGTTTTTACGGAATCCGGTATCCCGCCTGCTACAACCGGGCGGATGGCATCCCGTTCAAACACTGCATTTGTTTCTACCACTGCACCCAGCGGAAGATTGGGAATCTGTCCAAAGCTGTTTGGAATATTCACATTACTGATAACCCGTTCAAGCCCGCATAATGCTTTTATCAAAAGAATCCCTTCTTCTCCGGTAGGCCTTAATTCCACTTCTTCTTCCTGTGTCAGCAGTTTTTTACTTTTGTCCAGACGATTTTTCAGGTCTTCTTTTCTCCACTCAACTGTTGTCAGTCCGAATTTCCATTCTTCTACTGAATCTGGATCTTTCAGGTACTCATTTCCCGGCATAAACTCTGCCAGATGACGGTCTCCTGCTGCTGCAATCAGACCATACCTTCGAAACAGGTCAAACTTCACACGGTGTGAGCATGCAAAACATACATTTGCCCAATTGGTATCTCTTTCCTCATACCCTTCTTCAAAGTGCTTCTCTATATAATCCCGATACACCGGGAACAAGTCCATTCCTTTATAAGATGCATAGTCAAACCACGTAAAATGGTTAATACCCAGAACATTCACCTGTATATCTCTGCGGTTGACCTCTTCCAATCCATAAGTATCTTCTAAAATGCCTTTTAATACTTTCTGGGTGCCAAATACTTCATGACAGCATCCAAAAGCCTTTATCCCGGGGAAGACCTTGTACAGGGTTTTTACACACAGAGACATTGGATTGGTATAGTTTATTACCCAGGCATTTGGCGCATGGTCACGGATTGCTTTTGCGATTTCAACAAACATGGGAATCGTCCGCAGTGCACGGATCATTCCTCCCGGACCTGCCGTATCACCTACTGACTGGTAAATTCCAAGTCTTTCGGGCAAATGCACATCTGCTGCCATTTCTTCAAAAGTCCCCGGTAAAATGGAAATCACAATAAAATCTGCACCTGACAGTGCTGCCTGCAGGCTGTCATAAGTTTTATATTCCCATTTTCCCACCGCTTCGCTGCGTTCACTTACATGATTTCCAATGACTTCATTTGCTTTTGCAGCCTCTTTGTCGATATCATATAAGCGGATGGTACCACTCATGCGGGGTTCCATAGCCAGATCCGTCATAAATGTCCATGCCCATCCTCTGGAACCTCCCCCGATATAAGTTATTTGTACATCTGATGCTTTGTCGTGATTATACTTCATGCGATTACCTGCTTTCTTTAAATTAATTACTGTTTTCAATGCGTACCCGATACCTGCAGCTTTATGAACTACTGGACATTACGACAAAATATAATATAATGTTTTATATATTCTATATCTAGTACATCCGGACAGTAACGATAGAGTACTAGATTATTCATACAAAGGAGACAAATATGCGCAAAGTCCTGTATAGTGAAAGTATCGACGGTATTATGATTGACCGGGTCGTACGAGATTACGAATTTACCATGCCATCCAAACACACCCATGATGAATATGAGATCTATTATCTGGTGGCAGGTGAGCGCTACTATTTTATAGAAAAACAAACTTACCACATTAAAAAGGGAAGCCTGGTCTTCATAAACCGCAACCAGATCCACAAGACCGGTCAGTACGGCGACTCCTACCATGAACGTATTGTGATCGAATTTCTGGATGAGCCTTTTTCTACATTTCTTGCTTCTACAGGGGAACTTTCTCTGGCTGAGTTTTTCCGAAAAAACCAGGGGGTACTGCAGCTGGATGTTCCCCGGCAGAAATATGTCCTATCCCTCCTGGATGGAATCGCAGACGAAATGTATACCTGTGATCCCGGATACCGGATGATGACGATGACAAAGCTTGCCAGACTTTTGTTCTTTGCCATGCGCCATTGGTCAAACAGTGTTTCATCTGCTCCAACCACTGCACTTTCCACTTCAGCTACTCATCAGAAGGTGTCGGAAGTGGCCTCCTTTATTACCGCAAATTATGATTCCGCCTGTTCACTTGCCCATATAGCCGATCATTTTTATATGAGCAAAAGCTATTTAAGCAGAATTTTCAAGGAAATAACCGGCTATACGGTCAATGAATATATCAATGTAAACCGCATACAGCAGGCGCGGATTCTGCTCGCGGAAACGGATTTAAGTATCACGGAGATTGCAGAACGGCTGGGCTATGAAAGCATCACCTATTTTGAAAAGATCTTTCGTAAGCATACCGAAACTTCACCCCTGAAATACCGGAAGCAATTCAATAAAAGCATTGCACTGACCCGTCCAAAATCCTTTGGTGCGGAAATTATGGAATCCTGATACAATTTATTCCATGATTTCCCTGTTAGAACAAAAAAATTAATACGGAAAAGGATGTATATTTTCGTATTCCACTTCCCACATTCCATTCTCTGGAAATCCGGGCAATGTTTTCCTGCATCCTGCATAACCGGCAGTCATCATAGCCGCAGCCAGCAGAAGGGAACCATTTCCCGGCAGATACAGAGGAAGATCCGTCCGTCCCGCCTGATAGTTGTTTCCGCTAATTACATATGAATTCTTGGGAGAGTCTTTCAGCAGAATATCAATTGCAGTTTCCGGATCGTTCAGCCTTATGGCAGTCATTGCCATCATAGCAAAGTCCCAGCCCCACATTGTGGTAAAGTCCCAGCAGTCAAAGACTTTCTTTAAAGTTGCTTTCATCCGGTTCTTAAGAATACGGTCTCCGGGAATCAGACCATATGCTCCGGTCATGGACGGATGGTCACGCCCCCACTCTTCAAAGGTGGCAGGACAGGTCTCACATGCCAGATAAGCCCCCGCTTTCACTGATGACGGTGCCATATGTTCTGCAGTATAGATCCAGTTTTCCGACTCTTTTCCCAGACGTTCTGCCCACCTGGCAGCAATATGCAGGGTAAAATGCCAGTATTCTAATTCAAAGGTGGGATTTTTCGTTGTCCGGGGATCATGTTCCTCCTGGGCAGGAATCAGCGGTGACGGCAGGTCATAATATCCGGTCATCTCGTTCCAAATGGTAAAGTCACACATAAAGTCTGCTGTTTCTTTCACCACCTCCCAGTACTCCTCCAGCAGTTTCTGCCCGCCGCCATTTTGATAAACCAGTTCCAGCATATAGATAATATGGGGCTGCTGCCAGATCAGCAGCACTGCTATAAAAGAAGGACTGTCTACCCCATCATAAGCTACCATCTTCGGCCACCTTGCCCCCCGGTAACCATTCCCAGCTGCATTCTCTTTTGCTATCTGAAGATGCTTCCGGTACCAGTCCAGGCTCTTTTCTAAACGATCTCCCTGATTCCAAAGCGGTAACCAGGCGCAATGCCAGGGGTACATTTCCAGATGGAACTTTCCGTACCAGCTGTTGCAGGTCAGCCCCGTTTCCTGGGGAGGCATGGACCCACAGGATTGCAGCTTCAGCAGATATTGGGAAAGAATGATCCTGCGCTCCAGTTCAAGGGCTCTCTTATCCTTTGACCGGTGGAGATCGATCATTCCACAGATATCCCAGAACTTCTTCCATTCCCTGCGGCTGCTGCTTTTCACCTGTTCATAATCCGGTATCTGCACCTGTTTACCAGCCGAAAATCCTATGGTAAAAGTCAGTATCCTGCCATAATTTCTAAGGTTTATGCAATGACTGTTATCCGTTGCCAGTGCAGACTCACTCTCCCTGTTTAACATCACATGATACTGATCTCTGTCCAGTATCCGGTGAATATGTACCATTCCTTTTAAATCCGTACAATCCCCATCCGCTCTCCTGGTTTGATGCCACTGCCCATGTTCCCAGTCGGATGCCGTAATATCACTGCTGCCATAAGGAAACATGATCCCCACGGTGAGCTCCCCTGTCTTCAATGCTTCTGAATCCACTTGAATTCCAAGTACATCCCATTCTCCGGCACAGATAGTCTTCACCTCTGCCGGGTATCCACAGATGGTAAATCTGCTTGTTATAATTCCTTCATACAAGGACAACGTCTGATCCACATTTGTAATATCCGATGAAGGTATCTCTTCCCCATTCCACAGAAAAGTCAGCCTGCATAAATTAAGTCGATGGGGATTTTCACGCAGCCAATGATAGATTTCTTCATTTCCCGGCTGACAGTCAGATGCATAGCTGACTATCCTGTCTCCATTTTTGTATTTTGTTTTTACTACCTGGGAGGGCTTAAAATAAATGTCTCTGTTTTCTCCTGCCGGTGCGGTATGCCATCCCCATTGGCTCATAGTGCAAAGTGGTACATGGGCTTCCTTTTGCTCCCCGTAAAAAGTCTGCAGCCCGGTTACATCCACGGTAAACGCAAATTCTCCGTTTCCCACCGTTAACGGTGACTCTATACTGGCACAAACAAGATGGGGATTGTGCCTGCTCAGCAGCAACTGTCTGTCAATCATAGCATTCTATCCTTTCAATCCGCTGGTACTGATTCCTTCCACCAGATATTTGTTAAAAACCAGGAAAATGAAAAATACAGGAATCAGGGAACAGGTGGACATTGCGAACATCGCACCGTAATCCGTTGTAGAGGAAGCATCTGCAAACTGTTTAATTGCGATGGATGCCGTATACATCTTAGGTTTATTCAGATAAATCATAGGTGCCATAAAGTCATCCCATTTCCAGTAAAACTGAATGATTACCGTTGTTACAATAGATGGCTTTAGCAGCGGGAAAATGATCCTGGTAAAAATGGAATATTTGCTGCATCCGTCTATGGTTGCTGCTTCATCCAGTTCTCTTGGAATCCCTTTTGCAAACTGCATCATCTGATAGATGAAGAATGCCTGTCCGAAGAAATGGGGCAGAATCAGAGGCAAAAAAGTTCCCACCCAGCCAAGCCTGTTGTATATAATATACTGCGGCACCAGAATAATCTGAGCAGGCAGCATCATGGTACAAATCATGGCAGTAAACCAGATCTTGCTTCCCTTGAATTTGATTCTGGCAAATGCATAAGCGACACATGCCGAACTAAATACGGTCGCCGCCGTAGAGATACCAGCTACAATAAACGAATTTGCAAAAAATCT
Source organism: Robinsoniella sp. RHS (assembly GCF_001029355.1). Classification (NCBI taxonomy): domain Bacteria; kingdom Bacillati; phylum Bacillota; class Clostridia; order Lachnospirales; family Lachnospiraceae; genus Robinsoniella; species Robinsoniella sp. RHS. The sequence continues at coordinate 90,220 of NZ_JNGB01000016.1, forward strand.
CCCAAAAGATATTCCTCCAAACCCGGACCATCCATTTGTAAAATTCTCAAATCTCCAGTTAGGGGGCAAAAGTTTCAGCCCGCCATTTAAAATTTCCATGTTATTCTTAAAAGCACCACTGATCATCCAGAGTACCGGATAAATCATAATCAGCCCAAATCCGCATACAAACAGATGGTAGAAGAAAGTGCCAAAGCGATGTTTTGTTTTCATTCCCATGTCAGCTTATCCTCCTTCATCCTATTGGTCTGATTCCGAGAATACCCAGAATTTTGACGATTTAAATATCACAAGTGTAACGACACTGATCAGAACCAGCATAATCCAGGACATAGCGCTGGCATAACCCATATTGGAATACTGGAACGCATGTTTATATACATATAACGCGTAGAAATTCGTTGCATCGTTTGGTCCGCCCTGGGTAATTACAAATGCCTGGGTAAAAGACATAAATGCTGATATTGTCTGCATTACCAGATTATATAAAATAATAGGGGACAGACATGGCAGGGTGATCTTGAAGAACCGCTGAAATTTATTTGCTCCGTCAATATCTGCCGCTTCGTAATAACTTCCGGGAATTTCCTTTAGCCCTGCTGCAAAAATAATCATAGAGGAACCAAACTGCCATGCAGCCATAGCAATAAGAATTCCCATTGCCGCATTTGGATCTCCAAGCCAGGAAATCTTCTTCATGCCTATTCCGGTGAGAATAGCATTGGCAAGGCCTCTGGTAGAGAAGATTGTCTTCCATACCAGGGCTACTGCAATACTGCCGCCGATCAATGAGGGAACATAATATAAAGATCGGTAAAAAGTAACGCCTTTTCTCTTCTTTGTCAACAGATATGCAACCAGAAGGGCAAATGCCAATTTTACGGGAACGGAAATCACAACGTAAATAACGGTCACTTTCATCGAATTCATAAATCGCTCGTCCGTCAGCAGACTTAAATAATTCTGCATACCAATAAAAGAAGCATCCTGCCCTAATTTGTAATCTGTTACCGAATAGTACATGGATACTAATATTGGAATCAGGGTAAATCCCAGGAATCCAACGATAAATGGCAGTGAAAACAGATAACCTGCCGTATTATTGTTATGTATAAACTTCTGAAATTTACTGCTTTGTTTCTTTTCCATATCCATTCTCCTTTTCTTCCATGGATGTCAGCAATTTTAATTAAATTTGCTTTGGGCAAATTCTACTAATTTCTGTGCCGCTTCCTCCGGTGTTAATTCTCCATACTGCACTTTTTCTACTAACAGCTTATCCTGGTCTTCAATTTCTGTCTTGGGTTCCGGACTGATTACATTACTGTCCTCCAAAGGGAATTTACCAATTTTATCAACAAAGTCATAAATCACCTTATTTGCGTCATCCGCCTGCGCTTTTACTTCCTCTCTTACCTTAGACATGATAGGAACACCGCGCTCTCCGTTTAACACTTTATTTGCTTCTAAATCATTTACAAAGTAATTTACAAATTTTGCTGCTTCTTCTTTCTGTTTGGAGTTTTTTGAAATAGAAAGCATCTGTGAGGATTGAACAATCATACCGTAAGCGCCGTCTTTTGTAATACGGGGAACCGGTGCAATCTTGATTTCTCTTCCCGCAGCATTGATAATGGAATTGATCTGGTTGGACGCAACCCAGGTCATACCTGCATCTCCCGTAACCAGATAATCATTTTCAATATCCTTTATTTCTTTAATTGCTCCTGCATCGGGATATGATCCTGCATCGGTCAGTTCTTTTATCATAGAGAGATAATCTGCCATCGGCTTTGCGTCTGACCAGGCAAGCCCATTTCCTTCTTTATTGAAGAAATTGGCATCTTTTTCTGTCTGAGACACTCTCTGGGTCACCCCGGCAATAAAGTTATCCATTTTGGAAGTACCAAAAATCCCCAGCTTTTCTGTGATTGTAAGACAGTCCTGCTTCCACTCCTCCCAGGTCCAGTCATCGGATGGTTCTGTCAATCCGGCCTCTTCAAAAACAGCAGGATCATATGCGATTCCATATGTATTTGTTCCAATAGAGATACCTACCTGATCCCCGTTATTATTCTGGGTTGTTTTCAAAAATGACTCCGTGGTATCCTTTACATCAATTGTCCCATTATCGATATAACTGCCAAGCATCTCTATGTTATTTTCGTATTTGGGGAAATTGCCTCCCAGCTGGAAAATATCCCATACATCATCAGCAGCCACTAAAGTATCCAGCTTTGTAAAATAGCTGTCAAAATCATAGAATTCCGCTTCAATTTTTACATTTGGATTCTGTTCCTCATACATCTCAATTACCTTATTGGTGGCATCATGTCGGCTTTGTGATCCCCACCATGCCATACGTAAGGTAATCTGGTCTCCGGAAGCTTCCCCGGAACCCGCCTGTGTTTCTTCCCGGGTGCCATCTTTTGACACCTCCGTACTTTTGCTGTCCGAACTGCCGCCGCACCCCGTCAAACCAGCAACCATAGTCCCCGCCAATAACCATGCTAAAGCTCTTTTCATTTTCATAATTAACCTCTCCATTTCTTCTTATTTTCTTTCGTTTGTCCTGATATGTTGACATTCTATACGAAACTTCCTTTTAAGTCAATATACATATAAAAAGTGCATAAATAAAATTGATTTTCCATCATTTTCAAACTATATTTACTTTTTTGTTTGTGCAAATTGGACAAAACAAACCCTGAAATTTCTGGCATTTTTTTTGATTGACCAAGAGTTGACACACTCCCCTGCCCGCTTTATAATGGATTGTACGAACTTTTACACAAGAGAGTATTTGAAAAATGCATGAAACGTATTGGAATAATACTCCGGAAAAGGAGCCATCGAATATGATAAAAAATCTCACAAAAAATGCCCGCCGCCCGGAAGGGACATGGGGCAGTCTGATGATTCATAAAATGAATTTAGGACATGCCCGCCTGACAAAATGGGCACTTTACCAGCTGGATCCAGAGCCGGACTGCAAAGCGCTGGATATTGGATGCGGAGGCGGAAAAGCAGTACGTCGCCTTTTGAAGTTAATTCCTCAGGGAAAAGTCTACGGTGTAGACTACTCTCCTCTTTGTATCGAACGTGCACTAAAAGAAAACAGCCATTTTATTGCAAATGGAAGGGCAGATATTTTAAAAGCCAGTGTCTCCAACCTGCCATTTCGGGATCATGTTTTCGACCTGGTAACCGCTATTGAAACCATTTATTTCTGGCCGGACATTCATTCTGACTTAAAAGAAGTACTCCGGGTTTTAAAGCCCGGCGGCAGATTGGCAATTATATGTGAAATGGTACAGTCTGTAGACGATGATCCTGACAAATATTCGGAAGTGACAAAGCTTTTGAAAATGCATATTCCTTCTGCACTTGGTTTGAAAAAAGCGATGCTGGAAGCTGGTTTTTCAAAAATTCGCGTCCGTAAACATCCCAAACATGGGTGGTTATGTGTCATTGGAGAAAAATAATCAGCACTTGCCAAACTTTTAACTTTTCAACAATTCCCTCTTTAAAACAACTGGTCAAAACGTTCACGGCACCCCGGTGCAAAGGAAATATGACCGGTTTCTTCTTTTACTTCCCGGATGGCACACCCCTCTATGGATTCATGAGGCTCCACGTGCCCTCCCCAAGGAGTAAACCCACACCAGTCATACAATACCGGTAAAATTCCAGGTATTCCTTTTCAAAAATACTATCTTTTAGATATACAAAGTTAAATTCACGTGCCGCCTGGAAGTTTTGTATCGTTACCTTTTTTAATTTTCCTTCTCTGATTTCTCTTCTCACCACAGATTCGTAGGCAAATGTCAATCCCAGCTTTTCCTGTACCAGATGTTTGATGACTGCAAAATTCCCCATTTCACTCAGCTTTTCAAACTGCCCGATGCTCAGATTGTGTTCAGCCAGTATATCCTCCAGAATCCATCTCGTTCCCGAACCTTTTTCCCTTATAATCAGCGGATACTTCGTGATATCATCCATCAGCATTTCTTCCTGTATGGGAAAATCAGCGGCACACACTGCAATAAACTTTTCGTTTGCCAGAAGCACGTGACTGTAGGCATTCTTGTCAAACCGTCCTTCTACAACTGCAAAATCTATTTCACCTCCATCCAGTTTTTTCAGCAGTGCCGCTGTATTTTCAACCAGCATGGACAATCTGTTTTGGGGATACTCTTTTAGATACGCGGCTAAAATAGGCGGCATCAGATACTCCCCAATACTCAGGGTAGCTCCAAACCTGAAATACCTGGCGGCTGCAACAGGCTGCTGCATTAACTCATGAATTTTCCGGCTGTTCGCCTCCATTGTCAGTGCCGACCAATAGAATATCTGTCCTTTTGGCGTAAGTGTAAGTTCTCTTGCTTCATGGTCAAAAAAATTCATCCCGTATTCCCGTTCCAGATATTGAATATGCTGGGTAACTGCCGGCTGGGTGATATGCAGGGAATGTGCCGTCTTTGTATAATTTTTTAATCTGCATAATTCAAGAAAAGTTTTTATTCTAAAATCTAACATACGTCTCCTTAATATAAATATATATTATAGTTTTATAAAATTTAATAATTTTATTTTATAACCAAATGATGGTAAAATCAACAGGAATTGAAAAATAGTATAAAGGAGTGAATGTTTTGAAAAAATTTGCGGAACCACTGAAAAATTTGATTCCAGGATTCATCGTCTGCCTGATTATCTCATGTATCGCTCAGATAATCAGTTCATTTGTACCTGCTGTGGGCTCTGCCCTGTTTGCCATCGGCATCGGCATTCTTTGCGGCAATACCTTTTTAAACAGGAAATCCCTGAATAAAGGATGTAAATTCTCTGAATCTATGCTTTTGGAGTATTCCATTGTACTCACCGGGCTGACACTTCATCTGTCCGATATCCTTGGTGTAGGTATCTCCGGCATAATTTTTATTGCACTGCAAATGTCCCTTACCATTACCGGGACCTACCTCATCGGCAAACGGCTGGGCTTTCGCAAAAAATTCTGTCTGTTGATGTGCGCCGGAAATGCAGTCTGCGGTTCCTCCGCCATTGGAACAATTTCTCCGGTGATTGACGCAGATGCCAAAGATAAAGGGATTTCCATTACGATTGTAAATATTACCGGCACTTTTCTGATGGTAATTCTTCCGGTCATCACAGGCATTTTATACCATAATGAGACAATTCATGCTTCCGGTATGATTGGCGGAGTGCTGCAATCCATTGGCCAGGTTATTGCATCCGCTAAATTTATCAATGATGACGTGGTACAGATGGCAACCATATTTAAGATTATCAGAATTGTATTCCTGGTTGTGGTGGCGTTGGTTTTTTCCAAAATGAACACTGCTGATGGGGAAAAGCTCTTTATAAAGAAACCCTGGAAGAGCACGCAAAGTACAAGAATTTCCTGCGGGATTCCCTGGTTTATCATTGGATTTTTCATTTTCAGTATTATAAGCAGTATAGGCATAGTACCCCTTCCGATGATAAAAGCTGCAAAATTGATAAGCGGACAGTTTGAAATCATAGCCCTGGCAGCTATTGGTATGCGGGTGAAATTCCAGGATCTTTTGGATGAAGGCCCAAAATCAATGCTGTATGGGGGACTGGTTGGCACCATGCAGACTGTATTGGCAATTGTCCTGCTCTTCCTGCTTTAAGTGCGCTATACTTTTTAAAGCAAATATACTCCATTTCATAAAAATACCGCACCCGGGCGGCTGCTTTCGCAATCCCCTGATGCGGTAACGGGCTTTCATTTTTCCGGAAATCCCGGATTTCTATTCCGAATATTCCACCGGAATGATGATCTCTGTGACATATTTATTCGGATTTCCCTTAAAGATCATTCCAGGTCCCTTATGATACACTTCTCTGGAAGGCGTACTACAAGTATAACCCTTCTCCCTGGCATAGTCGAGCAATGCCTTGTATGCTCTGTGAAGTCCTTCATAACTCCCTGTGTGTATGGTACAGATTGCCTTATTTACAGCCGGCAGCTGTTTGGATCTGATATTCTTTCCCTCTGTCAGACCTTTTGCAGGCACACAGATCTCAATATCTGCTTCTTCTTTAAAATCATCGTCATGGTAACAGCAAAATGGTTCGCCGGCTCCTTTTCCCTTGATTTCCCTGTAAATCTCAGCCATATACTTGCCCATATCCTGATACCTTCCCTTAAATCTTATCGATGCCGCTGTGACAGCAGGGAAACTTTTGATCTCAATTTTATATTCCATAGATTCCACCTCCGCGTCTTTGGGTTTCAAATAGCGGTCCATCCGGCGGATAAGTTCCTTTTCTTTTTGAATCTGCCTGCGGATCATATCCTGCTTTTCTTCCAGATAATAGGATATATCTTCTGTACTTCTGCAATTTTCCATAATATCCTTCACTTCCGCAATACCAAAACTCAAATTTCGCAGAAACTGAATCAGTTCTGCTTTCTTAAAATCTACCTCACTGTAATAACGGTAACCGTTTTCGGCTCTGTGGGATGGTTTTAAGATACCCGCTTCGTCATAATAACGAAGCGCTTTCACCGTTAACCGGGTGATTTTAGAAAATTCACTTATCTTATACATGTTCCGCCTCCCTGTTACACTCATTGTAAACCTTCCTGCGCGGTGGAATGTCAATCCTTTTAATTCAATGAATCTTCAAATTTCTGTACATTATCTTTTTTCCCTACTACAACAATAATGTCTCCCTCCGAAAAACGGTAATTGGGGTTTATCTCAATGTCTGTTTTATTCTCTCTCTCAATTGCAATGATATTCAGCCCATATTTCTGGCGAAGATCTGCTTCAAGGATACTTTTGTCCACCAGGGAGCCGGATAATTTAATTTCTGTAATTTCCACATTATTATTTAAAGAAATGTAATCTAAAACACTGTTTGCCAGGAGCCTGTTTGCCAGACGCACAGCCATATCACTTTCCGGATATACTACCTGTGCCCCTATTTTTTCAAGGACAGCTCCCTGATCCGGGCTGATCGCCTTTGCAATGACTCTGGGTACTCCCAGGCTTACCACATTCAGGGTCGTCAGAATACTGGTATCAATTTTCTCACCTATGCAGACTACCACCGTATCACAATTTTGTATTCCGATTTCTTCCAGAACTTCTTTGGTAAGCGTCTCCGCCACAAAGGCATTTTCCGTAAATTGTCTCAGCTCTTTTACTTTACTTTCCGTATTATCAATTACGATAACCTCTTCTCCTGCCTCTGCAAGTGTTTTGGCAAGTGCCGTCCCAAATCTTCCAAGCCCAATAATACCATAGGAATATGTTTCTCTATTTTTTCTCATAATGTTAACCTTTCTGTTTTATATTGCTAACCTATAATAATTGTTTCTTCTGTATAACTTACATTCGAAGTTGCCTTAAATGCCCATAAAGATGCAATGGTCAGCGGTCCAAGCCTCCCGATAAACATGGTAATAATCAGTACCACTTTACTTGCCACACAAAGATCCGGTGTAATTCCCGTAGACAATCCCACTGTACCAAATGCAGACGTCACTTCAAAAAACAACTGAATAAAAGAACAGTCCGGCTCTAAAATACATAGTGCAAATGTACCGGTACATACTACAAGCAGCGCCAGGAACGTAATGATAAAAGCCTTTGTGATTACCTCTGTGGGAATCTTACGGCGAAATGCTGCACTGTGCTGATTCGTAGCCGAGCTTTTGGTAGCCTGCATCAATGCAAAAAAAGTACTGGTTTTAATACCGCCTCCGGTAGATCCCGGTGAAGCTCCGATAAACATTAAAATAGTCAGAACAAACAACCCGGCATTTGTAAAGCTGCCGATTGGATATGTACTAAATCCTGCTGTACGTGCGGAAACACTCTGGAAAAATGCTCCCAGCCAGGTGATATCTTCTGTCAGCTTCAATAGAATCGTACCAATAGCCAGCAGGAAAATACTCATGGTAATAACTACTTTAGAATGAAGCCTTAGTTTCTTAAAAGAACGTGTCTTAATTATATCTAAAATAACCAGAAATCCCAAACCGCCAAAAATAATCAGCCCGCAGGTAGTCAGGTTTAAAAGTACGTTATTCTGATATGGTATCAGGTTTTGTAATCCTCCCAGAATATCAAATCCGGAGTTATTAAATGCTGCCACCGAATGGAATAAACTGATGCCAAGTGCATCAAGGGGTGGAAAATCCTGCACAAATACAATAAAACTTAAAATTACTCCGGCTCCTTCAAAACACAGGGTCATAAGTAACACAGCCTTAACCAGACGCACAACACCTTTAAAACTGTTCAGGTTCATGGCTTCTTTTACTAAAAGCCTCCCCTTAATTCCCACACGTTTTCCGGCTGCAAGAATAAAAGTAACACCGACAGCCGTAACTCCTAAACCGCCTATCTGAATCAGAAGTGCCACCACCGTTCTTCCAAACACTGTAAAATGCTCTGCCGTGTCAATGGCAATTAAGCCCGTTACACAGACTGCGCTGGTGGATGTAAATAAGGCATTGATAAAACTTACTTCAGCCCCATCATTTACCGATATGGGCAGCATCAAAATCAAAGCACCTGCAAAAATAACCAATGCAAATCCCAACGCAATCAACCTTCCCGGTGACTGCTTTTTAAAAAATTTCATTTCGTTCCTCCTGTGATTTCATTATGCAAATACCGAACTCAAAAAACTTAAAATGCACAAAAAGACATAATCTACGTAAAAATCAGATTATGCCTCTTTCCATTATTTTCTAAGGTTTTTGCCCTAAACGTCCCCTGCATATATCACAAATGCCATCATTATCTTCTGAACTGTCCATATTGCAAAAATCCTTTCTCTAACTTATCAGTAAATTTATTTGACTCTATTATATTTAACTGTATAGAAAACGTCAAGGTATTTTTTAATATACAATAACCGGTGTTCCAATCTCTACTGCTTCATAAATTTTTTCTGCATTATCATAGGGCGTGTTCACACATCCATGAGAACCATCTGTCTTATAGATCTCTCCGCCAAATGCAGGACGGTTCAGGTCATGGATACCCACGTCCCCATTGAATGGCAGCCAGTAATCTACGGGTGATGCATAACCTTCTCCCTTTAGAATCGCGTTACGCTTCTTGGCATCTATTGCCCAGCATCCACCCTTCGGCGTATCCCATCCTTTGGAAGAGTTTCCGGTTACAATCGGAGTGTCTACAATCAGGTCTCCGTCTTTATAACACCACATCCGCTGTTCTTCAATGCTTACCTCTACGTAAGTATCACCAATATCATTTGTGGACCGGTCCATAGCGGTATAGACATATTCCGGTTCCAGAGTCTCCACCTTGCCTGCTTTTAAAGCCTCTAATAAAATCTCGGTTGTAGCATCCACATCCGTCGCCCAGCCATAGTCTCCGCCCTCCAAAGTGATCGTATCTCCTTTTGAGGTCTTAAATTCCCTGCTGAGTCCGAACGTATCCGTTTCCGCCGCCATTTTATTGACCCACTGCCTTACTTTATCTTCATCAATGGAGTATTCTCCATTATCCCCTTCAACCAGCCATTCTCTGATCTGACCTCTGTCTGCTACCATCTTACGGTCAACAAAATCGAAAGTAATCTCTGCCTGGGTTAAGCGGTTGAGTTCTTCCACCTGATTAACCATTTTTTCATTGTTGCTGTAGACTTCAGGATTCTTGTAAAGTCCTGCTTCTTCAAAAGATAGTTCTGTTTTATGTTTGTCTACCGCATCAATAATTGCCTGTTTCACCTGCTCCTGATCCATGGTATTTCCCGCCACTTCCGGGACGATCTCAAAGCCGGTGGCCGTCTCTTCTATGTAAGCATCTTTCGGTTCCACGATATTTCCATCCTTAAAACACTTTAAATTCTTAACCAGTGAAGACACCAGCTCTTTATCATAGGAAGTATTAACCGATGTTTCGTAATTCTCTTGTTTTCCCATATGTAAAAACCATAAAAATGGCTCCTGGGCTTTTAAGAGCTTCTCTACTTCCTGTTCTTCATCTGTGTACTGAAAACCCAGCTGTTCCGCCGTAATCACTTCTTCAAAGTTATCACGTCCTTTTAAAGTAAGATTGTATACAAGGATACTCTCCTGTATCTTATCCTCTACCTGGGCAACGGTTGCATTACTGCAATCCAGACCGTTTATAACCGTGCCGCCGTAGAAATGCTTCGTAAAATAAACTGCAATTCCCAGGTAAACACCAATTATAATCACGAAAAATCCAATTACTACCCCTAAAATTATTTTTTTCTTCTTAGTATTTCCCTTCATTTTTTCACCCCTTATGTCGTACTTTTTCAGCTCACGATACACTGATTTTCTTTAGCCTGAACATGTTTGATAACTGCCTGCTGCATGATCGTTACATGACAGGCTCTCATACAGTATATCATACCAGATTAATATATAAAAGTCATGTATGAAAACTTAAGCAAAAGTTCATATTATAGATGTTGCTAATGCTTTTTTCCTTGTGTATAATGGGTTACATCTATGAATAAAATATTAACAGCAAGTGAAGGATTGAATCATGCATAAGAAATTCCAAAAATTGTGTCTCGTTTTGCTGGTACTTACCACATTCTTTTCCCTTAATATGAATGTCTCTGCAGGCAGGTTTTCCAAAGTTCCTCCTGTCTCTATCAAATTAAAGCGTCCTGCTCTTTCCGTAAAAGAAGGCCAGACAGTAAAATGTATTGCACATGTGGTACCACAGAATGCCACCAGAAAAAAGATAAAATACCGCTCTCTTAATATGAAAGTAGCTAAAATATCTTCCAAAGGACTGATTACCGGTATAAAACCTGGCAAAGCAGTCATCGTCTGCTCCGTAAAAGGAGCTGCATCAGTGAAAACAAGATGTACGGTAATTGTGTCCCCTAAAAAATCAGAAATTACCTTTGAAAAATATGTACAGAACCTCTTTGCAGGTGAGTCAAATAAGATCACTCCTTATAAAAACGGGAAAATAATGGCAGCTGACCGGGTAACATTTGTTTCCAGCGCCCCCGCAACAGTGTCGGTTGACAGCGCCGGCAATATAAAAGCTTTGCAGTCCGGAACAGCTGTTATAACAGCTTCATCTGTGAAAAATCCGTCATCAGCCTCCTGTACCATACGTGTAAGTAATCGATCTGCACAGGGAAAAAGCTCAACTGTCTTTGTTGGAGCTTCCAGGACAAAAGGTAAAGAACAGATCCTGGATGACCATACGAAAAACATTCAATTTATTACAAAAAGCGGTGCAAGGCTTCCGTGGTTTCAAAACACCGCATTTGTAGAATTAAAAAAGTTCCTGGATAAAGATCCCGGACGAACTGCCGTCATCTGTATGGGGGTCAACGATATGCAGGATATTGAAGGATACATTGCCCTCTGTCGGGAGCTTATGAATCAGTATCCACAAACCAGAATTTATATTACTACTATTACACCTGTGGACAGCACCTTCACTTATCATACAGATGCTCAGATCCGGACTTTTAACCGTAAATTAAAAGCGGCTTTTGGCACCAGTGTAATCAATACCTACCGCTATCTGAATAAAACCGGCTTCGAGACTATAGACGGTATTCACTATGAACGGTCTACCTGCGCCAAAGAACTGGACTATATTCTGGATGCTATCGGTAAATAGGCATCAGCCGCAGCCAATGCGGCATCTTTTTAACTACTTAATAATGCAGTATCGCAGGCGGAACCTGCGATATGCAGGGGGTATAATAATGAAAAAATCCACAGTAATTTCAACAAAAGAGTATTCCACAAAAGTACTGCCTTCTATGATGAGCAACCATCTCCTTCCGTTAGATACAGTAGAAGGATACAAGGTTCGTCCAGGATTTTATGAAATTAACGGCGTCACTGCTATACCGGGTGGAATCAGTTTTACCGTTCATTCCCATAATGCCGTCTCCTGCGAACTGCTGCTCTACCATCCCGGACAATGCTCACCCTATGCCGTCCTGAAATACCCCGATACTTATAAGATCGGGCATGTCTTTTCTATGATTGTATTTGGTCTGAATATGGCGGATTTCGAGTATGCCTTTCGTCTGGATGGCCCTTACCAGCCGGAAAAAGGGTTCATTTTCGATAAGACAAAGCCGCTGCTGGATCCCTATGCCAGAGCTGTAACCGGACAAAGTGTGTGGGGTGTGCAATCCTCATGTGATGTCCAGTACCGGGCACGGGTCGTAAAAAACAACTTTGACTGGGGCAACTTCAGTCAGCCCCTGATTACAATGGAAGATCTGGTCATCTACGAGCTTCATATCCGGGGATTTACAAAACATATCTCCTCAGGAGTTCAGCATCCGGGAACTTTTGACGGATTAAAGGAAAAAATTCCATATTTAAAAAGGCTGGGAATAAATGCGGTTGAACTGATGCCGATTTTCGAATTCGATGAAATGAGCGACCGCAGGGAAGTGAACGGAAAAGAACTTCTAAACTACTGGGGCTATAATACCGTGGGCTTTTTTTCTCCCAATACCAGCTACGCCTCCCATAACGAAGCGAACCAGGAAGGACTGGAGCTTAAAAATCTGATAAAGTCTCTCAATGAAAACGGCATAGAAGTAATTTTAGATGTAGTTTTTAATCATACGGCAGAAGGAAATGAAGCCGGACCGTATTTTTCTTTTAAAGGATTTGACAACAATATCTATTATATGCTGACGCCGGACGGAAAATATTATAACTTCAGCGGATGCGGCAACACCTTAAACTGCAATCACCCCATCGTCCAGCAGATGATACTGGAATGTCTCCGCTACTGGGTCACCAATTACCGGGTTGACGGATTTCGCTTTGACCTTGCTGCCATCCTGGGCCGTAACGAAGACGGTTCTCCAATGAGCAAACCTCCGCTGCTGCAAAGTCTTGCATTTGATCCGATACTTGGCAATGTAAAACTGATTGCGGAAGCCTGGGATGCAGGTGGTCTCTATCAGGTGGGTACCTTCCCGTCCTGGCACCGCTGGGCGGAATGGAACGGAAAATACCGGGATGATCTTCGGAGCTTTTTAAAAGGGGATTACTGGCTTGCTCCTGAAGCCGTTAAACGCATTATCGGCTCTCCGGACCTCTATGACCCCAAACAGCGGGGCTATAATGCATCTGTTAATTTTCTGACCTGCCACGACGGTTTCACCTTATATGATCTCTATTCTTATAATGAGAAGCACAATGAAGCAAACGGATGGAATAATACGGATGGAACCAATGATAACCGCAGCTGGAACTGCGGCGCAGAAGGTGATACCACAGATCCGCAAGTCTTAAAATTACGTCACCGGATGATCAAAAATGCCTGTGCCGTACTGATGTGCAGCCGTGGCACCCCTATGTTCCTGGCTGGAGATGAATTTTGCAATACTCAGTTTGGGAACAATAATCCCTATTGTCAGGATAATGAAATTTCCTGGCTGGATTGGACTCTGCTGGAAAAAAACCAGGATATGTTTGACTTTTTTTCCTATATGATAACATTTCGCCGCAGCCACCCTGCGATTAGATGCAGCCTCGCACCCAGTTTCTGTAATCTGGAAGCCATCAGTATTCACCAGTTAAATCCCTATGAAAGCCATGTTACTTCCGAATCAAAAATGATCGGTATTTTGTTTTCCGGACGGCTTCCCGATGAGTCAGGGGATGATATTGTGTATCTGGCTGTCAATGTTTACTGGGAACCACTGACTATCACACTTCCTTCATTGCAGGAGCCGCTGAAATGGCGGCTTGCAGTCAATACTGCCGAAGAAGATCCGCTGAGAACATGCATCCAATCCTCTGATATGGCAGTCATGGAAGATCATGCTTTCCGGCTGGAACCACGTTCTGTTGCCGTGTTTACTGCCGCCCAAGTGAATCATCATTAAACTTTCAGGTAGAATAAATATAATGATTTCATATTACGCAATTATTATTTTCAGCCATGCAAAGAGTCAGCAGATAACCACCACCCCGGCGTATCTGCTGACTCTTTGTATTATAAAACCTTAAACAGTTTCCAATATACCCATAAAATCTTCTTTTGATAAATTAGATACGGACACGCCATCTTCCGAAATAATCTGATCTGACAGATTCTTTTTCGCTTCCTGAAGCAGAAGTATTTTTTCTTCAATGGTATTTTTTGCTATTAGTTTGTAGACACTCACCGTATTCTTCTGTCCAATCCTGTGTGCTCTGTCAGTTGCCTGATTCTGCGCCGCTACATTCCACCAGGGATCAAAATGAATTACAATACTTGCACCGGTGAGATTGAGTCCCGTTCCTCCCGCCTTCAAAGATATCAGGAATACCGGTACATCATTTTCATTAAATTCCGCTACCAATTGCGCCCTCCTGGATTTTGCAGTTGCTCCGGTAAGTTTGTAATTTCTGATTTTTGCCTTTTCCAGCTCTTTCTCCAGAAGCACAAAGAGACTTGTAAACTGTGAAAATACCAGTATTTTGTGACCGCCTTCTACTGCATTTTTTATCAATTCCATGCAGGTATCCAGTTTTGCCGCTCCCCCCTTATAATCCTCATACACCAGTGACGGTGCACAACAGACCTGGCGAAGTCTGGTAAGCTGTGCCAGAAGCTGTATTTTGCCAGTTTGGAATTCTTCTTTGCTGGTTTGATTAAGGGTTTCCAAAAGCTTGTTTACATTGGCGCGGTAGAGCTCATTCTGCTCTCCTTCCAATTTGGAATAAATAACATTTTCTTCTTTTTCCGGAAGGTCTTTTAATACCTCAGACTTAAGCCGCCGCAGAATAAAGGGCTTAATCATTTTCTGCAGACGCCTGGTCACAATCTCATCCTTTGCCTGGACGATTGGTGTTTCATACTCTGTTTTGAATTTTTCATAGCTGTTCAGCAATCCCGGCATCAGATAATCAAAAATACTCCACAACTCACTCAACCGGTTTTCTATGGGGGTTCCGGTGAGTGCAAATTTCACTTCCGCCTGGATGAATTTAACAGCCTTTGATGCCTGGGTTGTGTGATTTTTAATATTTTGTGCTTCGTCAATTACCTGGGCAAAAAAATGTTTGCCCTCATATTCTTCGATATCACGCTTTAAAAGATCATAGGAAGTTACGATAACATCAAAATCCTTATATCCTCTTAGCAGATCTCTTCGTTCTGCCATGCCCCCGGCCAAAACTAATACATTCAGATCCGGTGCAAATTTCTCTATCTCACTTTCCCAGTTATAAACAAGAGAGGCCGGACATACAATCAGGGTGGGCTCTTTTTTCTCATTGTCTTCTTTCTTCTTCAAGAGAAAACCTATAATCTGAAGCGTCTTTCCAAGCCCCATATCATCAGCTAATATCCCGCCAAATCCCATAGCATCCAGTGTACACAGCCATCGAAATCCCGTCTTCTGGTAATTTCTCATAACCTTCTTCAAAGAAACCGGTACTTCATAATCACTGTCTTCCACATCCTTCATATTACGGATCATAGACTTAAATGATGCATCCCGATGAACCTCCGTACCTTCACTTTTCAGAACCTGATCCAGATAAAACGCCCGATATTTTGGTATCTCAATAGATCCGCCGGAAATCTCTCCGGCTTTTAAGTTCAGTCCGTCAGCCAGCTCAGATATAACTGCCAGTCCATTATCCTCAAGTTCTATGAAATCACCATTTTTTAATCGGTGGTATTTTTTTCTCTGACGGTAACTCTGAAGCATCCCCTTCAGGTCTTCTTTCGAAAGATTCCCCGCGTCTACCTGAAGATCCAGCAATCCGCCTTTTACCGAAATTCCCACTGTAATCTTGGAGGCCCCGGTAACCTTAAGCTTCTGAAAAGCTTCCGAAATATAGACTTCTCCCGCTTTTTCTATCTGGTAAATACCGGTAGTCAGAAGATGGTAAACCATATCCTCATTTTCTTCATCAATCCAAAAACGGTTATCTGTACTGATCCCTTCAAAATAAGATTCAACCGTTTTTACCGCCATCGCTTCTTTTTGAATATCCCGAAAAGCATTACTGAAATCATAATGTTCCGTAAGATCATAGACCTTTTCACCATATTCCGCTTCCATTTTTGCGGTAATAAACCCCTGGTCATAGTCAATATAAATTTTAATAAGTGCTTCATGGGGAATATATTTATCCAGATCCCCATCCACTTTAAGCTGTGTATATTTTTTTAGAACCGGCAGTAAAGAACTGCAAAAAGAACTCATATCCTTTTCTTCCACATCCAGAACCACTTCTTTATTGATCTTGCCTATTCTGCAGACAGACCCCATCTCCCGCGTGAAATCGGCATCGCACTCGTATACGGTTCTGCCGCTTCGCAGATACAGCTTCCCATTTCCCAGAAACGCTTCCTCTTCCGGAACCACAAGGGAAAATCCTCCGCCTTCGCCCAACCGTTCCAATCCAAAATACAGCGTGGGATTTTCCTTTACCACAAATAACTCCTTATCTCTGGTCAGATAATCATCCAGATTACAGGACTTATCCACCATCATGTGTAAAAAAGCCCCCCTTGCTTCATCCGATATTTTAAAATATCGCATACTGGGCATATAATAAGTGCTGTTGTGGTAGTAACGGTACTCACCTATATACTTTTTCAGATAGGAAATGATCTCCTGCGCCTGTTTTGTAAAAGCACCCATTTCATGGATAAAGCCTAACTTTTTCCCATAATCCACCTTTTCATTCCGGTCTATCGCCTCCAGAAATGAATGGATATCCTTTACAACATATTTATTTTCTGCACCGACACGAAACCCCAGTGACCAACCGGAATAGTCCCGTATCAGGGTTGGCTCAAGATCTATATTACCCGTAACATCCGGCTGCAGAAACTGTGCTTTCTTCTGCATGGTATATTCAAAGATAAGCTTGGATAATTCCGGCGCCGTATGAACTTTTTTAGACTTTAACTGCTGAATTTTGAATTTTTCAAAATCATACAGTGCCTTAGACTTGGTGGATGAGGCATACTTTAGTGCAAGGGCCACACAATGTTTGCACATACCTGGATATTTAAAAAATGCAGGACATTCACATTCATACTCCAGGAAATCTTCTGATTCCACATCATAATCAAACCAGACATGGTAATCTGTACCGGAACTTCCTTCCACATCCCCGCTGGCATGAAAAATACCGGAAGATTCATCCATATCGGAATGTACGCCGTAGACCATCCCATTTTCATTCAGCGAAACACCTTTGATATAAGATTTATTATAACAGTTATCTTTTATAGTTTTAATATCAATCTTCATCTATCCATTACCTGTATATTTCAGGCAGTTCAGTAAACCGCTCTGTCCATTGTTCTCTTTTCTCAGAAGTGAGTCCCAGCTGTTCTTCTAAAAATTTATCGGCTGATCCCCAGTTTTCGTCCATAGCCTGAAATACTGTTTCCAGGTATTCCCTGCAGACACCATTTATCTCAGCTGCTGCTTTTAAAAGCTCCGGACTATTATGGACTTTTGCCACAGCCGCTATCAAATGCTCTGTCTCTTCCTTCAGAAACTGGTTTGTCCGCAAATAATCCTCCATAATCGTATCTCTTGGCACTCCGAGGGCAAGAAGAACCAATGCCGCTCCGACTCCGGCTCTGTCTTTACCCACGCTGCAATGCCACAGTACAGCACCTTCCTCATGGCTGGATACTGTATCAAAAAATTTATGGTACTGAGCTATGGAATATTCATTCGTTACCAGATCCCGGTAGGTCTTCTTCATAAATTCACCGGCTGCTTTGCTGCTCTTCAGAATGTAATCACTGGCTTTTAGAATCATATCTTCCAGCCCGTTCACATTCTCCCTTGTAATTCCTGCTGCCGACTCATCGATAATAGGAATCTGTACATAACGCACACCGGGAAGCTTTGGATCCGGCTTCTGGTCAGCTTCCATATGGGAACGAAAATCAATATCCGTTTTCACTTCATATTCCCTGATCAGAATCTCCTGATCCTTCTTCGTTAAATTCCACAGTGCTCCGCTACGTATAAGTCTATGGGTTTTAATCACCCTGCCGTCTTCCGTCAAATACCCGCCAAGGTCTCTTGCATTGGGTACACCTTCTAACACAATCCGCTGTCCGTTTACCATCATCCCCTGCCTCCTTTACTGCTATTCCTCTTCCAGTTTTTCCAGATACTCTTTATAATCGCTTGACAACACCCCCTGGTGAGGTGCATTCTTTTTATTGATATTAACTGCAGCGGAAGACTTAATGATTGGCTGCAATGTTCCGGCTCCTGCTACGCATCCTCCCGGACATGCCATTCCTTCCAACAGATACCCGTTGTACTTTCCTGCTTTTGCCATCATCAGCATTTTTTTGCAGTCCCGCAGGCCTTCTGCGCTCACTACTTTGACTTCCCGGTTAGGCTCTAACTCTTTTATACAGTTCACAACAGCATTCGCCACACCTCCGCTGACTGCAAATCCTCTTCCGTCACCGCTGGATTCGGACAGTTTACTTTCATTGGTAATCGCATCAAAATCCACATCCCGGGCTTCAAACATACCCATCAATTCTTCAAAAGTCAATACAAAATCAATATCACTTCGGATAGATTTACGGCTTGCTTCCAGCTTTTTCGCAGCACAAGGACCTACAAATACGACCTTGCAGCCCGGATGTTTCTTTTTGATTAAACGGCCAGTTAAAACCATAGGGGTTAATGCCATTGAAATGTATGGTGCCAGATCAGGATAGAGTTTTTTCGCCATTACAGACCATGCCGGACAACAGGATGTTGCCATAAATGGCTGTTTCTCCGGAACTTCTTCAAGGAAATCTTTGGCTTCTTCGATGGTACACAGATCCGCTCCGATTGCAACTTCCACTACATCTTCAAATCCCAGCTGTTTAAATGCATCACGCAGTTTTTCCGGCGTCAGTTTTGGACCGAACTGCCCAACAAATGCCGGTGCAATCGCAGCATATACGGGAACATCACTTTTAATTGCCTGTATGGTCTGGAAGATCTGGCCTTTATCTGCTATCGCACCAAACGGACAGTTTACCAGGCACATACCGCAGGAAACACATTTATCATAATCAATATCTGCCCGTCCAAGTTCATCAGAACCAATCGCATCCATCCCGCATACTCTTGCACAGGGGCGTTCTATTTTCATAATGGCATTATAAGGGCATACCTTAATGCACTTGCCGCATTTAATGCATTTATCCTGGTCAATAATGGATCTGCCCTCTTTTATGGAAACCGCATCTTTGGGACACACTTCCACACACGGATGAGCAAGGCACCCCTGACAGGCATCTGTTACACGGATTACATTATCCGGACAGGAATGACAGGCAAACTTTATTATATTTACAAGGGGCGGATCGTAATACTTTTCTGCAATGGCACTTTCTTCAATTCCATCTGATATAGGTGCATGTTCTGTCATCTTACGAAGCGGCAGGCCTATGGATAGGCGAAGCCTCTCTCCTACAATAGCCCTTTCCAAAAACACACTTTCCCGGTAAGAAGCAACTTCACCCGGAATAATTTGAAACGGAACTTCTTCTATCCTGGAATAATCCCCGCCTTCATACGAAAGTCTTGCAACTTCAGTAAATACTCGTCTTCTAATATCGTTAACGGATGTATAAATCCCTCGCATCTTCATTGCGTATCCTCCATTCATTTTATTATTTATAGTAAAAAACGCAAAAAAGGTCAGACATTATTTCGCTCTGACCTCCTTGCCGCTCTATTATATTAACATATTTTTATCCTCGTGACAAGTTGAAACCTGCTTTCATGGTCAACTCTTACTCAGATACTCTTTTATTCCCTGAAACACTTCCTGACTTATGATATGCTCCATTTTACATGCATCCTTTTCCGCAATTTCCTCTGATACATCTGCAGCCTTCATCAGAAACTCCGTCAGAAGTTTATGTCGCTCATATATTGATTTCGCAAGTTTAGAACCTTCCGATGTCAGTTCTAACTCTCCGCCGCTTTCTACTGTTATGTATCCGTTTTCCTTTAAAATTCCTACTGCCCTGCTGACACTGGGCTTACTAAATTCTAATTCTCTTGCAATGTCGATTGAACGAACCGTACCGTTCTTTTCTTTCAGCATTAATATCGTCTCTAAATAATTCTCTCCGGACTCGTACATCAAGTTTCACCTCCAATAGTTATTACCTTATAATATATACGATTTGGAGGCTTTCGTCCAGCAATTTTCTTATATTCTGTCTTTATTGCACTAAAACCGCCTCTATTTTATCTTCTGCTAAAAATCCTTTTTTCTTTAATCCTGTTTCCAGCACCTCTGCCCATTGTTCCCTGGACAAACGGATGGTAGCATTACTTTTTAATAAAATCGTACATCCATTATTAATACCTGCCTCCTGATCATAGGATAGTCGGTACATATTCCTTCTGTCTATTGCTCCTATTTCCTCTAAAGTTTTCACCATCCGGTATACCGTGGCGATCCCAATAGAAGAATCCTTGCCATGCGCCTGATAATATATTTCCTTACAGCAGGTACATTCTTCATCCAGTATAATATCAATGATTAATTTTCTCTGCTTCGTGATTCGAAGCCCTTTGCTGCGTAATTCATTTATGATTAGTTCTTTTTTGTTGATCAGCTTTTGAATCGGCTGACTGTCATATTCTTTTGATTTCAACTAGATCACTCCTGTCTTTCTTTTACTTTAAAAGGTAAATGTTATCTATGCCAGCTGTTTTTCAGTTAGTTGCAACTAACCACTGCTGTAAAAATTAGCAGAATATGACATCTATTCTGCTAATTTACCATTGTTTACATAGATTCTGTATGGAAGCCGCATGGTCACAGACTATTCCACCATAATCTTCTGAGCAAGGCTGCGGTTTAATGCTATACGGGTTCCCCTTATAATTAAGGTCATTCCGCTGGCGTTCTCCCCCAGAACCTCGACTTCCTGTCCCTTGACAAATCCAAGCGATTCCAGATGGCGCTTCATTTCTTCAGAACCATAATAAGATTTTACAATTCTTCTATCACCGGACGCTGCTAACGCTAATGGCATAATACCGCTCCTTTCCAACTCTAAAGTATGTAATGGTCAATCATTTTTATATAGTTATCTTATGCTAACTTTCAGAAAAAGTCAAGTCTTTACTGATAATAAATATTATTTTGTTAGTTTTAGCTAACTCCATGAAATTGATCAACAAAATTTTTGGTGATATCTTTATACAGAAAACCCTGCCGGTCAAACAAAAAAAGAGACACATGACTGCACCTCTCTTTTGTCTGAAAATTGTTTGGTTCAAAAAATTTAATTACAGCTCTATAATTTCAAATTTTAGATCAACAGCTTTTTTCTCTCCGCTTTTCAACGTCATCAGCGTATTGTTCTTTTTTTCCCAGGACTGGCCGTTAACTCGGCAGTTACAAGGTTCCAGTCCCAGAGCATAGTCCCCGGAAGCGGCTGATTTCCACTGGGTCAGGTTGGGGAGCTGGTTTTTGTTAAAATGAACTTTTAGCCCCAGCCCCAGATCTTTGTTGATGACAGCTGCATATGTATCACCTTTTTCATCTGCCTGAACCTGGTGAAAAAATACTTCTTCCGGTTTTCCATCTTCCGGTTCTTCCATTTCTCTCCAGTTCAGACTGGTCTGGCTGTCTTCTCCTCTTAGAACCGTTTGATCAGTCGGTATATCAATCACAGTTCCCTTATCCAGCAACGGATAACCTGCATTACAATGGTAAAGCAGCATAAACGGTACCTCTTCATATGACTGATTCTCAAATTCATCATGTATATGAATCACATTGGAACCCAAAACAGTTTCAATTGTTCTTCTCAATACGACATTTTCACCAAAAAGCTGTGCCTGACGCATTTCTCCCGATATCCTGATATGATACTCCGTATCCGCCCAGTAAGCATCTGCGCAGACATGCTCTGCAGGTGTTGAACGAAGGCTTCCATGCATTGGCAGCGGCGGATTCGCCTCTGGCTCCGGTGTTCCTACATTATCAGTTCCACAGGTAAAGAAAAGGCCGCCCATTATACTGCGCTGCGCTTCAAAACCACTGGAATCATAATGCTGACGGTTCTGTAAACCCGGCTTACTTAAAAAGTTCAGTGTTCTTCCTTTGTAAGACAGTTCCACAATATCCAGGCATTTATCCTGGGCAGCCGTAAACTGAATATTACCGGACTTCACCTGAAATGCCTTCATGCCACAGGCACGCCCCTCTTTGAATTCTATATTCCGTACATATGCCATTTGCTGTATACTGCCCATTTTTTTTAATTCCGTTTTCTGCATATTCCCTCCTGCGCCTTATCTCCTAAGACTCCTTGATTTTTGCTAAATTAGTTTTTGTAAATTAGTTTTACTAATTCAATTGTATCGGCTTTTCAGGAATTTTCAATTGCTATTTTTACTAAAATTTTCAACTCTTCTATGTGCGTTTTTACGGATTTATTTTCTTTACCCGATAACCTGCACTTTCAATTGCTTTTATAAGCGGTTCATCCGCAATCTCCCGACTCATCGAAACAATTGCTCTTTTCTCTTTCAGATGTACCACCGCTGCCGCACCATCAATCTGGTTGATTGCATCCTCCACTCTCTCTTTACAATTTTGGCAGTGCATTCCATCCACGTATATAACCTTTTCTCCGCATTTAGGCTCTGTAAGTTTCTTCTTCTTTCTTTTGGAACCATCCGAAGAACCTCCGCCGCAGCAGCTCCCCTCCCCTTTCATATGTTTGATGGTGGGACGGATAGCCAAAAATACACCTGCCGCAATAATCAGGATTATAATAAGATTTGCCGGATTCATGAAATTTTCTCCTCTCTTCCATTTTCAGATATGTACAGGAAATGCGGGTGCAGATGCATGGAACCAGAGCAGCTTCCTGCTTTAATCCCATACCTCCGCCCCGCAATCCAGTGTTTAACCTATCTTTTTATGCTGAGGTTTACAACTCTTGCAACTCCCGCCGCATCCGGAACAGCCGGCACACATACCACCTTTTTCTTTTTGCTTGATGATATAGCGCACATCCAGGATTACGACAAGCAGAATCGCAATTGATATACTAACGGTTGCTGCATTCGCAGTGAT
Organism: Robinsoniella sp. RHS; assembly: GCF_001029355.1. Classification (NCBI taxonomy): domain Bacteria; kingdom Bacillati; phylum Bacillota; class Clostridia; order Lachnospirales; family Lachnospiraceae; genus Robinsoniella; species Robinsoniella sp. RHS. The sequence goes on from NZ_JNGB01000016.1 coordinate 113,342, forward strand.
CCAACTTAACATAAAACCTCCTTCTTTCTACATTCATAAAGTTCGTACAACATTGCAGCGTTTACAATGTTGTACCGGATAAACAGTTACGTGCAAGTTCGAATTTATACCATGCTGTTACGCTCTCGCCATCTTGCCGGATGCCTGTTTGTGTTTGTTCGGATTGTAAGCCGGACGGAACAGCATAAACAGGAAAATAATCAATATAATTGCTGCAACTGCAGTTCCTACTGTAAATCCACCGCCTGTGAAGGCCGTACCAAACTGAAAGATCATTAAAGTCACTGCATAAGCAAATATGTTCTGATATATGATAGCAAATGCGGTCCATTTTTTACTTCTGAATTCTTTTGCCATTGTGCTGATAGCTGCAAGGCACGGAGAATCCAACAGGTTAAATACCAGGAAGGAGAATGCAGCAATGGCACTTGGGAAGAATGTCATAACAGTCTGCCATAATGTGGCATCTGTTTCTGCCGCATCTGACATTCCGGCAATAACGCCCATGGTGCTTACAATACCTTCTTTGGCAACGAAACCGGAAAGGGAAGATGCCACTGCCTTCCAGTTGCCAAATCCGAGAGGTGCAAAGATCGGTGCAATAAATCCGCCGATAATAGCCAGTAAGCTGTCATTCTCGGATGCTGCCATTCCAAATTGTCCATTGGCAAAACCGAAAGTTCCAAGGAACCACATTACCATACAGCAGAGGAACAGAATCGTTCCGGCCTTCTTCAGGAAGCTCCATACACGTTCCCAAACATGAAGCAGCACTGTTTTCACATCCGGAATATGATACTGGGGTAATTCAATAACAAACGGAGATACTTCTCCGGCGAATAATTTTGTTTTCTTTAACATAATACAGGAAATTACAACAGCAAAGATTCCAATGAAGTACATCAGCGGAGCCATCCACCATGCACCGCCCATAATGGCACCTGCAATTAAGGCAATAACCGGCAGTTTTGCTCCACAGGGAATAAATGTGGTAGTCATAATAGTCATTTTACGGTTTTCTTCATTTTCAATCGTCTTTGTTGCCATTATTCCAGGAACGCCGCATCCGGAACCGATCAAAAGCGGAATAAAGCTCTTACCGGAAAGTCCGAATCTGCGGAATACCCGGTCCATGATAAATGCAACACGCGCCATGTAACCGCAATCTTCTAATACAGAAAGGAACAGGAATAAAATTGCCATCTGCGGTGCAAATCCAATGGGGGCTGCAAGGCCGCCGATAATACCGTCTACTACCAGAGATATCAGCCATTCTGCAGCGCCTATATTTTCAAGACCTGCCTGTACAGCCGGCTGAATCCAGGCCCCAAATAAAGTATCATTTGTAAAATCTGTTACCACTGCACCAATTGTAGTTACGGAAACATAATAAACCAAAAACATAATTGCTGCGAAGATTGGCAGTGCCAGCCAGCGGTTTGTAACTATTCTATCAATTTTATCTGAAGTTGTCATCCCTTTTTGTTTTTTCTTCAGACAATTATGAATCACTTTTTCTATGTACTCATATCTTTCATTGGTAATAATACTTTCTGTATCATCATCCATCTCGTTTTCAGCCACTTCCACAACATTTTTGATAACTTTACTGCTGTCTGCAGAAAGAGAAAGTTTTTCTATGACTTTTGGATCTTTTTCAAACATTTTAATACTGTACCAGCGAACCTGTTCTGAAGGTAGATCTGAAGGAAGCTGATCTTCAATATCTGTAAGATAACTCTCTACCTTATCGGAAAATTTATGCTGGGAAGTCATTGTTTTTTGTTTAGCCGCCAGAGCAACTGCTCTGTTTGACACCTCAGCTAATCCAATGCCTTTTAGTGCTGAGGTCTCCAGGACTTCACATCCCAATGCTTCTGAGAGCTTTCCGACATTAATTTTATCACCATTTTTATTAGCAAGATCAATCATATTAAGTGCTATAATCACCGGAATACCAAGCTCCAGGATTTGTGTAGTTAAATAAAGATTTCTTTCCAGGTTCGTAGCGTCCACAAGATTGATCACTACATCCGGTTTTTCATCCAGCATATAGTCCCTGCTTACTACTTCTTCCAGGGTATATGGAGATAAGGAATAAATTCCGGGTAAATCTGTGATAATCACATCTTTATGCCCTTTTAATTTACCTTCCTTTTTCTCAACAGTAACTCCGGGCCAGTTGCCAACATATTGATTGGAGCCGGTCAGGCTGTTAAACATCGTTGTTTTACCGCAGTTTGGATTACCTGCAAGTGCAATACGAATTGCCATCTTCTCTTTTTCCTCCTTTATAGTTAGTTTCACCTAACTCTGTTTCAAAAATAATAGAGTTCATGGAACTCCATATTTATAACAACTCTCTATACCACCTTATTCAACCTCAATAATTTCAGCATCCTGTTTTCTAAGGGACAGCTCATATCCACGTACAGTCACTTCCACAGGATCTCCGAGAGGGGCTACTTTTCGAACAAAAACCTTACAGCCTTTCGTAATACCCATATCCATAATGCGGCGCTTCAATGCACCTTCGCCATTTAACTTCCTTACCGTAACTGTGTTTCCACAAGCTACATCTCTTAATGTTGCCATTACATTCTCCTCCTCTTAAATCATGATTTTTTTTGCCATATCCTGATTAATTGCAACCCTGGAATCTTTGATATTCACAATCACATTTCCCTGAATCGCAGATACAACCGTAACAGCCGCTCCTGTTACAAAACCAAGATTCTCCAGAAATCTTCTGGTGTCTTCTTTTCCGCCAACTTTTTTAATAACGTTCATTTCTCCGGTACTCGCCATTGTTAAAGGCATCACTTCTCACCACCTCATCCGTAAGAATTATAATATTCCTTGCTATTTTTCTTTCAGTTAGCTTTCGCTAATCTTCTTTTCAATGGTTAGTATATACTAACTTTCAGAATAAATCAATAGTTTTTTTTGAAAAAATGAAAAAAATTATCAAAACCTATATTTACCAGTTTTGGGAATGCCTTCAAAAGATTTCTCCTTGACTTTTATTTTCACGCTTCCTATAATAAAAGGTATATCAAAAATATATTTATTAAATTATTTACAGGAGGTCACAATGAGTAAAATAGATGAAGTAAGAAGCGCTATGGTTGCCGCTATGAAAGCCGGAGAAAAAGAACGAAAAGATTCACTTTCCATGCTGTTGTCCGCTTTAAAAAATAAGGCCATCGACAAAAGAGAAGATCTGACAGAGCAGGAAGAAAATGAAGTGGTATTAAAAGAGATTAAGCAGACAAAAGAAACCTTGGAACTAACGCCTGCCGACCGTACTGATATTGTAGAAGAATGCAAGAAACGGATCGCTGTATATGAAGAATTTGCGCCACATATGATGGACGAAGACGAGATTAAGTCTGTTATTTCAGAGGTGCTGAAAAGCCTTGGCATCGATGCTCCAACCGGTAAGGACAAAGGCCGGATTATGAAAGAACTGATGCCGAAGGTTAAAGGTGTGGCTGATGGCAAACTTGTGAATCAGATATTGGGAAGTTTGATGCAGTAATTTTACCGATCATATCCGGGGATGTGGCATGCTGTATGCCGCACCCCTTCTTTATTGTATTCTAACAGATTTCACTAAGCGTCCTTAACCTGTTCCCTGTAAAGCTAGATCATGTCAGAAAATAACTTTAAATGTCTTGATTTCATAAGGTTTCATATCAAATTCTATTTTATTGCCAACAACAGCTGTTTCCACTTCATTCACTTCCATCATATTACATTCCCATGCGGATACAATATCTTTTGCAAAGGTCAGGGATGCGTGGGTTCTGCGGTTGAAGCATTCGTACAGACGCACAATTAGAGCGTCTCCCTCTTCTGCTTTTTTCACAACCTCTACAACAACGTTATCCTGATCGGAAGATACATGTGAGTAGATATCTTTTAATTCTCCGCCTTCATTCTCTTTTACTACTGCTGTAAGAGGATTATTGAGCTGGTAAGCCTGTTTTACGGTGCCTGCGCTTCTCCAGTCGCCTTCGTGAGGATAGAAGGAGTAAGTAAATTCATGGAACTCCTTGTCCGCTTCCGGATTTGGATAACATGCAGATTTCAGCATTGACATTCCAATTACACCATCATGTACACTGCAGCCGTATTTACAGTCATTGAGCATACTAACACCATAATTGTCTTCGGATACATCCAGCCATTTGTGTACACAGACTTCAAATTTAGCATAATCCCAGGATGTGTTATAGTGTGTCTGGCGTTTCACATTACCATACTGGATATCAAATGTAGCTTCGCTGGTATGAACATCTACCGGGAATAAAGTCTTCATGAAAATCTGGTGTTCCTTCCAGTCGATTTCATTTTTGATGTCAATCCTTGGAATATCCTGATAGATGCAGATAGACTGGGTAATTGTGGAATCCAGGTATTTTCTTTGTACCTTAATACAAGCCCTTACCGGTCCGTTTTCTGTGATTTCTATTTTTTCTACCTGATCTACTTCCCAGGATTTTTCAACATAGTAATTATTTACATCCCAGGCATCGTAATTATGAGGCCTGTCTTCGTAAGTCATGATCACATTGGCTGCTTTTCCCGGCTGCAGCACTTCGCGCTTTGCTTTTTTGTCATAAATGGATGCAAACTGTCCTTTTTCATTTAATGTAATAGCAAAGAAGTCATTTTCCAGATGTGTGGAAGTAACCTGCATTGTGCCGCTTTCCTCTGACTCTTCTTCTTTCAGATAAAATGTCTTGTAACCTTTTGACGGAACACCGTCTGCCTTAAAAATAATTTCTCCGGTATGTGCTGTCTGGGATGGAATCAGACGCTCTCTGTCGTATACGACAGCATTTGTCATCCCCTGCGGACTCGGAAAGCTGACGATCTCATCTGCTGTCATACTGTTGGGATTATATACTACAATGGAATGCTTTGGAGCTTGCACTTTGTCTGTAATATTTTTTAATGCATTGGTTACCAGATCTTTGTTTATGGCAAATATACTTTCGTATTCTGCCTTAGAATCATCATATACTTCTTTGATGGAGGATCCAGGAAGAATATCATGGAACTGATTTCGTAAGATTACTTCCCATGCTTCGTGAAGCTTATGGTCAGGATAGGCATTTCCTGTCAGATCCTGATCCATCATTCCGTATAGTTCTGCATTTTCATATGCGAATTCTGCTTTTCGGTTATATTTCTTATTACGTGCCATGGAAGTATAAGTTCCCCTATGGTATTCCAGGTATAATTCCCCAACCCAGGATGGCAGATATTTATGATCCTTCACATTCTTTTCCAGAACTTCAAAGTAATTCTTGGCTGTACTCATAACTGTTTTCGGACAACCCGGTATTCCTTTTTCTAATCTTCTATGGTTTTCCAGCATTTTTGCAGTAGGACCGCCGCCGCCATCACCATAGCCGAAGGAATTTAAGATTTCTTCGTTTAGATATTTCTGGCTGTAACGTGCCCATCCGCCTTTGATCTGGGACGGATTAATATCTCCGTTATAGGTGGTAAAATGCTCCGTTTCGAATCCGCCTTCCACTGCGCCTTTTTTATAATCCCTGGTTGATACAAAATGAGTCAAAACCCTGCTGCCGTCAATTCCTTCCCATTCGAAGGTATCATAGGGCATTTTGTTAAATTCATTCCAGCTGATCTTCGTTGTCATAAAATATGGCAGCCCGCATTTTCTCATAATCTGGGGCAGCGCTGCCGAATATCCGAATACATCCGGAAGCCAGAGAATTGAATTATCTGCTCCAAACTCTTCCTGGAAGAACTTCTGTCCATACATAAACTGACGGACCAGTGCCTCGCCGGATGCAATATTACAATCCGCCTCTACAAACATGCCGCCTTCCGGTTCCCATCTGCCTTCTTTTACTCTTTCTTTGATCTGTTCATATACCTCTGGGGCATTCTTTTTTACATATTTATAAAGCTGGGGCTGGCTGGACATAAAAATGTATTCCGGATACTGTTTCATCAGATCCAGTACCGTTGAAAAACTTCTGACCGCCTTATCTTCTGTCACTGCCAGTGACCAGAGCCATGCCACATCAATATGGGTATGGCCTATACAATAAACAACTGCATCACTGCTTCCACACTCTTTTTCATAGAATTCTTTTGTAATGTATTCCTGTGCTTTTTCCAGTGAATCGTAATATTCTTTGGAATATTCTTTTCTTAAGTCAAGCAGATTCAAAGACTCGTTTAACCTTGTAATAATTGTTATGTATGCTTTGTCATCCGAGTTTAGCAGCCTTGCAACATTTAACGGCACAGAAATATCATAAAAATATTTTTCTGTCTTCCGGTCTAATGTTTTTAACTTTGAATCCAGCTTCAGGCTGAAATTCTGATCCCCCGTAAATGCAGATAAGACGATACGATAGCTTTCGCCTGCAGCAGCATGTTCTGTCAGAACCGTTTCCCTGTGGTTCACATCCATTCCCTGCTTCATTTCTCCATTCACATAAACAGAGAACTGTGGATTCGTTGCATCCCACTCGCTCTCTTTTCCGGTGATTAGTTCATAAACTACACACTTGCCATGCAAGCTATCGGGTATCGTTACGGTTGTCTCAAACCAGTAATACTCCCGGTGTCCGCCCCAAATCTGTTCCCTGGAAAATTCCTGCCATGCACTGGTGTCCAAACCTATAATGTCAGTAAAACGTTCCGTGGTCTGAATCATTTTGTAATTCTGGATATTAACTGATTCCGGATAGATTAATTCATGTAAGTCTTCGATCAGTTTTCCTATCCTTTCCTTAATTAAAACCATGAGTTACCTCCTCTTTATGGCAGATATTAAGATATCTGCATTATTATAACTACATCACGTGCCTTATCAGAGTCTACTTCAAGCAGGCTCTGATGTATGGCACATGTATAATATCATCCTTTTGCTGCCCCTGCCATAGTAAATCCTTTTGACATATATTTTTGAGACAGGATATAAAGTAAAATTGAGGGTAAAGCATATACTGCGGAGTATGCTGCAAGCTGTCCGTACTGAACCATTCCATTATTTCCAAAGAACTGATATAAGAGAATTGATGCAGGCTGCTTAGCAGGTGTACTCAATAAGATATAGGGAATAAAGAAGTTCCCCCAGCTTCCTGAGAACGTATATATAAATACAACACAAATTCCCGGGAACATAAGCGGCGCCACTACTTTTCGAATTGACTGCCAGGTAGTTGCTCCATCTACCCATGCGGCTTCTTCCAGCTCTACCGGAACGCCATCCATAAAATTTTTCATCAGCCAGATTCCATAGGGCAGTGATGAAGCACTCAGGAATAGAATAACACCCCAGATGCTATCTAGCAAGCCTATTGATAAAAACATTTTGTATACAGGAACAATAACTGCCGTCATCGGAAGTGCGGTCATAAAAAGGATCACGTACATGAACCCTTTGCGGTAACTTAAGCGGTATCTTGAAAGAGCATAAGCGCCAAGCCCGGATACAATTACTACGATGGTTGCCTGGATAAAGGAGATGAAAAGCCCGATACCAAAACCTTTTAAATTCGTTTTGTTCGAAAGTACTGATTTGTAATTCTCTAATGTCCACTGCGTAGGTGCCTTAATTGCCTCACTTGCGTTCGTATCTAAGGAGGCGATAACAACCCAGAGAAGTGGAAGTATGAATACCAATGCAATACAGCTCAGGATTGCATAATGGATTCCCTTTGTTGTTTTTTCATGCATATAATTTCCCTCCTTAATCGTCTGATTTCAATATTCTTGCATAGATGATACTGCAGACAATACCAACTACTAAGATTAACATACCAATTGCTGTTCCGGCACCCATCTGTCCGCTGGTAAATGCCTGTCTGTACATATAGATTGGAAGTGTACTGGTTGAATTACCCGGTCCTCCGCCAGTCATAATGTAGATCAATCCAAATACGCCCAGTGTTGATAAGGTATTTAACATGGTATTGGTTGCAATGGTATCTTTGATACAGGGTACGATAATCCGAAGCAGTGTCTGCCTGCGGTTTGCTCCGTCCACTTTTGCAGCCTCTTCGATATCTCCGGATACATTATCCAGTGCAGACTGAAAGTTCATCATAGAGAATGCAGTTCCATGCCATATGTTTGCAGCTACAACGGCAGCCATTGGATGCTGGTACAGCCAGGCGATGGGCTCAATCTGTATTGCACCCATAATCATGTTGAGTGTACCGGATTCCTGGAAGAAAGAGGAACAGCATAATGCTACAACAATCTCAGGCATAACCCAGCCTGCCAGGATGCAGGGACCTACGATACTACGAAAGGTCTTTGCTTTATTTTTCATCAAATAGGCAATCGTAAATCCTAATACGGACTGCCCAATTAAACTTCCAACTAAGAAAATCAAAGTATTTTTAATGGCGATTAAGGTATTTGGATCTGTAAGCATTTTTATGTAATTTTCCAGTCCCACTATTTGAAAATTCGCCGCATTTGAACCACTAAGTGCTAAATTTGTAAAAGAGTAATAAACAGTTAATACAATCGGAATAATAAAGAACGCGATTAACAGTACAATTGCCGGCAATAACAAAATGGATTTCTTGGCTTCATCCATTACCATTGCCTTTCTATTTGGTCTAGCCATCAGCACAGCCCCCTTTTCTTTCTTCGTGAAATGAGCGTCTCTTTCACCTTTCAATAAGACCGGGCGGGTTTCAATCTATTCTGATTAACCCCGCCCGTTGCATTTAATTACTATTTTTCAACAGTATTGTCATCCCCAACAGCACGCTTTACTTCTGTTCCATACTGTGCAATTGCATCTTCCGGGCTCGTGCCGGATACTACTGCTTCTACCATGGACTGGATACTTGTGGAAACGGTGGAGTACTGATCGTTCTGAGGTCTGAATTCAGCTGTAGCAAGGAAATCTGTTGAGATCTGTTTAAATGGTTTTGCAGAATAATCTGCATCTTTTGCTACATCAGTTCTGGTTGCAATGTTACCCTGTGCGATAACTGCTTTTGTATAAATAGACGGATCCATTAAATGTTTGATAAATTCAAAGGTAATATCTTTTGCATCTGAATTTTCAGGAATGGATAATGCCCAGCCGCCTGCTAAGGTAATTGTTCCCGGTTCCTGACCTGTGCTGGTTGGCATTGGAGCAAATCCCATTACGTCTTTTGCTTCCGGCCATGGTGAAGCGCCTGTATCTTCCCAGTTTCCTGTGATCCAGCTTCCATCCAAGGAGATTGCCAGTTTACCCTGCGGCAGGTATTCTCTTGCGGAGGTATTGGAAGCCTGCCCATTTAATACTTTCGATAAGGATGGGCCGTATCCGTTTGAGTAAATGTCATTTAAGAAGTTAAGGGAGTCTAACATACCCTGGCTCTTTACGATCCATTTTCCGCTGTCATCGATTAATCTTTCGCCTGTTCCATAAAGGAGCATTTCATATGTCTGCATGGAAGTTGCTTCACCGGTAGCTACACCTGAGTTACACCAGAAAGGAACAACATCCGGCACTTTCTCTTTGATTGTCTTGCATGCATCTAAAACATCCTGCCAGGACTTTGGTGCCCAATCTTCCGGCAGTCCTGCTTGTTTGAAGATATCTTTATTATACCAAAGTCCTCTTGTATCTGTACAATATGGAATACCATATGGTTTGCCATCCTTAGAAACACCATTCTTCATGGATTCATAGTATGTACCATCGTTCCATTCCGCATAATCTTTTGCATAATCTGATAAATCAGTAAGATAACCTGCACTTACGTCATTTGGAAGCTGGAAAGTATCTTCACAAACTAAATCCGGACAAGTACTTGGATCCTGAAGCTGTAATGCTATTTTAGCGAAATAATCGCCTTCGCTTGCGACAATCGGAGAAATATTTAGTTTCACGGAATCTTTTTTATCCCAGCTGTCATATCCATCCTGAATCCACTGCCAAAGAGCACTTTTCTCACCTTGTCCGTCATCCCGGAAAGTAAAGGTAATTGTCTTAGCATCTCCGCTTGCAGCTGTGTCACCGGCTGCCTTAGTCTCATCGCCTGCAGCTGTTTCAGAACCTGCTGCTGTCTCAGCTTTCGTCTCCTTGGAAGTACCTGCTGTCGTGGAATCCGTTCCACCACCTGAACCACCGCAGGCTGTCAATCCTAATACCATTGCGGATGCCATCATAACGCTCACCAATTTTTTTCTTTTCATACTTCATCGCTCCTTTTTTTTACTTTTTCATGTCCCATTGCTTTTCTTAAGCTGTCTATATATTATCATCCCAATTTCGTTTTGAAAATTCCACATTTTTGAAAAAGGGGTACATTTTTAATCTTCGTCTATACTTTTTTGCTCATTTTTTGTCAAAAAAATGTTGTGAAGGCATTTTTCTTTATACACTTTCACAACATTTTTGCATATTATCATTTGTAAATTATCCTATTTATCAATAATAGCTACACGAACTTTATCCTGCATGGCGTCACCAATTTCCTGTACACTTACATTCCGTTCATGCAATATTTCATAAATCCCATTTGCCACGGCTGCGGATATGTCAAACCAGGAATCATATGCGCCTTTTGTGACTCCATTTTTCATATAATCCGATACAAGTTCTTTGCCAGGACCTATTTTTTTCTGTTCATATACCCCTTCAACCAGAACCGGAACGGAATCCATTTCTTTCGTAAGAAAATTGGCAACATCCAGCTCCCTGATATAGTCCAGAAATTTTTTTGCTTCTTCTACATCGGCAGATTTTGTAATTCCGATATTCTTCCCATGAAGTAAATACGCTTCCTTTTTCCCCGAGGGCATCCCGGCAACCCCCACTTCGAATCCCAGGCGGCTTGTTCTCAGTACGGAAGCCATGCTGGCATTTCCTGCCATCATTGCGATATGCCCTTTTGCAAATTCGTGTGCCAGATCTGACTGACTCCAGTTTATGGTATCCGGTGAAATCTGTTTTCTGTTTTTTAGCTGCAGCAGAAACTGAAACACCTGATTCCCTGCACTTCCATTAACTTCCCGAAGGGAGCCGCCACAGGAGTATAACACCTGCATGAAAAATGATGTCACTTCCTCCGGCTGCTTTGCCGCAAATCCAAATCCATAGTTTCCAAGCCCTTTGATATGATCACATACGTTTAATAACTCATCCCAGGTTTTTGGCACTGCCTGACTCTCTTTTTTCATCAGGTCTTTATTGTAAAACAATACATAGGGATCATTCGTAAATGGTACCCCATAGTATTTCCCGTCGCTGATGGCATTGGTCCAGAGATTCTGCTGGTATCTTAATTTTACATTACCTTCCACATAAGAAGTCAGATCCTCTAATATGCCCATATCAATTAAAGAAGGCATCATTGTATTTTCACAGATGATCAGGTCTGTATTGGTTCCCTCATCCGTTCTCATACAGATTTCTTTCTGATAATTTTCCTGGGAAATGAACTGGATTTCCACTTGCTTATTCCCTCTGATCCGGGAATAGTTCTGTGCTGTTTCTTCCAGCGCCTGTTTATGAACACTGCCTTCGTCAGGTGCCAGAATCCGGATAATCTGCTCTGTGCCCTCTTCCCCTTTTACCCCTTTATTATTTTTGGAAGAAAACCCAATATAAGTAATAACCAGCATAACGAGGACACATGCCGCCGCACCGCCCAATAGCCATCTTAGCTTCATTGGCTGTTCATCTCCTTTTTATAATCGGAAGGCGTAACACCACAAATTTTCTTAAATACTTTCACAAAATATTTCTGATCATGAAAGCCCACCGCTTCTGACACCTCTCCTATCTTACATTTTCCAAGGCTTAACAGCCTTTTCGCCATACTGATACGGAAGTTCTGTAAAAATGCCACAAAATTCACATTCATTTCCCGGTAGAATATCTTACTTAAATACTCCGGGGTTACACCGCACATCGCCGCCGTTTCCGATAAGGTGATATCCCTGGCATAATTTTCACGGATAAATGTTATCACATTCAGAATCATTCCGTTTTCCGTAGGCCCGGACAAGTCATCTTCATTTAAAGACAGTGTCTTCATAACTTTGTCAAACTGATGTTCCAGCTCTTCCCTGGAATTACTTTTAGCCATATTTCCTACAATATACTGAATCCCATTGTCTTTTTCCAGATTCTCCTTCAGCTCATTCACAACCCGAAGCAGACCTGCGGTAAACCGAACCGTAAACTCCCTGATACATTCCGGGTGCCCCTTGCTTTGGATCACGCCTTTCTTAAACTGTTCGCCCAGTTCCTGTATGCGCTCTGCTTTACCACTGCGCACCTCCCTGCACACGGCACGTTCCAGAGAATCCGGATATTCTATATTTTCATATTGAAATCCTGCCAGCAGTTCTTCATCCAAAATTGTACCGGAAGGAAAGGAAAACGCATGGCGCATCAATTCCTTTAAATCCTGAACCTTCTCATCCAGCCCGGTCACACCATATATGGTGGTATAACTGCAAAAACATTCCGATATTTTCCCTATTTTCTCCAGTACCCGCATTTGAAAAATCCGTTTTAAACTGCGGTTTCGCTCGGTATCCAGTACTATGACAAGAAATCCTACATCCTGGGACAAAAATATCACATAGTAATTTTCCATACACATGGCATCCAGCACAGAATTAGTCTCTTCCATCATTTCTGTAGTACTTTCTCTTGCCACACTGCTTCCTTTCACCAGAAAAAGAGAAATCTGCACTTTTTTATTTACCTGTAAAGACTCTTCTATTACCGGCAGAATTTTGTGTTTTTCATCCTCTGTGCCGGTCAGATAACTCCATAAAAGCTGGCTGGTTGAAACCCGTTCTATCTTCGTTTTTTCTATTTTATTTTCTACTCTTTTCAGTATTTTTAAAAATTCTTCAATATCAAGCGGTTTTAAAATATATTCTGTCACATTTAATTTCAGGGCTTTCCGTGCATACTCAAACTCTGAATAGCCGGTCAGAAGTAATGACTGAAACTCCTCTCCTTCATCATGAAGTGTCTGAAGCATCGTAAGCCCGTCCATAACCGGCATCCGGATATCCGTTACGACCAGATCCGGTTTCAGAGATCTGATATTTTCCAAACCCTCCTTCCCATTTACCGCCGTATAGATTATTTCATGCTCCGTATACCGATTGATAATCCCGATTAAACCTTCTCTTGTATTAGGTTCATCTTCCACAACTATAATACGCATACTCTCATCCTCCCTACTCATATGGAATTGTAATCGTTACCGATGTGCCGTTTTCACTGGAAACAACATGAAAATGTCCCGATTCTCCATAATAGAGTTTCACTCTGGTAATTACATTACGGACTCCTATGCTGGATTCAATCCTCTCTTTGCGATAATCAAAGTGATTAAAGAATTCTGCAAGTTCCGGTTCCATGCCTTTTCCATTGTCTTCTACTACAATTTCTATATTCGTATCATCAATCCTGTGAATCCTAAGATTGATCTCATCAAATCCCGTGTTGCCCGGGAATCCATGAACTATCGTATTTTCAATCAGCGGCTGTATTAAAAGCTTATGTATTTTACAATTCAGAACTTCTTCTTCCACATGAAGAATGCACTGAAAAGAATAATCAAAACGCTGCTGCTGTAAATAAACATATTTCTTCAGATATTCCAGCTCATTGCTCAGTTCCACGATCTCATTGCTCTTATGGACGCTGTAACGCAGTATCACTGCAAGACTTGTAAGCATACGGCTGATGGTAAACTCTTCGTGGGCAATCGCCATCCAATTGATGGTATCCAGCGTGTTATATAAGAAATGCGGATTGATCTGTGCCTCCAGTGATTTTATCTCCGCATTCTTTTCCCGGACAATCGCTTCCTTCTCCATCGCATTGGATTTCTTGATTTTCTGGATCATGTGATTAAAATGCTCGGAGATCTGGGCAAATTCATCATTTCCCTCCATCTCTATCCGGACATCATAATCCCCTTTATATGCCTTATTCATCCCATGGAGTATTTTTTTTACTGATTTATCCGTCATATCCGAAAAGGAAATGGCTATCAGCATACACAGAATTCCTACCAAAAGTCCGATTAAAATAATCAAAACGGATATATACCACACATTGGATAAGGTGTAATTCAAATCCTGCACATTGACAATATAGAATTCACCGTCCCGGATACTTTTAAAATTGACTTCCAGTTTCTTTTTGGATTCATATTTAATTTTCTGAATATACTCTTTTGACGCCTGACCGATATTGTCCTCATCCTTTTCATCCTCAAAAATATTAGCTCCCACATAAGCCTTTTCCGGATAAGAAATAATATCGCCGTTTTTATTCACTACAAAAGTAACATTTGACTCCGTATGATTTCCCTGGGCATACACCTCTCCGAAAGCTGCCTCATCCACGCAGATAATGATACTTCCAATCGGTCCTTCTCCATAACTGTTAAAATCCGTAAGCTGATGGGCAATATACAGATAGTTCTTTTCCCCATATTCCGAATCCATTTTATGATAGCTTTTCGAATAAATCGTGTGCTTTTCCTCCATGGATTCCTGAAACAGCGGACTATACCTCATTTTATCTCCTTCGAAACAGAAGTTCTCATTTCCGGAAGCCGTTACGCTGTCATAAAACACGGTATCCCCATATAATCCAACAATCGCAATTCCCAAAATATCCGGATTTACATATGAAATATTCTGCAGACGGTTTACCAGCTCATGCTTTGCAGCATAAAATTCTCCGGAATCCCATGTATTAATGGGTTTAAGATAGGTAACATAATCACTGTCCGTATAAATATTCATAATTAACTTATCATAAGTTTCCAGAAAATTTTCCACACTGTTTGCCGACTGTTCCAGATTTGCCAGTATAAGTTCACCCGTCTGCGCCTTAATGGTAGACGTACTGATTTTGTAAGAAATGAACTGTATACATAAAATTGGAATAATGGAAACTACCAAAAGAACAATGAGAATTTTCTTGGCAATCCCCTGTGATCCAAACCATTTTACCGCTTTGTGTAAGATCTTCACTTAACCTCCCCATTTCCTGTTATGAATGTTCATGGTCTTATGGGGAATATTTTACCATAAGTCTGTACCATTTGTACATAAAATATAGTGATACATTGGGATCGTGTAAAAAGGTCTGCATACTTTCCCAAAATCCAAGTAATACTATAAGGTAAATGACTGCAATAAATCAATAAAACCAAACGAGGTGTATTCATAAATGGGATTCTTATATTTCCTTGCTGCCGTTGGCGGCTCTTTTCTAATTTCCTATCTAGTTAAACGAAACAGATGCAGCTCCAGAATATTGGTTTGGTGGAATTTTATGATTACTTTTATCTATATTATCTGGAGAGTGACCGTAATTCCAACTGCAAGTATTATGGAATTGTGTTTAGGAGTGCTGCTGCTTGGCGGGGAGCTTCTGGGAATTGCCCAGTTTCTCATATCCCAGCTGCTATTAAGCAGGAAATATAAACTTAAGAAAAAGTCACTTGACGACTTTGGCGGCCATATCCCCACAGTTGATATCTTTATCTGTACTTACAATGAAGGGGAAGATCTGGTGGAAACTACGGTTTTAGCAGCCCTTAATCTGGACTATCCCAGGGATAATCTTAATATCTACATCTGCGATGACGGACAGCGCAGGTATATGAAAAGACTGGCTGCCCGCTGCGGCGTCAACTATATGACCCGGGGATCCAATGAAGGCGCTAAAGCAGGAAACCTGAATAATGCTCTTCTGCACTCTTCCGGAGAATTATTTGCGGTCCTGGATGCGGATATGATTTGCTCTAAAAACTTTCTGAAACATACGGTAGGTTATTTTTCCGATGCCGAAACAGCTTTTGTACAGACACCACAAGTCTATTACAACAAAGACATGTATCAGCGTAATCTGGGAAGAGAAATTCCCAATGAACAGGATTTTTTTATGCGTGAAATCCAGGAGTCACGTGCTGCCGTAGGTGCAGTCCTCCACGTAGGCACAAATGCTGTTTTTCGAAGGGATAGTATTATGGACATTGGTATGTATCCCACTAATACGATCACTGAAGATATGGCTGTAGGCATGCTTTTACAGGCTGCCGGTTACCAGTCTGTCTTTATTAATGAGGTGCTGGTACTGGGACTCACAGCCTCCACTTATACTGATCTTGTGATCCAGAGAGACCGGTGGTGCAGGGGAAATATCCAGACTTCCAGAGAATACCACCCTCTGCGCATGAAGGGTCTGAGCAACTGGCAGAAGCTGGCTTATCTGGGTGGAGACATTTACTGGTATACCGGATTCTCCAAATTGATCTTTACCTTTTGCCCGATATGGTTTCTTCTGACGACCAAACTGGCAATGCAGGCGGACCTTGCAGGAATCCTGACTTTCTTCCTGCCGTTTTTTATTGGTCAGATGACGTCTTTCTACGCTATGATATCCAATACCAGAAGTCTGAAGTGGGCTCATTATTATGAAATAGCAATGGCACCACACATGTGTCTCTCTGTTTTACGGGAATTCTTCAGTGCAAGTTTAAACTTTGCCGTTACACCCAAAGAAATGAGAGATGACCGTTCCCATTTTCAGGCACAGGTAATCCTGCCTCATATGGTAATTGCGGCAATTACCCTGTTTTCCTGGATTACAGGAGGTCTATTTCTCCACCTGGGGTATATAACGCTTATTCCTTTCGTCGTTAATCTGGTATGGAGTATCTATAACTTTATGGGCATTGTAATCTGTATCCGGGTTGCATATCACATCGGAAATACTCCCCGCAGTAATTACTCCACGGTAAAAAGCGGACATAAAATAACGGTTGAAACAGAAACAGAGAGCTATCCTGGAGAGGTAATGAGTTTTTTAGAATCAGGAATGTATATCCATGTACAGGCTCCTCTATATTTCACAAAAGTCAGAATACGGATGCAGTATCAGGACCTGGATGTCTATCTGGACGGTACGCTGAAAATGTCCGGCAGTCAGGGACTTTTTAAATATGACTGGCTGAATCTGAATCAAAAAAGAGCGATTGTAGGTGTATATGTAGAGCATTTGCAGCCAAGTTTTAATGTTGAAAAAACGATGATATATCTGGATTCCGCTTCATGCTAAAATTTTTGAGTAACAGATTTATTAAATTGCGGGGTTAGTTGCGCAGCTCTTTGACAGCTTTTTCAACTCATGAACTGCAAATACAGCAACGATCAATGCGGAAATAATATCCGCCATCGGGCCTGCAATTAATATGCCATCCAATCCTAAAAACAGAGGCATAATCAGGATAAACGGGATCAGGAGAATTAACTGCCGCAGCATGGACAATACAGAGACGCCTTCATGGGCTGCCCGGTGGATTGAAAATAACTGGTGGAAACGACCTGAAAACCGGCTGTAAAAATTCCAAGCATATAAATCCTGGTGCATTTTACTGCAAAATCCGTAAAGTTTGCATCTGATGTTCCAATAAAGCCCCGCTGCCGGGGCAACCAGGAAAGAAATTTATTTTATTTCTTCACAAACTTCTTTTTCACAATTACGCATTGCCAGAATTGTCATTTCAAATAACTTATCCAGATCCCAGCCCAGCTGTTCTGCTCCTGTTCTAATAATATCCCTGGAACAGCCTGCAGCAAATTTCTTATCCTTAAATTTCTTTTTCAGGCTGGATACTTCCATATCCATAACACTCTTAGACGGACGCATGCGCGCTGCCGCACCAATCAGTCCTGTCAGTTCATCGGCAGCAAACAGTACCTTTTCCATCTCATGTACTGGTTTTACATCCACCACAATTCCATAACCATGGCTGCAAATTGCATGAATCAGCTCTTCCTCTGCCTCAATCTCCTTTAATAAATCCGGTGCTTTTATACAATGTTCTTCCGGATATTTTTCAAAATCAATATCATGCAGCAAACCTGCCATTCCCCAAAAATCTGCCTCGTCTCCATACCCCAGTTCTTTGGCATACCATCTCATTACTCCTTCTACCGTGAGCGCGTGAACCATATGAAATGGTTCCTGATTATATTTTTTTAATAATTCCAGTGCTTCTTCCCGGGTTACCTTTGTCTGCATCTGTTTTCCCTCCTTATACAATAAAAGAATATTTAGTTGTAATTATAAGCGTATTTTAAAAAAAGTCAATAATATGTCCGGATTGTCCACCCATCAGTACCGTTTTCTCTCTTTCCATCCTTGTCTCTATGTGTTATATTAACAAAGAGCAGATTATATTTACATATTTACTATACAATTTACACAGTGAGGACACCCTTATGAAGGCCAACTTATTTTCTTCTATTAAAACCAAGATTTTTTTATCCTATGGGTCAATTATTTTATTACTGACTCTATTTACCAGCTTTCTGTATTATTTTGTTTCTTACAATACTTTTGTGAAAAACTATACGGCAACCTCCAGGCAAAGTACAAAAATTATATCCCATCAGATTGAGCAGACTTTTGACAATATAAATGTCCTCCAAAAGAAGATGCTGGAATCTGATGTAGTGCGGGAATATGTTTTTGAAAATGCTGCCCGGCGCAAACTGGCATTTGACCGGGCATTTCAGAATACCATTTACACAATATGCGGTTATGATTTTGAATTTTTCCACATGAATATCCTGAATCTGGAAGATAATCATCTGATTACATTTGGCCAGCGTTATGACTATCAGCCTTATGAACTTACTTCCAGCATAAAACAAGATTTAATACAGCCTACCATTGACTTAAATGGGGCAAAAAATATAATGCCTACCGACAGCGGTACCATTTATAAGATTGACAAGGATGTCCACACCATTTCCATGCTCCGCTGCTTTGGACGTTATGCATTGACTATCCCAAAGGCCGTCATAGAAATACAGATTAATTACTATACACTGGACCGGGTAATTTCTGACACCATTTATTCTTTTAACCGTCATGCGGAAACAGTTCTGATATTTGATAAAAACAAAAAGTTAATCTATCCCTATGACCTGGATCAGAAGCTGCTTAACCATTATATTTCACTGGATTTCAAAAATGAAACCAGCTTTATAAATCCAAATACGAAAGAACGTGAGATTGTTACTACGCATACTTCTGATTTCACGGGATTCACTACACTTTTGATTACTCCCGATTCTTATATCCTCACCAATCAGCATTTTTACCGTAACATTGGTATCCTGATTGCAGCCGTGTCACTTTTACTGCTGACGACAATATCTTACCGGGTAGCCCAGAGTATTACCAGACCCATCATACGCTTAAAAGACAGCATCTCCCATCTGGAACTGGACTCCATTTCAGAAGAATCCGCTTATGTGCCCGACAGCAACTTAAATGAACTGGAACTGTTAAGCGATGCATATAACCGGATGCAGGTCCGTTTAAAAGAATCCCTGGACGATATTGTAAAATCCAAGACTTTATCTGTCCACGCTCAGATTATGGCACTGCAGGCACAGATGGATTCACATTTTCTATACAACTCCCTGACTATTATCTCCATTATGGCGGAAGAGCACGATGATATGCAGGTCGCTGATATGTGTATCAAGCTAACTCAGATGCTGCGTTATATAACCGAAGATTATTCCAAAAACACGACCTTTGAACAGGAATTAAAACATACGCGCAATTACACTGACCTGATGTCTATCCGGTTTGGTGACAAAATTTCCTTTGATTATCACATTGAACCGGGGCTCTGCTTTCTGCCTATCCCCCGCCTGATTATTCAGCCATTGGTAGAAAACAGTGTAAAATATTCCAGAGAGGACGGAAAAACACTGCAGATAGAGATTCATTCCTGGCTGGAAGAAAATTACTGGTATACCGAAATCAGGGATAACGGGAACGGATTTACGGATGAGGCAATCAACCAGGTAAATCAGAAAATCGAAAGCCTGAACAAAGAAGAAAATTATCCCGAACTGACAATAAACGGGATGGGTATCGCCAATATATATCTGCGGCTAAAGCTGTTTTACAGCAATCTGTTTGTATTTGAGATCAAAAATACAGACCAGGGAGCTTTCATTAAAATAGGAGGGAATATAAATGAGTACGAATGCGACAATAACCGTAATTGTAACGGAAGATGAACCGATCATTCTGAATAATATAGTCAAAAAAGTGGAAAATTCTTCTGAATCTGTTTCTGTAATCGGCAAGGCACAAAGCGGAAATGAAACATTGGCACTACTGGCAGTGTCACAGCCGGATATTTTAATTACTGATATTGAAATGCCGGGAATTAACGGTCTGGAATTAATCTGCCAGGTGCGGGAGCGCTATCCCGGAATCCATATTGTGATTTTAAGTGGTTACAGCAATTTTGAATATGCCAGAACGGCAATAAAATACAATGTGGAGGATTACATATTAAAACCGGTGTCACAGGAAGACTTAAAAGAGCTTCTGACCCGCCTGGCTCAAAAAATACAGCTGGAAAGACACTCTAAAGAACGCAATATTCTTTCAATGACCTTAAAGGGTGATGAAGAAAGTGCCTGCTGGCCTTATTATTTTCATGAAGGCCGTTTTATACTGGCACTAATCAGTCTTGGCAGCAAGCCTTCCCAGTTTACTTCACCTCAGATCAGCCGGGATTACCAGATCCTTTGGGAAGATTTTGATATCCCTGGATTTTTAAAAGGCAGGCAGAAGCTGGAGCATGCCTGGCTGATCGATGAAACTTACAGCCTCCAGAAATTCGTCATTATTTATACAACAAATGCTTCCTTTACACCAGAACACTTTGCCCTGGCTCTTTACCGCTATATGGCTTCTGCTGTATCTGATGTTCCGTTTCACATAGAAGTATGCCCTACCCTGATTCCATGCAGCGAGATCTGGAATACGGCAAAGCTGATCCGCCATTTCTATGAAACTACAGTTCCCTCTTTTTCCAGGGGCTACTGCTGCATCAGTGATACGCTGCCGGATTTTTCGCAGGTACAGAACCTGCAAAAGAATTTAAGTGCATACCTGCATCAGATTAGCACTTCGACACAGCTTTTAAAATATACAAAAGACGGCATTTTTGAATACCACAAACTTCACGCTCCTGCTGCATACACAGATTCCTTTTTGTATGAAATTTATCATGCGCTTCCATCCTTATTTCACGTAGAAGAAAATATATGCCGGAATTATATGTCACAGATACTATGCAGGTTCTATACATACAAAGACCCGGAGGCTCTCTGTGCAGACGTCTCTTCATCGCTAATGGAAATCATCCGGCAACATACCCCGGGGATGAATGCAGACTCCCTTTATGAGAATCTGAAAAAATATATTGAAGATAATTTCAACTGTAAGATTTCACTAAATGACCTGTCCGAACGCTTTGGCTATACTTCTTCTTATATTAACCGTATATACAAAAAAAACAGCGGCATTTCGCCGCTGCAGTATATGACTAATCTTCGCATGGAACATGCAAAGCAGCTTTTAAAAAAAGACATCGATGCAGATATTAAATCCATAGCTGCCGCCGCAGGCTATGAGGACGCCAGGTATTTCAGCCGGGTTTTCAAAAATGAGACCGGCAAGACGCCTTCTGCTTATGCGGGCAGGCTATTATAGAAGGTCTGTACCGTATACTTCCATCTGGGTCAGCGCCGGAAATGGCGATGGCTCTTTTGATTTTATTAACTGGCTGATTTCAACCCAGTTAATCTGTTTTTTCTCGAAAGCTTTTATATGGGGCAAAGCGCTTTTTTTCATGTCTAATTCCAGAGTACTTCCATCTGAGAAAGTGAGGACTGCTTTTTTCCACCAGTTATCATGGGGGAAGTCCGCTCTGGTGTAAAGCACCACCTGATCAACCTCTACAGTACGTCCAAAATCAATTCTCATAACCGCATCATCCTGTCTGTTGATTCCCCAGGACTCATAGGGCCATTCCCCATGACTGCTGTTTACCGTCACTCCATCAATTGCGTTTCTGGCTGCAAAAACAGCCTCCCCTCTGGTCTCCACGTTAGCCGTGGCATGAGGATAACAATTGGTATCCCCATGCTGGTCATTAATATTATATGCCAGATTGCGATAAGCTTTAACCTCATAATCTTTTGCAGTTCTGGCTGTAATCAGGTGCTTTGTTCCGTAAAATGCTTTTGGTGAATAGCTGATTCTTTTTTCCCCGAACGGAATAGTGAATGCCACATTTCCCGTCACGTACACCAGGGACTTGCCGAGAGCATCATCCACCTGCAGCCACAGATATCCCTGTTCACAATCCACTTCCAGGATAATACGGTCGCCTTCCCTGTACTCTCTTGCGCACACCAGGTTCACTTCCTCTTCTCCCCGGCTGACTGCTATTGTTTTATCATCCCTGTCCAATACTTTAATACTTAGCATATTGCTGCTCCTTTTGTTATGCCAGAATTGTCTTTACACAATCTGCGATTTTATCACACTTGCAGTTTGCAAAGAAATATTCCTGGAATTTATCTCCGCTTAAAGCGCCTTTTACTAACTCCTGATCCAGATTCTTAAGAATGTCTGTCATACCGGTATGAGTGACCTTTTTAACTTCGTCCAGGATTTTTTTATTCCGCTGTTCCGGTACCGCACGCTCTCTTGGGTAGCCCTGTCCGCTTTCCCCTTCGAATAATTTTTCAAAAATATACTGGAGATTTAATTCCGCCCCCCAGCCAAAACCTTTTGCAAATGGCAGCGCAATGGCATTACCGTCATTGATCTGTGCAAACATATATGCATCGGAAACATCCACGATATGTCCGCAAAGTACGCCTGGAAATGCATTGCATGCCAGCATTGCGCCTTCTCCCGTTCCACAGCCTGTAATTACATAATCTGCTGCTCCTGAATTTAACAAAACTGCTGCAAGAATACCATTCTGCACGTATGTCAGCTGATGTGGATCCTTGTCACTGTACATCCCATAATTATAAACTTCATGTCCCATAGGCTCTGTAACTTTTTTTAAGGTATCGCAAATCATGGCATTTTTTGCTGCCTGGCTGTTTTCATTGATTAATGCTATTTTCATCTGAGTTTACTCCTTATCTATTCTTATTTCGGCTGTTTTCCTATGTATGCTAAAATTCCGCCGTCAACATACAGTACATGCCCATTTACAAAATTTGATGCATCCGATGCTAAAAATACTGCCGGTCCCATTAAGTCTTCCGGGGTTCCCCAACGTGCCTGAGGTGTCTTGGAAATAATAAACTGGTCAAAAGGATGTCTGCTGCCGTCTTCGGAAAGTTCGCGAAGCGGTGCGGTCTGAGGTGTTGCAATATAACCTGGTCCTATGCCGTTACACTGAATATTATATTCACCGTATTCAGAGGCAATATTTTTAGTAAGCATCTTCAGTCCGCCTTTTGCTGCTGCATAAGCAGAGACAGTTTCCCGCCCCAGTTCACTCATCATAGAACAAATATTGATAATTTTTCCATGACCTTTTTTGATCATAGCAGGGATCACAGCTTTTGACATAATAAATGGTGCATTCAAGTCAATATCGATAACCTGTCTGAATTCATCCACACTCATATCACACATTGGAACCCGCTTAATGATGCCAGCGTTATTCACCAGAATATCAACGGTTCCCAGTTCTTCTTCTATGTCTGCTACCATCTGCTGTACCTGCTTTTCATCTGTAACATCGCAGATATAGCCATGTGCGTCAATTCCTTTTTCTTTATAATCAGCAAGAGCTTTATCCATATGCTCCTGTCCTCTGCAGTTAAATGCAATTTTTGCCCCTGCCTGAGCAAAAGCCTCTGCCATTGCAAATCCGATTCCGTATGCCGCTCCTGTTACCAGCGCCACTTTACCTTCTAATGAAAATGTATTTAAAATATTCATTTGATTCTCCTCTATTCTAATGGGAAACGCTTCCCACGTTCTCTGCTAAATATACTGCACGAAACAGGTCTCCACGTTACCGGATATCTCTGTTGGCCACGCCGTCCATATCATCAAAGTCCTGATTTTCTCCAACCATTCCCCAGATAAAGGTATAGGCTCTGGAACCACATCCGGAATGAATGGACCAGCTTGGAGAAATAACTGCTTCTTCACTGCGCATTACGATATGTCTTGTCTCCGTTGGCTCTCCCATGTAATGCATTACAAATGCATCTTCCGGCATATCAAAATACAGATACACTTCCATACGTCTGTCATGGGTATGGCAGGGCATGGTATTCCACACACTGCCCGGTTCCAGTTTTGTCATTCCCATTACCAACTGGCAGCTTTCTACCTGCCCTGGCAGAATATACTTACAGATCGTGCGGTGGTTTGCCTCTTCAAGAGACCCCAGCTCCACTTTATTTTCATTTTTTACAATTACAACACCTTCACTGGCTTCTCCCTCAGGCTTAATATGTACTGTGGGATATGCAGTGTGTGCCGGTGCACTGTTAAAATAAAACTTAGCCGGTACGTCTGCATCGTCACTCTCAAAAGTGATATCCTTTGCACCCATACCGATATACATTCCTTCTTTTTCCATGATATGAAATACTTTGCCGTCTACCGTTATCTTTCCCGGCGCTCCAATGTTAATCACACCCATTTCTCTTCGCTGTAAAAAATAATCGGCTCTTAATTCCTCTCCCGCTGTGAGCATAACCGGTTGCACGGGAACTGCCGCTCCTGTAATAATACGGTCAATATGGCTGTATACCATTTTCATTTTTCCGGGAACAAATAAATCCTGAATTAAAAATTCCTCTCTTAAACGGTCTGTTGTATAATGTTTTACATCTCTTGGGGATGCTGCTGTTCTAAGTTCCATGTCAACTATCCTTTCTTTTTACCTTACCGGAATTATAAATTTCTCTTATGAAACAATCATAACATATCATTATTACTCTTTCCTGTTGTTTTTTGATCTAAATATTGCAAATTTTGAACTTTTCCTGTATAGTAAGGAAAAAGAGGTAATCTATTTTAAGGGAGGTTTTGAAATGAAAGAATACAGTTCCTGCAAAGCAGCCATTGAATCCTGTCTGGAGAGGCAGTATTTCTCCATAGCCCATCTATATAACGAAGAAAAACCGATGAAGATGCATATTCATAACTGTTATGAGATCTATTTCTCAGTTTCCGGAGGCAAACAGTTTTTAATCGATAACCGTTTCTACTCCATTCAGCCGGGAGATATTTTTTTCATTAACCAATACGAAAGCCATCATCTGACCCAGATTGATTCTGAGGTCCACGAACGGGTTGTCCTTTCCATTTATCCGGATTTTCTAAAAAGGCTCTCCTCTGACCAGACCGATTTAAATCATTGTTTTTCCTGCCGCAATCCGGGTACGGATCATAAACTCAGCCTGAACGAAGAAGAACAAAAACGATTTTTATATTTTATCCATAAAATCTGCCAGACAGATGGTTTTGGCTCTGATCTGACCGAACGCTGTGCTTTTATTGAACTGATGGTATTTTTGAACAAGGTATTTTACAAGAACCAGAGAAAAGAATTATCCGACGAGACGCCTACCTATCATCAGCAGGTAGACCAGATTTTAACCTACATTAACCAGAATATAAAAAACCCTCTCACAATTGATGAATTGTCAGAGCAGTTTTTTTTAAGTCCTTCTTATATCTGCCGCATTTTTAAATCGGCAACGGGAACTACCATAAATAAATATATTACGGCGAAGCGGATCACCATTGCCAAGGCTCTGCTGACTGACGGCTGTACCGTCAGTGAGGCTTGTGAGCAATGTGGTTTTAACGATTACAGTAATTTTTTAAAATCATTTACAAAAGCAGTGGGCATATCACCAAAAAAATATGCCCAGTTTTCAACCTGATTACAATTTTGCAAGCTTTTCACCTAACTTGCGGCAGTCTTCTAATACCTGGTCATCCGGCTCTTCACAGCACATCAGCCCTTTGCCCTCAACCAGCTTTCCGCCTTTTTCGGTAACACGTTCTTCCCAGTCACGCATCCACTGGCCGTCGCCCCATCCGTAAGAACCAAAGAGAGCAACCTGTTTACCGGACAAATTGCTCTCCAGTTCTTCCATAAAAGGCTCCATGCTTCCTTCTTCCAGCACTTCATCCCCCATTGCCGGGCAGCCCATTGCAAATATGCTGTCATCCTTCAGATCATCTGCCTTAATTGTATCCACATCCAGAAGATCCGCTTTTGCTTCTCCCTTTTCAACACCTTCTGCAATCGCCTGCGCCATTGCCTGTGTATTGCCTGTTCCGCTCCAATATACCACTTTAATTGTCTTCATTATATTCTCCTTCTTTCTGTCTGCATTTTCCAAACACGTATCTGTGCTAGCATACCACCTGTCGTATACTTTTATGCTTCATAAATTCGCTTGCAGCATGATCCCGCACCTCATCGTAAGTCCGAAATACCTGTGCTGCCTGCATTGGATTATGGTAAACTTTCCAATAACCGGACAATAAGCTGTTCTTTCCGCCATTTTGAATAAATGCCTTTACATCTTCAATGGGATATTGCAGGAAGATACCAAGCTCATGCGGAAAATCCCCGGTCCTGCGCATAAATAATTCATATCTGCTGCGCAGTCTTTTTAAAATTTCCGGCATACCCATATCTGCATATCCGTAGCTTTGTACAAAATCCCAGGCTTTTTTATCTTCTAAAATTGAGTTTAGCCTGTCTTCGCGGTATAGAAAGATTACCTCGTTTTTACTTCCTGTATATAAAATCTTACAGGAAATGTCAGTATCCTTTAATATGTTAAAAAGATGCAGCCACATTCCTTTTGGAAGCGTAATCAGATTAGATGCTTTAACACCCTTTAAAACCGGTGCACATTGAAATACCACCTGAAAACAAAGCTGCTCCCATGCACTGCTGCTGGATAAATAGTCAAGAATTAATTCTGCTGGCATGTAAACCCTCCTAATATTTCCTTCAATGCACTGGCACTGCTGGAATGAGAACGCTCCACAGCGATATTGTTTCTGTTTGCTTCCTGTATGGCACAATGTACCATCTTATGCGAAACAGTCGATGTGAAGAGGATAATCAGATCCGGCTTTCCAATCTTGCTTTTTAAATCAGCTGCCATCTTTGCAAATACCTTTGCTTTAAAATTATGGGCTTTACAAATTTCTTTATACTGACAGACCATTCTTTCATTTCCACCAATTATTACAACACTCATTGTGAACCTCCTCATATTTGTATTTTTGGGGTTAGTCGTTGCTAACTACAGGTATCATAATCTATTTTACATAAATATACAATACCCCTTATTGAGAAAAATCCGCATTAGAGCTTTACTGATAGGATTTCTCAATTTTCACTTTTTATGTATGGTTACTTTTTAAAAAGCAGCTTTCCGGATCCATTATCCGGAAAACTGCTTTTTTAAAAATGAAATCTATTTCTGATTTGACTTTCTCCTGTGTACAGCCGGCGATCTACTTCCTGTGTCTCATAATCAGACAGAATTTCTCTAAACGCCTGATACTCATCATAGATTCCGGCTCCATGAGATACCATATAAGCACCTGCGTCACTGCCAAGCGCCAGAAAAGCTCCCTTTAAAAATGCAGACTTCACATTTTGCGCTGACAGATCATAGATTTTCTTTACAGTGACATCTTCATACCTTTTGCATTCCAGTAGATTTCTAATGGTTACTAAGGTAGGCACCCACACGGATTTATTTTCCAAAAGGGCATCGATACATTCCCCATCAATAAAATTCCCATGCTCCACACTGTCCGCCCCGCACTCTACGGAATCCAGAAATGCCTGTCTGCCATTTACATGTACCATGACTGCAAAGCCTTCTTCATGAGCAATATGTATCATTTCCCGTATTTCATGCCGTTTCAGGCAGGAGCCGGTAATCACACCGAACTCCTTGAAATCCACGATTCCGGAAACCATTATTTTAATAAAATCCCCGCCTGATGCCTTTACCTCCTGCACCAGCCCCCGGTATTCTGTCATGGTATCAAATCCCCTGCCTACAATGCCGCCATAATATCCATTCTTATGAATCGCAAAAACAGGAGTCCGGTAATCCACCCCGTATTCACCGGAGATTTCTTTTGCGTAGCGGGACACACCCAGAGCATCTCCGCCGTCCCGGATAAACGTTACATCCCGTCTTACATATTCCTGAAAATAACTGCGAACAAGCTCCTTACATACGCACTTGCTGTGACAATTTACTGCTTCTTTATAATTATACCCATTCATCAGCATATGGGCATGACATTCACCAAACATATCTATATCCTTCTATCACTTGGATGAAATTGTCTTAGAGGGGTTAACCAGATCTTTTACGACTTCCCCTGCCAGGATCAACCCTGCCACTGAAGGTACGAAGGCAATACTCCCAGGAATCGCCCTGCGATTGCCTTCTGCAATGGTTTGCGCAGGTTTACTGGCTTCTTCTCTGGAATACACCACTTTTAAAGACTTAACGCCTCTTGCCTTTAATTCCTTGCGCATCACCTTTGCAAGGGGGCATACACTTGTTTTATATATATCCGCTACTTCAAAACGTGCCGGGTCCAGTTTGTTGCCTGCACCCATGCAGCTTATGATTGGCGTGCCTGCCGCCTGCGCCTGCATTACCAGCTGTATTTTTCCGGTTACGGTATCAATTGCATCTATGATATAGTCATATAAGGTAAAATCAAAGCTGTCAGCATTTTCCGGCAGGTAAAAGCAGCGATGTACATTCACCCGGATTTCAGGATTAATATCCGCAATCCGCTCTTTCATCACATCTACTTTATTCATACCGATAGTACTGTGCAGTGCGATAATCTGACGGTTTAGATTGGATTCACACACCTGGTCATTGTCGATAATGTCCAGGGTACCCACGCCGCTTCTGGCAAGTGCTTCAATAGCAAATCCACCCACTCCGCCCACTCCAAATACTGCTACCCGGCTGTTTAAAAGACGGTCTGCCCCTTCTTTTCCAAGAAGCAGTTCTGTTCTGACTAATTGTTCCGACATCTGCTCTCTCCTATAGTCCTAACACTTTTTCTGCAATTCTGGCTGCATCTTCGATACAGCCGTCACAGGAACGCAGAACCTTTTTCGTTTCCAGGCCTTTTAGATCCTTACAGACTACAGAACCATTTTTAGCTTCAAATTCTTTTACGATTGCTTTGGAAAAGCCATAGGTTTTTCCCTTGGTAGTGGGATTGGACATGTCACCCCCGCTGTTTTTCATTCCAGCCAGCATAACCGCTGCGGATACGGCTCCGCAGGTACATTCCATACCACCCATACCGGCTCCGAATCCTTCTCCTGCCATAAACAGTAATTTTTCGTCTGTATCTACTGCATCTGCAAATGCACAAACAACTGCCTGACAGCAATTCATCCCTTTTTTATGGTTTTCTAAAGCTTTTTCTACTCTGTTTGACATCCTTGTTCCTCCTGCTTTTTACATACTCTTTCTTTCTGCAATTTCCGCCATCTTAGCTTCATTCAGCCTGGTATCACCATGTACACGGCTGTAGGACAGATAGCCATTCATTCTGTCTATTTTCGTCAGATTAGTACTTCCGCAGATAGGACAGATATCCATTTCTAACTCCTGATGGCCGCAGTCATCACAATATGCCAGAGATAAATTGACACCCTCGTAATATCCCAGATCCATTGCTCTTCTGATCAGGCTTTTAATAGCATCCCTGTTGTAATCAATCGGATAACGGACATACTGTATTTTACCGCCATTGCATAGCTCCCAGAACCGTCCTTCCAGATCCTGCTTTTCAATCGGTGTCAGGTCCTCTGTTACGTGACAATGGAAACTGTTGCTTACATAAGGGCGGTCAGATACATTTTCCACAATCCCAAACTGTTTGCGGAACTGCTCTACCTGAAGTCCGCAGAGGCTCTCAGCAGGAGTACCGTAGATTGCATACAGATAACCGTCTGCTTCTTTAAATTCCGTAACTTTTTTATTAATATACTCTAAGACTTCCAATGCAAATGCACCGTCTTCGGCGATGGATTTTCCATTGTAAAGCTGCTGAAGTTCGTTTAATGCCGTAATGCCAAAGGATGCGGTCATCGGTTTTAAAATCTTCTTGATCTTATCTGTTGGCTTTAAGCTTCCCCCATAAAATCCGCCTTCACAATAACCCAGCGGGTTCGTAGAAGCTTTCATTTCTCCCAGATACTCATAGGTCCGGATATGAAGGCTTCGGATCATTTCCAGATAATAATTCAGAACCTCATAGAAATCCCTGCTTTCTGCTCTTGATTTTGCAAGAATCATAGGCAAATGGAGGCTGACTGCACCTACATTAAAACGTCCCGTAAATACAGGTTTGTCCTGTTCCGAAGCCGGATACATCCCGCCTTTTTCATACCAGGGGCTTAAAAATGCCCTGCACCCCATAGGGCTGATAACTCTGCCATACTGTTTGTACATACTGGATATATAACCTTTTCCGGTCATGGAAAGCCAGTCGGGATACATTGTTTTAGCAGAACATTCAATTCCAGATTCGAATACTTCTTCACAGACTTTCCCTGGACCGTGAAGATTTTCATCATAGAGGAAAACAATTTTCGGGAATAATACCGGTTTTTTGTTTCCAGGTTTTCCCTGTCCTTCTTTGTGTACGTTAAGCAGCGATATATTGCACATTTGTTCAAAACGCCCCTCGCCAAGTCCCATGGTAACAGTAACAAACGGATAGTCTCCACGTGAAGATCCCACTGTGTTCAGCTTATATTCTATTCCCTGCCATCCCTGGTCAAAATCACGCTTTACCTTGTCTGCAGCATAAACTTCTGCTTTTTCCTCATATCCCTGCCAAGACGGATCTGCGTAACTTAAAAACTCTTTTTTATATTTCTCATAGCTTTTATTTGCATAAGGGCCCAGCACTTTATCTACTTCCGGAACGGTAAATCCGCCATACTGCTGCGCAGCGGTACTCAGAATAATATCGCCCATAACATCGAATGCAGTATCCAGGGTCTTTGGCTCATTATACCAAACGTTTCCCATTTCAAACCCATCTTTTAACACCGTTGCCACATCAAACAGACAGCAGTTCATGGTGTCTAACCTTGCTGACTGATCGTGGATATAGATGTATCCGTCCTTGCATGCCTGCAATTCACTTCTTGTCATAAAAAATTTGCGGTATAAATTTTTGTTCAATTCATTAAAGATCAGACTTCTCTTGGTAGCCACCAATGCGCTGTCCGTATTGGCATTGCTCTTATCACCGATATAACGGATTGACTGGCTCTTGGTATAGACATCATCCATCATATGTATGAAGTCCAGTTTGTAATTACGGTAATCCCGGTAGCTTTTGGCAACACTTGGGTTCACCTGTTCCAGTGCTCCTTCAACTATATTGTGCATTTCCTGGATAGTAATTCCATCCCTGTTCATTTTATTGGCACGCTCTTTTGCAAATTTACAGATAAACTGAATCTCTTCATCATCAAAATTATACAAGATACGTTCTGCAGATTTATTGACAGCTGCTATAATCTTATTTACATTAAATTCTTCCTGTGTACCATCTTTTTTAATTACAAACATAATGATTCCCCTTTACTATATATGGTATTCTAATATTGTTTTCATCATTCGCATCACAAGATGTTGATCTTAAACAGTATATACTAAATTACCATGATAGTAAAGGGGAAAAATATAGTTTCTCAGGATAAACTTAAACCCCAATTAAAATCTATCCCTTCCCCTTTAAAGAGACACATTTACCTCTTCGCCAGTATAAAGGACCTTCTTATGTTCCCCGCAGCAAATAATTTCGAATTCACGCTGCTCCTGCATACCCGGAAAAGAACCTTCCCGTTCTGATATGCACAGTGTTTTCTCTGCGTCACAGTAAGTAAATTGGATTCTGGAATATTCTCCTGTTTCATAACCATAATCGTCTCCCGCATCTTCATAAAGCCGGAAACTTCCATCTGCACCAGGATAAATTTTGATTGCCACCGGCTTTTGCAATTCCTGCTGGGCATATTGCAGTTCTTCCTGCGCAAGGGGAAGAATACTGCCTGCTTTAACATATACCGGAATCCTGTCCATAGTAATATCTGCCTCGATTTCCTGTCCGCCTTCTGTCTTTCTCTCTGTCCACAGGTCATACCAGCTGCAGCCTTTTGGAAGATATACCTTCTGTTTCTTTTCTTCCTGAAGCAAAACACTGCCAACTCCGTAGAACACCGGTTTTATAACAGGGCAGATTAACAGATTCGGGCCAAACATATATTCATCTGCCCTGTTTCTTACCTTATCATCATCAGCAAAATCAAACATCAGACTTCTCATAATTGTGCTGTTATCCAGATAGACATTTCCGGCAAGTGAATAGATATACGGCATCAGACGGTAACGCAGGCGAATAAATTTTTCAATTGCATCATAAAACTCACTGCCTTTCTCCCCGAAATTCCAGATTTCTCTTGGAGTATCCGTCCCGTGAGAGCGATGCATGGGAAGGAAGGTGCCAAACTGGAACCATCTGGTATAGAGCTCACAATAGCCTTTATCAGCTACCCCTTCATTATATCCTCCCTTCCAGAACCACAATGGATTAGGATTATCGCTGTTATTGCATCCCCGGTTCCACCATGCCGTTCCTACAACAAAGAATCCGCCGATATCCAATGTCCAATAGGGCATTCCGCTCATTGCCATATTAAGTCCCTCGGCAATCTGCTGACGCAATACCTCCCAGGTTGCCGAAATATCTCCGGACCAGAGAACAACACCATATTTCTGCTGGGATGCATAGCCTGAACGGGTCAGGTTCAATACTCGTTTGTCCGGTTTTTCTTCTCTCTGGTTTTCAAAAATCCCTTTTGCATGCATCAGGGCAAATGCATTTGTTTTGGTGGCATCCAGATATTTCTTATGTTCCTTTCCTACCAGATCATAGCGCTCCCATGGCTCACGCTTTACTTCCCCACTCCAGTCCGGTCCGCTGAAAGGCTCGGTAGAATCACACCACCAGGAATCAAAACCACTGGAAAACAATTCTTCACTTGCCTGTTTCCAGTAGAGCTTTCTGGCATTTTCATCAAATGCATCATAAGTGGAATAATCTCCCAGAATGTACCCGGCATCTGCGAACTCCTGATGGTTTACTCCTCCTTCAGCCATGTTCGGCCAAACGGAAACCATCGTATGAATATTCATCTCATGCAGTTTCCGGTTAACTTCCTTCATATTAGAGTAACGGGACGGGTCCAGTTTCTTTTCCCCCCAGAGCCCGGGAACCCAGGTATTCCAATCCTGTACAATGCAGTCCAGCGGGATTCCCCTTCTGCGGTATTCTTCTGCGACTTCCAGAATTTCCTGGTCTGTATGGTATGCTTCCTTAGACTGCACATACCCAAATGCCCATTTTGGCAGCATTGCAGCCTTTCCCGTCAGATAACGGTATCCATCTATCATGCCATCCATTGTTTTTCCGGCGATAAAGTAATAATCCAGCTGATCCACCGTATCCATAAAGAGATAAGAACCGTTAATATCATCCTGAAATGTCATAATAGAACAACAATCTGACATAACGCCGTATCCGTTACTGGATACGAACATTGGCATAGGGATTCTCATATTATGCTGGTAGAGGTACTGATTCTGCCCTCTGTGATTGTAAATCCCCTCTTCTCCCTGTCCCAAACCGTAAATAGCCTCTTCCTCTTCCCAATGGAATCCCAGTTTTGCACGATATGCCACCCGGTCTTTGACCTGTTTCAGATTCTCTATAAAACTCCGCTCGCCATCTACTGTTTTTACTCTTTTTACAACCGGTTTCTCTCCCTGGGTCGTATATCGGATTACATCCGTCTGAGTTAGCTGCTTTAATGTCTCCGCCACATAAACTCTGCCTGTCTGTGTATCTTCCCAAATACAGGTGCCGGTTTCTTTCTGCCATCTTGCCCTTAATTTTGTGGTATATACTACGATGTCCGTTTCACTTTCTAAAAATTCCGGTTTTACCGACTTCTGATATACCACAGGTTCTATCAGCAGTGACTGATTTTCCACATTTTCCTTCTTTGTATACACTACGCGGATAATATCTTCTCTGATTCCATAAAATCCATAGTTTCCCTGATCTGTTTTAATTATAATTCCATCTGTATTTTTTATAATTTCCGATACTTTCATAGACCCTCCTGCAACACTTTGTATTTTTCTTTATAATTATAGTATATAGAAGAAAGTCTATTTTGTATAGTAGATAAACAATATCAGTCATGGACTTTCTGCGCTTAAATTTGGACGGATTTGACCACTATAAAAAGAAGCATCTACACGCATAATACTGATGCATTTGCATGTAAGTGCTTCTTTCATTATATAATTCTATTTTTAAGCCTGATACCCCGCCGCGAGCGGAGGAACTGTATCTTGCAGCACCACGCCCGGCTCTTTAATGGCGAATATAAATCAGCCTCTACCGCGTGACATTTTTTACCCACTTGTAGGTTCGATACCTCCAGGTCGTCGCCGGAAGCTTTACGATCTCGTCACTTAACAGTATAATATATACTACAATAACCGGTGCCTTAAATACAAATGCTGCAATCGCGCCTAAGAAGATGGCAAATCCCCAAAGAGTAGCCAAATCCAGAATCAGCCCGAATTTGGTATCGCCGCCTGCACGGAAAACCCCTACAACCATGGTTGTATTATATGCCTGCGCTATTACAAAGTAAGACATGACAAACATCATCGCCCTTAAATATCCCTGTGCCTGTTCGCTCAAAGTCAGATTGGCTCTTACAATCGGGGATATGGTTAAAATAACGCCGGCGCCAACCAGCCCCAAAGCCAATGACAGCTTTACAAAACGTTTACCATAAAGTTTGGCAAGATCTTCCCTGCCCTCTCCAATTACCTTACCTATCATAATAGCCGTAGCATTGGAAAGTCCGAAAGTTACTACCATTGCCAGCTGTTTTACCACCTGTGCAACCGAATTAGCCGCAACTGCCGGGCTTCCCAGATGTCCGATTACCGCTGTCAGCATAGAGACGCCCAGTCCCCAGAACATTTCATTGAGGATTACAGGCACTGCATAAACCAGGAAATCTTTCATTAAAAGCTTATCTTTCACAAAGAAATCCTTAATTCGGAAACGTACGGTATGGTTCATCTTCCTGGAATAGAACATTACAATCACAAACTCCGTTATCCTTGCAATTAAAGTGGCAAGTGCCGCACCCTTTATTCCCATTGCAGGAAATCCCAGCAATCCAAAAATGAAAACGGCATTAAGAGCCACATTGACCAGCAGCGAAACCATGTAGACAATCGTAGAAATAATAACCCGCTCGATACTACGCATAATATTCAGATAAACCAGTGTTGTGGCTGCAAATAAATAAGAAAATACGGTAATTCTTAAATATTCCACACCCCCCTGGATTACATCCGGCTCTGAAGTAAAAATGTGCATAATCTGATACGGAAACACCAATACCACAATCATAAACCCTGCCGCTACACAAAGTGCAATGCGCATGGAAATACCCAGAATCTTTTCGATAGACCGGATATCCTTTTTTCCCCAGTACTGAGCTGTCAGAACTGCAGCCCCTGAAGTCAGTCCAAAAAATATCAGGGTCATAATAAAATATACCTGGCCTGCCAGAGAAGATGCTGAAAGTGCAGTCTCTCCGACCTTTCCAAGCATGATAACGTCGGCAGAGGTTACACCGACATTAATCAAATTCTGTAATGCCATAGGCAAAACCAGTGTGGCAACTAATTTGTAAAACTGTTTTTTTTCTTCTTTACTGTTAATTTGATACATAGCCCCTCCCTCGCATTTGTTCATTCATTAAATTACGCGTGTATAAGCTATTATATCAGTGTTCTGACAAATTACAAGTTTTTTTTAAAGTGGATTTTCACTTAATATTTCCTTTAAAATTTTGTTCACCGTCCCGGGATCTGCCTTTCCTTTCATTGCTTTCATCGTCTGCCCTACCAGAAATCCAATTGCTTTTTCTTTTCCATTTTTATAATCAGTAACTGACTGCGGATTTGCGGCTACGATATCGGTAATGGCACTTCTCAATGCTCCTTCATCATTCACTGTCTTTAATCCATGTGCTTCTACATATTGCACCGGATCAGCATCTTCTTCGAATACATGCTCAAACACCTCTTTGGCAACACTGCTGTTAATCGTTCCGGCATCTGCAAGCTCTACCAGCTTTGCCAGATTTTCCGGCGAGAAGGTGAGATCTTCCGGCTCCCTGTTCTTTTCTTTCAGAAGTCTCAGCGTCTCCACCATGAGCCAGTTGGATACCTTCTTTGGCTTATTGCAGATTGCGGTAGCCGCTTCAAAGAGATCTGCCAGTTTTTTTGATGAAGTTAAAATGCCCGCATCATAATCCGGAATATCAAATTCTTTTTTATAACGAAGCAGTTTTTCCGTACGAAGTTCCGGCTGGGCTTCTTTTATTTTTTGTATCCACTCATCACTGATCACAATAGGCATAAGATCGGGATCCGGAAAGTAGCGGTAATCCCGGGCATCTTCTTTTGACCGCATTGGATAGGAATATTCTTTATTGTCATCCCATCTTCTGGTTTCCTGAATGACTTTTTTTCCTTCCTCTAACAATTCAATCTGCCGGGCACGTTCACCCTCAACCGCCCGTGCAATCGCTTTAAATGAATTCAGGTTTTTCATCTCTGTACGCGTACCAAGTTTTGCTGTCCCTGCCTCTCTTACAGACAGATTGACATCCGCTCTCATGGAACCCTCCTGCAGCTTGCAATCCGACGCTCCAAGGTATTGGATAATCAGGCGCAGCTTTTCCAGATAAGCAATTACTTCTTCTGCACTTCGCATATCCGGTTCCGAAACAATTTCTATCAATGGCACCCCGCTTCTGTTATAATCCACCAGTGAACAGTCTTCCCATTCGTCGTGAATCAGTTTTCCGGCATCCTCTTCCATATGGATTTCATGAATCCCAATGGTTTTCTTTCCGTTTTCTGTCTCTATTTCAATTCCACCATCATAACAGATTGGCAGATACAACTGAGAGATCTGATAGTTTTGCGGATTGTCCGGATAAAAATAATTTTTGCGGTCAAATTTACAATGCTGGTGGATCTTACAGTTTGCAGCAAGCCCTACCGCCAGTGCGTACTCCACAACCTGTTTGTTAAGAACCGGCAGACTTCCAGGCATCCCAGCGCAGACCGGGCAGGTATGGGTATTGGGTGCACCGCCAAATGTGGTCTGGCAGGAACAGAAAATTTTCGTTTTCGTAGCTAATTCTACATGAACTTCCAGTCCGATTACTGTTTCATATTGTTTATTCATGAACACTTTCCTCCCCTTTTCCAGCTATAAGAGGCGCTTCATACGTTCTGCTCTGCTCAAAACTGTAGGCAGCCCGAATGATTTTCTTCTCCTCAAAACAATCGCCGATAAACTGAACTCCAATGGGCAATCCTTTTTTATCTTTGCCGCAGGGTACTGAAATGCCCGGAAGTCCCGCCAGGTTTACTGAA
The DNA here is from genome assembly GCF_001029355.1 of Robinsoniella sp. RHS. Classification (NCBI taxonomy): domain Bacteria; kingdom Bacillati; phylum Bacillota; class Clostridia; order Lachnospirales; family Lachnospiraceae; genus Robinsoniella; species Robinsoniella sp. RHS. The sequence goes on from NZ_JNGB01000016.1 coordinate 150,887, forward strand.
ATTGTATAAATATCACCCAGATACATCTTCAGAGGATCAGAGAGGCTTTCCCCAAGCTTAGGTGCGGCAGAAGGAGCAGTAGGTCCCAGGATAACGTCAAATTTCTGAAATGCCTGATCAAATGCCTGTTTGATTAAAGCCTTCGTACGAAGTGCCTTCAGATAATAAGCATCATAATATCCGGAACTTAATACAAAGGATCCCAGCATGATACGCCGTTTTACTTCTGCCCCAAAGCCCTGGGAACGACTTTTCTTATACATATTATGCAGACCCTGATATTCCTCGGCACGATACCCGTATTTCACACCATCAAATCTGGAGAGGTTTGAGCTTGCCTCTGCCGAAGCAATAACATAATAGGCCGGAATCGCATACTCTGCCAGACTTAAGTCAAATTCCTCCACCACTGCACCTTTTTCCTGAAGCACTTTTGCTGCTCCAAGAACAGCTTCCTTTACCTGGACGTCCAGTCCTTCTCCAAAATAATCTCTTGGAATTCCAATCCGCATTCCTTTTACATCATCTTTTAATGCTGTCGTAAAGTCATAACTTTCTCTCAAAATGGAAGTACTGTCCTTTCTGTCATAGGAAGAAATGGTTTCCAGAATTGCTGCACAGTCAGAAACATCCTTTGCCACCGGACCGATTTGATCCAGGGATGATCCATAGGCAATCAAACCATATCTGGAGACCGTTCCATAAGTGGGCTTCAAGCCCGTAACCCCACAATACGAACTGGGCTGGCGGATAGATCCTCCGGTATCAGAACCTAGTGCGAAAAAGCATTCTTCGGCAGATACGGCTGCACAGGATCCGCCTGAAGATCCCCCCGGAACATGCCCGGTATTCCAGGGATTTCTGGTAACGCCAAATGCTGAAGTCTCTGTGGTACTCCCCATGGCGAATTCATCCATATTTGTTTTTCCTAAAATAATCACTCCTGCTTCTGCCATGTTCGAAATGACCTGTGCGGAGTATCCCGGCACAAAATTATGCAGAATCTTAGAACTGCAGGTCGTGGGGATTCCCTGGGTACATATATTATCCTTTACGGCTGCCGGTACTCCCGCCAGAGGTGATGTCAGCCTTCCCTCACTGATCTCTCTTTGTACCTCTTCTGCTCTTTTTAACGCACCTTCTTTATCCACGGTAACAAATGCATGCACCTTATCTTCTACTTCACCGATTTGCGCCAGGGATGCACAAACGGCTTCTTTTACGGATATTTCCTTTTGCTTTATCTTCTTAGCCAGTTCCAGTGCCGTCAGACTTTTTAAACTCATCATCTGAATCTCCTCTCTTTATGAACTATCACAATATGCAGCCTGTCTAATCTACTGTTTTCGGTACTTTAAACATACTGTCTTTCTGTTCCGGAGCATTTGCCAGTATCATTTCTCTTTCGTCCCCGTTATCTACCTGATCCTCACGGAAAACGTTATGGTTGGAAAATAAATGGGACATCGGTTCTACATTGTCCGTATCCAGTTCATTCAATTCATCTATATAATCCAGCATACTGTTCATATCTTTTTTAGCCTGCTCTTTTTCTTCGTCAGACAGCTCAAGCTTTGCCAGAATTCCAACGTATTCGATTGTTTCATCATTGATCTCATTTGCCATAATCCTTTTCCTGCTTTCTATTCAATTATATTATTATTGCGTAATGCTGTACTAAAGTGTGTCTTAAGGCTCAAGTCTTGATAAATCCCTTGGAAATAAAGTTGTTTCCCTCACATTTTCCTCATCCAAAAGCTTCATCGTAAGTCTTTCAAGCCCGATCCCAAGTCCCCCATGTGGCGGCATACCGTGTTTGAAGGTATCCAGATATTGTTCTAAACCTTCCGCAGACATCCCTTTTGCTGCAATTTTCTCCATCAGCATCTGGTATTCATGGATACGCTGACCCCCTGTTGTAATTTCCATTCCTTTGAACAATAAGTCAAAGCTTAAAGTAAACTTCGCATCCGCCGGATCGTCCATCGCATAAAAAGGACGCTTTTTAGAAGGATAATGGGTTACAAATACAAAGTCTGCATCAAACTCTTCTTTGAAATATCTCCCGATCAAAATCTCCTCTTCCGGCTCCAGGTCAAAGGGATTCTTGATCTTTCGATCATATTTTTCAGAAACCAGCCTTTTTGCCTCATCAAATCGAACTGCCGGAATCTTATCCACATTTGGAAGCACTACCCCCAGAATTTTCAGTTCCCTGTCATAATCCTTTTCCAAAAGCCTCATGGTATACTGTAAAAATCCTGTTTCCATTCCCATAATATCCTGGAAACTGTCGATATAGCCCATTTCAAAATCCAGACTGGTATACTCATTCAGATGGCGTTTCGTGTTATGCTTTTCGGCACGGAACACAGGCGCTGTCTCGAAGACCCGGTCAAACACCCCCACCAGCATCTGTTTATACAGCTGTGGGCTTTGTGCCAGAACTGCCGGCCGGTGGAAATAATCCAGTTTAAAAATATTGGAACCGCCCTCTGCACCTTTTGCCCCGATCTTCGGCGTTCTGATTTCGGTAAATCCTTCTTCATAGAGAAAATCCCGGAATCCTCTGACAATCCCCTCCTGAATTTTAAATTTAGCCCGTTCCCGTACATTTCGAAGAGAAATCGGACGCATATTCAGTTTTGCTTCCAGAGAAGCATTCATTTTCCATTTTGATATAGCCAGCGGAAGTGCTTCTGCAGGTTCGCTTAAAATCCGGAAGCTGATGATTCTGATCTCAAATCCCCACGGAGCCCGTTCTTCTGACCGGACCACTCCGGCAACTTCAATTGTTTCTGCTTCCCTCAAATCCTTAAGCCTCCCTGCCGACACTCCTTCTTCAAAAACACATTGCAGCAAGCCTTCTCTTTTTCGCAATACCACAAATGCAACCTCTCCCATATCGCGAATGGAATGAATGGCACCATTTACCTTCACCTCTTTGCCAATATAATCCTCCGATGACAATTTGCTGATCTCCAGCACTTCTTTTTTCATGACTCCACTTAAGAATTCCATCATGTTCCCCTTTCTTTCCATAAACGTTATACTGTCGAATAAACATTTATTCCCGCGGTGCTGCAAATTTGATGCCTTCTTGCTTGTAGCGGGGTATTTGACTGAAAAACTGCCGCAAGGGGTCAAGAAACACAGACTCAGCCTGTAATTCCCATTCGCACCTTTACGACAGTTTTTTTAATTGTTATTCGACGTCAGTTGTAGTTCGAAAGCTTTCCCGGAACTGTTATCCTTTGCAGCCACGCAAAAAGTCCCGGAATACTTTCGTATTCCGGGACGGGATTATCATAATTCCCGCGGTACCACCCGCGTTACAGATACAGCAATTGCAATACCTGTCTCTCTCATACACTTAACGCGTGCTACGTACTGACCTACTGTGATAAGCTGTAAAATACTACTTATCCTTCAACCAGTCTGCTCCAGAGTGTTCCCTATTTGTTCTTTCCCTTAAACAGCGCTCTCAGTCGGTGACGCCGTATTCCTGTCAAGTTTCAGTAACAAGAGTCTCTTTCAATGCATTTGCTTTATTAATGACAGATTCTATCACAGATTATTTAGGATTGCAAGGGGTTTTTAAAAAATATTTTATTTATCGTCTTTTATCAACAACCTCCAAAATCTATTTACAAACACCCACGTTTTATGATAACATGAAACCATTGTTTTAACATCTGTCAACAGTTCATCCTTCTTTTGTCTGGCGGCATACCAGTCCGTCTTCGGAAGAAACACAATATTATCTTTAAAGGAGATGTCACAAATGGAACAATTAATGATACCAGAAGGTTACAAATCCCAGTTGAACCTGCACGATACACAGATCGGGATCAAAACAGTTAAAGATTTCTTTCAGCAGTCTCTTGCACAGCGCCTGAATCTGCTGCGTGTGTCCGCACCTCTTTTTGTTACTCCGGATTCCGGTCTGAATGATAATTTAAACGGTGTAGAGCGTCCGGTCAGCTTTGGCATTAAAGAACAGGGCGATGCCCCAGCTGAAATTGTACACTCTCTCGCTAAATGGAAACGATATGCATTGAAAAAATACGGTTTTTCTCATGGAGAAGGCCTGTATACGGATATGAGTGCTATCCGTCGTGATGAAGATACCGATAACATCCATTCCATCTATGTTGATCAATGGGATTGGGAGAAAATCATTACAAAAGAAGAACGAAATGAGGAGACTCTGAAAGAAGTTGTGCGCACTGTTTATAAGTCTCTTAAAAAAACAGAGAAATATATGGCAATTCAGTATGATTACATCGAAGAAATCCTCCCAAAAGAAATTTTCTTCATTACTTCCCAGGAATTAGAGGATATGTATCCGGACTGTGTTCCAAAGGAACGTGAATACAATATTGCTAAATTAAAAGGTGCCGTATTTATTATGCAGATCGGCGGTATTCTTGCTTCCGGTGAAAAACATGACGGCCGAGCACCGGATTATGACGACTGGTCCTTAAACGGTGATATCATTGTCTACTATCCGGTACTTGATATTGCTCTTGAACTGTCTTCCATGGGTATCCGCGTGGACGAAGATGCTTTACAAAAACAGCTGGAAATTGCCGGCTGCCCGGATCGTGCAGAAATGCCTTTCCAAAAAGCAATTATGAATCAGGAACTTCCATACACAATCGGCGGCGGTATCGGGCAGTCCCGCATCTGTATGTTCTATCTCAGAAAAGCACATATCGGTGAAGTGCAGGCTTCCCTGTGGCCTGAAAGCGTAATGCAGAAAGCCCGGGATAATGACATAGACCTGCTGTAATATTCCGGTTTTCCATACGGCAGGCAAATGCAAAAAAGGAACGTCAGCAAGAGGGTATCACTACTCCCCTGCTGACGTTCCTTTTCTATCTTTACTCTATTATTTTCTCTTTAAAACTTCCACCAGATACTCCCAGACTCTCCTGGTAGAGGAGATGCTGAGTTTCTCATCCGTAGTATGAACATGTACCATATCCGGTCCAATGGACACACAATCCAGACCTTCGATTTTACCGGATAAAAGTCCGCATTCCAGCCCGGCATGAATCGCCTGCGGAATCATATCTTTGCCATACATATCTTGATAAACGGAAAGCATCTTATCTCTTAAAGGAGATTCTAATTTATATTCCCATGCAGGGTAGTCTCCCTCCTGTGAATAAGATCCACCCGCCATTGCACAGAGCCCGGTTATCCTGTCAATCAGATAATCTTTAGATGTCTGCACGGAACTTCTGACTGCTCCTGCTGCTTTAAATTCATTTTCTTCCAGCTTCATAACACCCAGATTCACTGAAGTTTCTACCAGACCTTTAATTGATGCACTCATAGCCTGTACACCATTTGGAACTGCAATCAGATATGTGGCTATCCGGTCAAATGCATCTTTGGTAAGGCAGTCCTTTACCGCGGATTCCTTCTTCTCCATCTTCACTTTCGCATCCGGATCTTTTACAGCCAGTTCATGCTGCATTGCCCCTTCAAATTTTTCAACTGCTGCTTCAAAGTTCGCTGCATCTGCTTCACTTATCAATACTACTGCTTTCGCTGCTTTAGGAATTGCATTATCCTTTTCTCCGCCTTCCAGAGAAACCAGGGAAACCGGCACTTCTTTCGCTGTCTGATATAAGAGTCTTCCCATCAGACAGTTTGCATTTCCTCTTTCTTTATGAATCTCAATTCCGGAATGCCCTCCAAGAAGTCCGGTCATCGAAATTTCATAAGTGATTCCTTCCCGCTTTTCTCTTGCAACAGGTATGGTGCATCTTAAACTGCAGCCGCCTGCACAACTGGTAAGCAGAAAACCTTCCTCTTCAGAATCAATATTGATCAGCTGCTTTCCTTTCAGCATAGATAAATCAATACCCTTTGCACCATCCAGGCCAACTTCCTCATCCACGGTGAGTATAGCCTCTAATCTGGGGTGCTCTAACGAATCAGAATCCATCAGTGCCAGCGCAAATGCAACTGCAATTCCATCATCACCACCAAGAGACGTATTCTTAGCATAAATAAAATCTCCATCTATGCCTAATGATAAACCGTCTTTTTCCATATCAATATCACTGTCTGGTGTTTTTACGGCAACCATATCCATATGTCCCTGAATAATTACTGGTTTTTCCTGCTCATAACCTTTCGCAGCTTCCTTAATAATGATTACATTCTTAAGTTCATCCTGGTAATATTCCAGGTTTCTATCTTTTGCAAATTTTACAAGGTATGCGCTGATTTGCTCCACATTTCCTGATCCATGAGGGATACTGCAGATCTCCTCAAAAAATTTAAAAACTGAATTTGGTTCCAGATTACTTAATACACCCATTGTTCTGCTCCTTTTTCTCTATATATTTTTTATGTTATCCACTTGTAAATTGAATTTATAGATTGGCTTTATTAGAAAAATCAAAAACGTAACGCCAATAATATGATTATAACTTTTTAATGAGAGATTTTCAAGAATAAATATCTTCCACGTTTGGTTTCATTTAGTTGACACACCATTTGTCCTGTCATTTATACACAGTAATAAATTGCATAAAAATCATTGACATTTTGATCAAACTATTTATAGACTCATACAAAGTAACTATGTATCCATAGGATACACAAACCCCCACGGAATGGTGCTCCGCGGGGGTTTTTTGTTTAGCTGTCTTTCTTGTCTTTACTTAGCCACCTGCAAATATAATAAGCGGCTATACTTACAATTATTGAAATCACAAATGTAACTGTCAGCAAGTATTACTATTCACAACTACTTTGTAATCGCCTTATACCGTTTAAGATTTCTGAATAATTGCCTTATAAAAGTCAACGCCTTTTGGCAGAACATTCATACTAATGTTTTCATTCAGCCCATGAATACTTTCATATTGCTGTTTGGTAATGGACAGGGGTGCAAACCGAATACAATCGGCACAGATATCTTTATAATATTTTGCATCTGTACCACCTGTCATAATATATGGGCTGACGCCGATACCCGGGAACAGTTCGTGTATGGTCTGTTCTACTTTTGCAAACTGTTCTCCTTTATAGTTTACTACCGGGCAGGGGTAGTCTTTATAGATGACACTGGTCTCCAGATTATATGCTTTTGCCTTCTCTGAAATTAATGCGATACTCTCATCTGTTGGCTGATGAGGAATAAAGCGAAGATTAGCTGTTACATATGCTTCCTGAGGAAGAACATTTAAGCCCTCGGAACCTTTTCCGGTAGTAAATGCTATCGTTGTCTGGAGCATTGCCGCGCCTGCCGGGCTGATCATGGGCATGACTTTTTTTAATACCGGCTTGAATAGCCAGAGATTTGCAAATATCACTTTCATTCCAAAGCTCATATTAGGGGTCAGCCTGCGAAACATTTCAAGTACTGTCTGGCTAAATTCCACACGGAACGGATGATGTTTTTCCACATCATTAATAAATGCCGCAAGTCTCGCCCACGGTGAATTTTTGCCGGGTGCACTTGCGTGCCCTCCGGTTCCTTTCGCCGTAAACTTAACATCCCCGTATCCTTTTTCTAAAACACCTACCATTGCGTAAGTGCCCTTCACTCCGGGTATGGGCTCTGACATGATCATTCCGCCTTCATCGATCAGAAGTCCAAGTTTTACTCCTTTTTCTTTTAAGTATTTCACAGTTAACGGGGCACCTTCTCCGCTGAATTCTTCTGTACAGCTGCTGGCAAGATATACATCACATTGAGGCTTGTATCCCTCTTTGAGCAATTCCTCTACTGCTGTTAACAGACAAAACAGGCTGCCTTTTGTGTCTACCGTCCCTCTGCCCCATATATTTTCACCTACAATTTCACCGCTAAAAGGAGGATGTTCCCATGTTCCGTTTGCCTCCACTACGTCCTGATGGCTCATCAGTAAAATTGGATCCCCTTTACCTTTTCCACTCCATTTAAATAACAGGCTTCCGTTAAAAACATGTTTTTCACAGTCTTTATGAATATTCGGAAATAACTCTTCCAATACTTTATGAAAATCATAAAATTTTGTTTTATCATCCTCAAATCTGCTGGACACCGTTTCACATTGAATCATTCTGGATAACCGCTCTCCATATTGTCTGGAACGTTTTGGATCTCCTTTTTCGATTGTTGCGTTCAAAGCTTCCGTAGGTTTCATCATACATGCCCTGATTAAGACGATTGCTGCCAGCAAAACAATAATCAGCACAATTGCTAATACGATCCATTTCAACATTATTAAATCCTTCTTTCCTTTTTCGTTCTTTGTTTTTTGTTCTTTCCGGTTTACAACATATTTTTACGATAAAGCAAATATCCGATGCCAAGTGCCATACCGCCTGCAGGAATTAACAGAAGACTGGTCTGGGGAATCGCAGCCGGAACAATTACGCACAACAGTGTCATTGTAAGCAGAGGTATAAATGCGATTTTCAAGCTCTTAATAAAATACTTCAAACCAAGTGCGCCGAACAATGCCGGAACTACCGTGTCAAATGCAGGTGTCAGCACCGGATTCTGCAATACCGGAGTTAACGGTACCAGTAAAAGTACACCTATAAATATAACCAGCATGGTCACCAATGCACTCACAGAAATACTGATAGTAGAAATAATTTCGTTTTCCACTGTCCCAACTTCTGTCTTTGCAATATCCCTGCTGTTCATGGCGCAGGGAATTTTCAAATTCGTAACATTTCCCGTAAGGAATGTCAGATAACTGCCGCCGGTTCCAAGCATGGGAGCATATACCAGAAATTCCACGATAGCTACAGGAATGTAAATAATCCCAACCTTAATGATGCCTTTTAAAAATCCGGACATATCCGGCATTACCCCATAGAGCAGACCCATTAAAAGGGGTGCTCCTATCAGTAAAACGATTGCCACTCCCAGCGTAATTCTGCCTAACATATGCAATTGCTGATTAAATTTTTGTAAATATACTTCTTTTGCATTCTGATCCATAACTCTGCCTCCTTATGCCAATTTCATTAATACAGCTGCAATCATGCCCACCAGCATACTGGTAGCCACACTGAAATTATCCAGCCATGCCATTTGTTTCTTCTGGGTAAAATACTCAAATATTGCCATTACCACAGCAGATATTCCGGCCACTGCTAACGGCAGATAATTCCCTGAGGATGTAAAAGTTCCCACATAGGATCCTATGTATGCACTGCATAGCCCAATAAACATCGCTATTGTGGCATATGCCCCAAATCCAGGCTTACCGGTCTTTTTCTGTGTCGTAGTTTTTTGTACCTTTCCCAGATATTTCTTCAGTCCAAAGATACAGCAGATTACTCCACCCAGAATTCCCACCGTCATAACCAGTGCGATGGTGCTAAAAGCCTGCACCGACATCTCGCTTACTTTAAGTCCTGTAAGACCGATACTGGTGGCTGAAATCTCCGCAACGTTCAATTCATACTGCAGGGCACCGATTACGGATAGCCTAAGCCAGGAAAACGGAACTCCCAGTGTTCCGCTAAGTGCAATTACACCTAATAATATGCTGATACTTGGCAGTACGGTAAACGTGGCACTGGATGTAATTGCTCTTTTTAATACTTTTTTATCCATACCTATGGCAATGCCTGCACGGTAGCTTTTTACCAAAAATACCACACACATTACTACGATAAACAAAAGTACCCCGCCTACGATCAAATAGAACGGTAATGCATTAACTTGTGACAAATACTCTCCCATAAATAAATCTCCTCTCTTTTTTCGGGTTTATACAGAAAACTTAATACCATTTTACTTCATATTCAGTAAAAAAGGAAGTAAAATTGCTTGTTTGAATAGTTCCTATTTCCCCGAATATTGCTTGTTCTATTCCTTGAGTTATACTATAATACCAGAGTGAACAATTTCTTGAATTTGGGTTTAAGTGATTATGGGACGCTTTGTAGATAGTACGATGTACTGAAAAATGGGAGTGGAAACTTGTATGAACTCCGTCAGCTGGCTACAGAACTGGTTTTCTCAGCAGGATGTTGACCCCTGGCTGTGTCCGGCGGTTCGTTTTTGGAGGCAGCAGAGTGTAATTAATTGCAAATAACTGAAAATGTTTTAAATTCTGAAACAGAAAATCGAAAGGAAAAAAAATGAGTCTGAAAATTAAAGTATTTTTTGATTTTGTATGCCCATTCTGTTACCTGGAATTTTTTTCTCTGAAACAGGCTGCAAATGGACTGGATGTAACATTTGAAAGGATTCCTCATGAACTGCGCCGTCCGCCATCTCCAATGGCTGACCCCATGCATGATGAAGCCCGCTTAAAAAGATTTGATGAAGTTTTGCTCCCGGCGGCCAGGGAACTTGGGTTGACAATGCAGCTTCCCAGACTTTCTCCGCATCCTTATTCTACGAATACGTTTTTAGGTCTGCTTTACTGCGAAGATCATGGTGTTGGACAGGAATATACGGAAAAAGTATTTACAACCTTTTATGAAGATGAAAAAGATATCGGCGACCTGAATGTATTAGGTGCCATCGCAAAAGAGCTGGAACTAAACGAAAAAGAATTTCTGGAAGAGATCACTTCTAAATCGCAGCTTGCACGGCTCGATGAGCTCAATGCCCTATCAGAAGAATATGACATAACCAGTATTCCGGTAATTTATATAGGGGATACACGTCTGCCTGGTTACCATACACCGGAGGTATACGCACAGGCAATTGCAGATGCTTTATTACAGCAGGAAACTACATCTGTTTCCGGAATGAGCTGCGGTATAGACGGGCACTGCGGATTTTAAAAACAGCCCGGAATCCTTGATGTGGACCCATAAAAGCAGAAGCGTCTGATATTCATCAGTCTGCTTTGGAGATCCTATCAGGATTTCGGACTGTTTTTTAATTGTTATTACATTTTCTTAATTCTATCAATAGCAGCAACCGTATTTTCGTAACTGCCAAATGCAGTAAGACGAAAATATCCTTCACCGCTTGGTCCAAATCCGGAACCCGGTGTTCCAACCACATTTGCCTTTTCAAGCAGATAATCAAAGAATTCCCAGGAAGTCATACCCTTAGGAGTCTGCAGCCAGATATATGGTGCATTTACACCGCCGGATACGGTATAACCGGCATCCTTCAGGCCATCAAAGATTACTTTTGCATTGTTCATATAATAGGATACCTGTTGCTTTAACTGCTCCTTCCCCTGAGGCGTATACACAGCTTCTCCGGCTTTTTGAATAATATAAGGTGCACCGTTATATTTTGTGCCGTGGCGCCTTGCCCATAGTGAATGAAGGGATACATCTCCGGCTTTTAATTCTTTTGGAATAACCGTGAATCCAAGTCGTGTCCCGGTAAATCCCGCATTTTTCGAAAAGCTGCGAAGTTCAATTGCGCAGGTTCTGGCTCCAACACATTCGTAAATGGAATGTGGTACATTTTCTTCAGATATATATGCTTCATAAGCCGCATCGTAGATAATTACGGCGCCTTCTTTATTGGCATAATCTACCCAGACCTGTAATTGATCCTTTGTAATCGTAGAACCCGTTGGATTATTTGGGAAACAAAGATAGATAATATCCGGTCTCTCCTTTGGAAGTTCGGGTGCGAAATTATTTTCAGCTGTACATGGCATATAGATTACATCACTCCATGTCTCGGTTCCGGCATTATACGTTCCGGTTCTTCCCGCCATTACATTTGTGTCCACATAAACCGGATAGACCGGGTCACATACAGCAATTTTATTATCAACACTAAATATTTCCTGAATATTACCTGAATCACACTTTGCACCGTCAGAGATGAAGATTTCATCGGCTGCAATGCTGCATCCTCTGTCTTCATAATCATTTCTGGCAATGGCACTTCTTAAAAATTCATATCCAAGATCCGGAGCATAGCCGTGAAACGTTCTTGCATCGGACATTTCATCCACTGCATCATGCAGGGCTGTAATGATCGCCGGCGCCAGTGGCTGAGTAACATCTCCAATTCCAAGTCGTATAATATTTTTATCCGGATTTGCTTCTGTAAATGCAGCAACTTTTTTGCCTATCGTCGAAAACAAATAACTTCCCGGTAATTTTAAATAATTATCATTGATTTTAAACATAGCGGCCTCCTCGCTTATAACATGCTTGTTTCGTGCTTGTTTCGTGTTTATCTTATACCTATGCTTCGTCTATTTTTCCAGAGCATGTTTGAAAATTGCTTACTGACAGCTGTGCGACTCATCCGGCAAAGTTATCTCGCCGTCGAATACTACGGTAGCAGAACCAGTCATATATACACGGTCTGCTTTTCGGTCCCACTCAATCTTTAAGTCTCCGCCTAACAGTTTTACGGTTACCTCATCCTCTGTATAACCATTTAAAATAGATGCCACTGCTACGGCACAGGCACCCGTACCACAGGCAAGCGTTTCTCCCGAACCTCTTTCCCATACACGCATTTCGGCGGTATGTCTGTCTATAATCCGAACAAATTCCGTATTTACACGATCCGGAAAACAGGGATGATTTTCAAAGCCCGGACCGATTTCTTCTATCTTCAGTCCCTGCACATCGTCTACATAGACAATCGTATGTGGATTTCCCATAGAAACCGCTGTCATATGATACGTTTTTCCATCTACGGTAACGGGCTCGTCCACTACTTTATCCTTCTGGGAAATAACAGGTATTTTACCGGATTCCAGTATTGGCGCACCCATGTCTACTTTTACATAAGCCACCTTACCCTGTTCTACCGTAAGATGCAGATATTTAATTCCGCTTTTTGTTTCTATACTGATCTCTGTCTGATCGGTCAAACCATAATCATACACATATTTCGCCACACACCGGATTCCATTTCCGCACATTGCACCCTGGGAGCCGTCTGCGTTATACATGTCCATCATAAAGTCTGCCCTCTTAGAAGGTTTGATTAATATTAACCCGTCTGAGCCAATTCCAAAGTGTCTGTCACTAACAAATACCGCTGTCCTTCCCGGGTCTGCAACTTGTTCCTCAAAGCAGTTTACATACACATAATCATTGCCGATTCCGTGCATCTTTGTAAATTTCATCATATCCCTCCTCGCTTAAATATGGTATTTACGGTGATAAGTATAGCATGATATATTTGAAACCTCAATATTTTTATTCCATTTTAATCTCCCTGCTGCCATTTATGGCACCTGAAAAGTATGCAGATTCAGCTATATGACAATACCTGTGACAGTCATGATTTAACCGGCAGCAAGCCGGACAGCCTCAATACATCTGAGACTGTCCGGCTTACGGTTTCTGATCACTGCCCGCTGCTGGTCTGGGTTTTGGAATTGTTCTGAATATCATCACTGATCTGCTTTCCTGCCTGATCCATATGGTATTTATCCTGATAAATCAACTGGGATATCGGTACGATCTCGTATCCCTTATCCTGAAGACCGGTAATGACGGTATCCAGAGCCTGTGCTGTATATTTTGCGCCATTATGCATAAGAATAATAGCACCCTTATCCAATGCTTTATTCTGGGTGACAGTCTGGATGATATTTTCCACACCGTAATCTTTCCAATCTAAGCTGTCCACGCTCCATTGTATCGGGAAATAACCACAGGCATAAGCATCTTTTATAACATGATTATCGTAGTCTCCATACGGCGGACGAAACAGATTCATTTCAATTCCGGTCAGAGCTTTCACCTTGTCATGTACCTTCATAATTTCCTGTTTGCACTGTTCATCACTCAGCTGGCTCATATTTTTGTGGTTTTCACTGTGATTTCCAAGATCATGGCCCGCTGCTGCAATTCGTTTTACGTCATCCGGGAAAGCCTCAACCCATCCACCGGTCATGAAAAATGTAACATGTACGTTATGTTTTGCCAGAATATCCAGTATCTCCTGTGTATCTTCATTTCCCCAGGCCGCATCAAAAGACAGTGCCACCTGGTTCTTCTGGGTATCTACACAGTAAATCGGAAGTTCCCTGTTTCCTACCGTACTGCTCCCTGCCGTCTGAAGGGTAATTCCCCCAAAGCTGTAAATTCCCCCCATTACCAGAACAGCGCACAAGAGCAGAATGCCGATTCCTCTGTATTGATGGAATTTAGTCTCTTTATCCGGGCCCGGCTCTGATTCTCTGACAACATTCTGGTTTGATTGTTTCTCACTCATATGCCACTCCTAAATATCGGTTCTGGTTATAGTATATGAGACACAATTTAAGAATATAATGAGAATTTCGACATACAAGCTATCTGTTTTTGCCAGTTTGAATTTTCGTGGATAGTCATCTACTCATAAATAGACTATTCCCATCGGAATTTCTTTATGGAAATGATAATTCCTGCCGCCGCTACCGTTATCATTATAATACTGGGAACTAAAATTTCTGTTTTCCCGGTCCCCATTGAGAACCCTTTCAGTAATTTAATCCCCTGGGTCAAAGGTAGAATGTTTGCCGCTTTCTGCAATGCCTGGGGCAGTATCTCATAAGGAATTGTAGCTCCTGAGAGAAATAGCATAGGGAAATAAATCAGTGTACATACCAGATTTGCCACCTTAAGGGTCCGGCAAAGACTGGCCAGCATCATTCCCAGGGCATACATGGAAATCAGAACCAGAATATAGGCAAATAGAAAACCTATCTTTGACCCCCTCATCCGATATCCGAACACAAACTTCATCACCAGTAAAATAGCCGTGGCTGAAACAAGTGAATTAAGGAAATTAATAGCTACCTGTACCATTAAAAGCAGCATCGGGCTGACCGGTGTGACAAAAAAATGTTTCAATATCTTCTTGTCACGGTAATCCGAAAGCCCAAGCGGAATTCCCATAAATGCAGTTGCGCAGATTCCTACCGTAATAAGTGCCGGAAAGGATGCCTCCAGGAAAGTATACGCAGCCCCTTCATAAGCAGGCTTATCCCCACAGATAAAACCAATTAGTATCGCAATTCCAACCGGCATAAAGATACCAAAGAAGATTCCGTCTATTCCCCTGACTGCAATCTTCCCCTCAATTTTCAACAGTGTTAAAAATCGTTTCATTTAACTACCTCCTCTCCCATATACCAAAGATAAGCATCCTCCAGTGAATCACAAGGACTTTTTTCAATCACGGTTTTCACAGGACCGCACTCCACTTTTTTTCCTTCTTTTATGATGCAGATATTGTCGCAAAGCGCTTCTACCTCATCCATGTAGTGGGAAGTCAGAAATATCGTCACTCCCACTTTCTTCAGTTTCACCAGCTGATTCCAGACTTCTCTTCTTGCCAGGGTATCCAATCCGGTTGTCAGTTCATCTAAAAAGATCACATCCGGCTTGGGGAGCAGAGCTAATAAAACTGACAGCTTCTGTTTTTCCCCTCCGGACAACGTGGATACATACTGGGCTTTGCATTTTGAAAGTCCAAACTGTTCCAGAAGTTCATGATAATTACCAGGATTCTTATATAACACTGCATTCTCCTCACATAGCTCACCAACCTTAATCTTATCCTGATATGAGGTATGCTGCAGCTGTACACCCACCCGTTCGAATAATACTTTCCGCTTCTTTACCGGATCCATTCCCAAAATATGAACCTCACCTTTTGAATAAGATTTCAGTCCCAGCATACAATCTATGGTGGTACTTTTCCCTGCTCCATTGTGTCCCAGCAATCCGAAGACCTCACCTTTGCCTACTGAAAATGAAAGATCTTTCACAGCAGTTTTTCCTCCAAAGTGTTTCTCTAAATGCCTTACTTCAATTACATTTCCCATCGTTTCTCCTTTCTGTTGCACCACTTTTCCCTATTGCAAATACTATACTTTTACAATAGTTTTCCTGTTGCAAAGGTAAGGATATATGCTCCTGTAAGGGGAGAGTCAAGTCTTATTTACAACTGAACCGTAACCGTTTTTCTACTTTCGTACAGCCTTTGTCTGTGCTATACTATTGCTATCAGACAGTTACCT
Source organism: Robinsoniella sp. RHS (assembly GCF_001029355.1). Taxonomy (NCBI): domain Bacteria; kingdom Bacillati; phylum Bacillota; class Clostridia; order Lachnospirales; family Lachnospiraceae; genus Robinsoniella; species Robinsoniella sp. RHS. Next base: position 166,825 of record NZ_JNGB01000016.1, read on the forward strand.
GTCCCAAATAAACTACAACGGAGAAAACTATGGAAAACACAACCAAAAATTTGTATCATGATAATTCTGATACAGACTACACCAATGATGAGTGGAACGAATTCGTTGATCTGGCTGTATCCGGTGACAGATCCGCTATGGAAACCCTCCTTGTTTCTATACAGGATTTAATCTTTAATCTGTCTCTGAGAATGCTTGGAACAATACCGGATGCTGAAGATGCCGTTCAGGAAATTACCATCCGGATCATGACCCACTTAGAGACTTTTCGCAAAGAAAGCTCCTTTACCACCTGGGCTTTTCGCATTGCTGTAAACCATTTAAAAAATTACAAAAAAAGTATGTTTGCAAAGAGACCTCTCAGCTTTGAATTCTATGGATATGATATTAAAAACGGTGCAGCAAACGATATCCCTGACCCGGCTCAAAATGTTGAGCAGCCATTGTTAGAGCAGGAACTAAAATTATCCTGTACCAATGTCATGCTGCAGTGCCTGGATCCGGACAGCCGCTGCATATTCATTCTGGGAACCATGTTTAAAGCGGACAGCAAAATAGCAGGCGAAATACTGAATATCACCCCTGAGGCATATCGCCAGAGACTCTCCCGCATCCGGAAAAAGATGGCTGCATTTCTGGATGAGTATTGTGAACTTGGGAAACAGGGCTTTTGCCGCTGCCGCAAACGTATCCCTTACGCAATGGAAACCCACCGTCTGAATCCGCAAAACCTGGAATACTCATCACTGGAAGTTCTCCCTGAAGAACTCCTGATCAGCTGTAAAAATGCAATGGAACAAATAGACGATCTCTCTCTTGCATTTTCCAGCATGCCCCAATACCGGACACCGGAAAATGCGAGAACATTTTTTATGAATCTGCTAAAGACGGATTGTTATGCAAAAATAGAAAAGGTGAACTAATATACAATTACTTTTTTTCGAATAAATAAATTTCCTGGAGATTAGATGTGAATACACTTTATAAAATAAGAAATGCTGAAAGAAACAATTTGAAATCAATCTTCCAACAGAAACCATGATAAATCTGCTGAAAAAAAGTTTCTTCAAATGCCGCGTACTGCAAAACAGAACATCCGCCCAATCTTATACGATCCCAAGAGAAGATCTGCTGGTTATGATTCACACCAATGTGATTACTTATATTGTACAGAAGCTTTAGTTGCTATTTCATGCATGATAATAATTATGATAAATTTCCGTTTGCATAGCTCTGTGCATTTTCCACACATCACAATTTTGATTCGATAGTATACTTAGAGTAAGATCTGCTTTCGGGTAATAGGAAAACATCGCCGATACACCTTCATTGATTCCTTCTTTATAAATGCAGAAAATATCATCCTTAATTTCAAGAAACTCGAAAGCATACCCCATTCTAACTCTTGCATCTGCCACTTCATTCCACTGGGACTTTCTTGTGAAATCACAGTGGGGTTCCAACAACATTTTTGAAAATTCATGGGACATAAGGGTATTTGCTTTGATACTTCTTATAAATCGGTCCAGGTCTTCTACTGTTGTATATGCCCCGCTGTCAGCAGCTCCAATGGGCGGATAGCTGTAAATATTTTTTTTAAATCCACTCCATATCTCATCACCTGATTCTGTTTTCCGAAACACATCCCCATAACCTTCCGCTGTGTTTTCACATATTTCATCCATTGCACAGAACCTTGTATTCTTCATCCCTGCTTTCTCAAAAATGTTCTTCTCTACATATTCCCTATAATTCATATGGGTAATATTCTCAATTGCAAGACCTAACAAAATGAATGCACAATTATTGTATCTTACATTTGTACCTGCTTTGAAAAAGGGGTCTTTAAAAGCAAAATTCTTAAGGAAATCACGGCAATTGCGGATAGCGTAATTGGGACTTTCTATAAATAACAGGGAATAATCTTCTCCTGCCTCCTCATCTGCATCGTCTGCGATTCCCGAAGTATGGTTTAACAGATGTTCAATGCGGACATCTTCAGGGATTTTAGTTCCTGTCAGATCTACGAGATCGCGAATCCTGCTGTCTAACATCAGGAATCCCTTATCAGCCAGCTGCAGAATTGCTGCAGCTGTAAATGTCTTCGTCACAGATGCCGTATCAAATCTGGTATCTAATCTGTTCTTTATTTTATAAGCCTGATTGGCACACCCATATGCAGCGGAAAATAATACTTCATCTGAGGATTTCAGCATACAGGCCCCACTAAAGTGGTATTTTTCTGCATATTCATCGGTAAGTTTTTGAAATATTTCTTTCATGAGTAATCCCCTTCTTTTTATTAGTAAGTTACAGTATTTCATTATACTTGAAATTCTACCTGCCTTCTATTGTTTTTTACAAAATAGGATACAATAACTTATATTGTTGGGAAATGTCTACCTTTTATCCATTGACATATGGGAAGTTTCGCGCTATGATATAATTAATAACAATAATTATTACTATTTTTAGAAAGGGAATTTTATATGAAACGTTTAGAAAATAAAACCGCTATCATTACAGGCGGTAATTCAGGAATTGGGGAAGCTGCGGCACTGCTTTTTGCTGCTGAAGGAGCAAATGTTGTAATCACTGCCCGAAGGAAAGAGCAATTAGACGCTGTAGCAGAAAAAATCAGACAGGCAGGAGGTTCTGTACTTTCTATTCCCAGCGATATCTCGAACCCGGAAAGTTTCCTTGCCTTAGTCCGGGAAACTCTGGATAAATTCGGTAATATCGACATTCTTGTCAATAATGCTGGCGTCTTAGATTCTGGTCTGCTTCCGGTAGACCGGGTTCAGGATGATGAGCTGGACCGTGTCATCAATATTAATGCCAAAGGTACCATCCAATGCATTCGAACTGTATTAAATGTTATGTTGAAACATAAATCCGGTTCTATTGTGAATGTCGCTTCCATTGCAGGCGTTAATGGCGGAGGCGGTGCTGCCTATGTTGCTTCAAAAGCTGCTATCCTGGGCATCACCAGACATACTGCTCTTCGGTGTGCATCAGAAGGTATCCGATGCAATGCTCTTTGTCCCGGGTCTGTAGCCACACCTATGGGTGCCAGTGCCGCAAATTCCACCTTAGACATGGATATGCTCGGCGCTATGGCAAAACATACAGATATGAAGCTTCCTGTCTGCCAGCCACAGGACGTAGCGAATGCAATTCTTTTTCTAGCCAGCGACGAGTCAAGGGCTATTACCGGACAGGAAATTGTAATCGATTTCGGCACCAGCCTCTAAATTTATCAGATATACGTTTTACCTTATGGACTACTAGAGTGTATCGTAATGATTGATCAATAAATTTTTAAACAGATGCTGACAAAACCTCAGGGAACATAGTAGATATGCTTCCTGCGGTTTTCTTATTAAACAGTATTTATCTTATTAAACAGCATGAAGATTTTTTAATGACACATCCAGAATAGGAGCTGAATGGGTCAGGGCGCCGCTTGATACATAGTCAACACCAACATCAATGATGTTTTTAATATTTTCTTTGGTGACATTTCCGGAACATTCGGTTTCTGCTCGGCCGTCTACCATTTCCACTGCTCTTTTCATGGTTTCCGGAGTCATGTTATCCAGCATAATAATGTCAGCACCTGCTTCTAGCGCTTCTTTTAACATCTCCAGATTTTCCACTTCCACTTCGATCTTTCTTACAAACGGTGCGTATTCTTTTGCCATTTGAATTGCTTCTTTTACTCCGCCTGCTGCTCCGATATGATTATCTTTGATCAGGATTCCATCCGAGAGATTATAACGATGATTATATCCTCCGCCTACCTTTACCGCATATTTTTCAAAAATACGCATATTTGGAGTTGTCTTGCGGGTATCCAGTAATTTTGTCTTACTGCCCTTTAGCAGATCTGCAACATTTCTTGTATACGTTGCAATTCCACTCATGCGCTGTAAATAATTTAAAGCTGTTCTCTCCCCTGATAGCAACACCCGGATATCTCCGGTAACGACTGCTAAAAGGTCCCCATTTTTAACCTTGTCACCATCTTTAAAAAACTTTTCTACCGTAACCTTATCATCTAATAACTCAAATACTCTGGTGAACACATCCAGACCTGCAATTACTCCATCCTGTTTACAGATAAGATCTGCTCTCCCTGGTTTACTCTCACGCATAACAGCATTTGTGGTGATATCTTCGCTGGTAATATCTTCACGCAATGCCTGCATGATAAGATTGTCTACATTTAATTTGGTTGTAATCTGATTCATGATATCATTTTCTCCTTTGATCGATTGCTCAATATATCCTTTGCAGCACGTTTTGCGAAAACAAGGCTTTCTAAAAGTGAATTACTGGCAAGGCGGTTCTTCCCGTGGACTCCGTTACAGCTGGTTTCTCCTACGGCATATAAATGCTCCATTGAAGTACGGCTATCCAGATCCACATCAATTCCTCCCATAAAATAATGCTGTGCCGGTACAACCGGTATACATTCTTTTGTAACATCAAAGCCTTCATCCAGACAGTGCTGGTAAATATTTGGAAAACGCCTGGTAACATCTATTCCCTGTATGGTCTGCATTGATAACATTACATAAGGGGTATCATCCTTTTCCATCTGCTTATAGATTTCCTTTGTAAGCAAATCTCTGGGCAGCAGTTCATTAACAAAACGCTCCCCTGCTTTATTATACAATACTGCCCCCTCACCCCGGACAGATTCTGAGATTAAAAATCTTCTGCCCGGTTTGGTAGAATACAGTGTTGTAGGGTGAATCTGTATGTAATCTAAATTCTTAAGACGAATATCATGCTTCCCTGCAATGGTAAGTGCATCTCCCGTTAGATGGGGATAATTTGTTGAATGCTGATAGCGTCCCCCGATTCCTCCGCAGGCAAGTACAATATCATGTGCCATAACCGTGGTCTCCTGCCCGTTTTCCAATTTTATTATAACACCATAACAATCATTATTGTGACTTAAAATATCTGTCATGGCTGTATGTTCCATTATGGTAATGTTCTCTTTATCCAGAACCTGTTTTAACAGCTTTCCTGTTATTTCTTTTCCGGTTACATCTTCATGGTACAAAATCCTTGGAGTGGAATGGGCACCTTCGCGGGTATAGCGAAGCTCTCCCTCTTCTGATTCAAATTCCACGCCATACCGCAGTAAATCAGATATGATTTCCCTGGAAGAACGGATCATGACTTCTACCGATTCTTTGGTATTTTCATAATGCCCAGCTTTCATGGTGTCTTCAAAATAACTCTCAAAATCATTTTCATTTTTCAGAACACAGATTCCGCCCTGTGCCAAAAAAGAATCGCTCTCTTCTAATCCGGCCTTTGTAATCATCAGAATCTCCAGATATTCCGGCAGATTCAATGCATTAAATAATCCGGCTACTCCGGTTCCAATAATGATTACATCATAATTTTTTTTCATAATACTCCATCTTCTTCCTTACTTCGCAAGCTCCAGCATCTTCTTCAATGGTGCATGCGCCTGGTTTATAAATGTTTCTTCTAACTCAATTAAAGGGGCTCCGGTTTCCATTGCCTGGATCATATTATCTAATGTTATTTTTTTCATATCCGGGCAGCACTGTGTTTCATTTACAAGATAAAACTTCTTTTCCGGATTCCTGTGCTGCAGTTCATATAACACACCCTTTTCTGTTACAATGATAAATTCTGACGCATCATCTTTGGAAGCGTATTCGATAATACCGGATGTACTTCCTGCATAATCAGCCATCGCGGTAACCAAAGCCTGACACTCAGGATGAACCAGAATTTTTGCTTTTGGGTGGGCTGCTTTTGCTTCCTTGATTTCCTCTTCGGTGATTCTTGCATGAACCGGACAATAACCATCGTTTAATATTATATTCTTATCGGGCACCTGAGAGGCTACATAAGTTCCAAGATGCTGATCCGGTATAAAGAAAATATTCTTATTTGGCAATGCTCTGACAATTTTTAATGCATTGGATGAAGTTACACATACATCGGAATGAACCTTAAGTTCCGCCGTAGAATTCACATAACAGACAACTGCCACATCCTCGTATTTTCTGCGGATTTCTTCTATTTTACGGGCATCAGCCATATGTGCCATGGGACAGTCAGCCTGCATATCCGGCATTAAAACTTTTTTATCCGGATTTAAAATCTTTGCGCTCTCTCCCATAAAGCGGACACCGCAAAGTACCAGCACTTTTTCTTTTATCTTGGTGGCAATTTCACTCAGATAATAAGAATCTCCTACATAGTCTGCAATTTCCTGAACCTCATCATTTACATAATAGTGTGCGAGGATCACAGCATCTTTTTCCTTTTTTAATTCCTGGATTCTTAATTGCTTCTCGTTCATCTTGACCTCCCTTTTGTATATGTTTCGATGAATTAGTATACCACAAAACTTTACAGGTGACAAGACAGTTGTCATAACTTTTTGGGGCAGCCTGTAAAAGAGGATATAATACAAGTAATACCTACCTCCCTTAAACAAAAGATTTTTGAATATTACAATTGACTTTAAACCGTGTCTATGGTATAGTCACAGTAAGAACGGAGGCGATTACGATTGAATATTATGATCTCACCTATTTCTGAAATTCCGATTTATGAGCAGATAAGGGAACAGGTAACGGAGCAGATCTTAAGTGGTAGAATTCCACCAGGTACCCAGCTTCCCTCCATCCGTATGCTGGCAAAGGAATGCAAAATCGGAATCATTACGGTGAAACGGGCTTATGAAGAGCTTTGTAAATCCGGAATAGCCGTCAGTATTAATGGAAAAGGCGTCTACGCCGCAGAACTGGATGCCTCTTTCATTAAAAATTCCTATCGTATGCAGCTGAAAGAGCAGCTGAAAGACGTTTATCACTACGCAAAAACAATCAGTTTTAGTAACGAAGATTTTATGAATCTGGTTCGGGAACTTGTAGAGGAGGAATCTATATGACATCATCCGCACTTATTTTAAATGACCTTGAAGTTCGCTTTTATGAAAATGATTTTAAATTATCGGACATCAATCTGGAGATAAAAACTGGTACTATTACCGGCCTGATCGGCAGAAATGGTGCCGGTAAAACTACTTTACTGAAAGCAATCATGGGACTTCAAAAATACCAAAAAGGGACCATCACTTATTTTGAAACTGACAAAAGCCTTAAGAATCCCCTAATCAAGGAGCGGCTTAGCTTTACCTCAAATGCCCTCGCTTATAACCCGCGGTTTTCTCCGGATCAGATCGCAAATGCAGTTGCACCCTTTTATAAGAATTTCAAATATGATTTGTTTGAAAAATATTTAGATCTGTTTCATTTGAATGAGGATCAGAGACTGGCAAACTTCTCCACAGGTATGCAGCGGAAATTTCAGGTCTTGCTGACTATTAGCTGTAATCCTGATTTACTGATACTGGATGAACCTACAGCAAACCTGGATACCGTGTCTAAGGATGATATTTTAGATATGGTGATGGATTTTATGCAGGATGAGGAGAAATCCATTCTTTTCTCCACCAATCTGACTGTGGATGTGGAACGGATTGCAGACTATGTTGTTTTTATGGAAAAAGGCAGAATTATATTTGCAGAGGAAAAAGATACACTACTGGAACAATACCAGCTATTCCACTGTCCAACGGAATGTATGACACCGGAATTCAAAAAAAATATTGTGGGTATGAAAGAAACCGCTTTTGGATATGAAGGTTTGATATCATCCAGCCATTCCGATATTGCCGGAACGAATACAGATGAAATACGATTTGTAAGAGCGGGATTCGATGATTTTATGAGATATTTTTCAGAGGAGGGTGCGTAATGGTAAAGGATATTTTAGCCTATCAGAAAATGGAGCGGGTTGCAGATGTGGGGCATACGCAAATTTTATCCTATATTTTGGTATGTTTTCTACTGGCGCAGACATTTTTCTTTGGAAATGGAGTTTTCTCCCTTACTTTATGGGTATTTATATATACAATACAGAAACTGAGAAGAGTTTACTTCGAGGAGCATTCCATTATGCGGTACGCTCCGCTGCATCAAAAAAGTATTGTACAAAACTTGCTGATTAAGGGCTATTTGTATATTTTACTTACATGTATATTTGACCAAACAGTTTTTACATTTGATTATCTAATATACATGTATTCACAGAGTTCACTGCCCGGTTTGATCAGTTCCTTACTCTTTTATTACTTTTCCTTTATTTTTGCCTGGTATGTTGCACTGATGATACTAACGATAGATAATAAGATTGTTCGCTACACACTTTTTATTGGTGAGGTAATATGTCTAATCATTGCCGTTACAGTAATTTATCCTACCCTTCACCAAAAATCCGGAGACTTAATTCTATTAATAGCCCAGTCTCCTTACTTTTACATTTACCCAATTATTACAGGCATTCTGGCGATTGGTACATCGGCTGCTGCCATCTGGCTTTTTACTTCAAAAATATATCAGACGTAAGTTATGTCTGACAGACCCTTTATCGTAGAGGTCCACAAGCAAATACACCCAGCTTGTGGACCATTTTAATTTCTATGCTTTTACTTAATATACTTTTTGGCAAATTTATCAACTGCATCCCAATAAGTCTTGCTGTCGGTTTTTCTGGCTTCACCGTGAGCTGCTCCGGGTATCACAAGCTTTTCTTTTTCACATACTGCTGCTTCATAAAGCTTATCCAGCATTGCAAAGGGTACAAAGGTATCCTGATCACCATGAATAAACATCGTTGGGGTATGGCTCTTTGCTACCTGCTTTACTGCACTTGCTTCTCCTAAAAAATATCCGGCACGGATTTTAACTACCAGAGAGGACACATTCAGTACCGGGAATGGAGGCAGCCCAAACATTTCATTTAGCTGGTGATCAAACTCATCCCAGACGGAAGTGTAACCACAGTCTTCCACCACTGCTTTTACCTGGGCGGGAAGATCTTCTTCTCCGGATGTCATCATCACCGTTGCCGCTCCCATAGAAACTCCCATCAGAAGTATCTGTGCATCTTCCTCTTCCGATATGATGGTATTCATCCATTTAATGATATCTCTTCTCTCCGGCCAGCCCATACCGATTAATTTTCCTTCACTCTGTCCATGGGCTCTGGCATCCGGTATTAAGACATTATAATTATTTTCATAGAAATGTTTTCCATAAATGGCCATATCAGCTGCTTCGCCCTTGTAGCCATGGCAGAGAACGACGTATTTGTTGGAAGGCTTTTTTGCATCTACTTTATATGCATGAAGCTTTAAGGAATCATCACTGGTCATCCAGACATCCTCGGCTTCCCCGGAAAGCCAGGATCCGGCAGCATCCTTTTCATCATCATCCGGCGTTTTTTCCATCTCATCATCAGATTCAACTCCATTGGTAACGCTGGGATTTAAGGCATAATCGCAAAAATAATTGCCTATGAATCCAAGAACCACTACTATCACCAGTACAAGAACAGTAACAATCCCAATGATCAGTTTCTTTTTTTGTTTTCATTCTGTTTCTCCCCGGTCTGTGGTTGCCGCTACTTCGTTTTCCTGATATTCTTTCGTTTCTATTTCTGTCCGGACTTGTGACCTCATTTCCACATCTACTTGTGGTTTTATTTCCGGTTTTATTTCCAGTTTCATTTGCTGTTCCATCTCAGGTTTTATTTCCGGTTTTTTCGCTGTCACGTTGATTGTCTCACGGACGACATATTGGGGGGTTTTATTCAGATTCAGCATAATTTTCCCAATATACTCTCCCACGATCCCCAGCATAAACAGTACGATGCCAAAGAACAGGAACATGGCGCACATAAGGGAAGACCAGCCCAGAACCATCGTTGGATCTAAGATCCGGCGCACAAACACAACCAATGCCCCGATTACACCGATAACTGCAAAGATGCCTCCCAGCAACATGGAAATCCGCAAGGGGATTACCGTATAATTAATACAGGATAAGAATAACCGGAATAACTTTTTGAAGGTGTAGTTGGAAGTACCCACCTCACGGCTGAAATGTTCGATATCCACATTTGCAATGTGGTTTGTGGTACGGTAAAACAATACCTGCAGGTATAAATTATAGTTGTCATATTTGATAATTTCATCTCTGACATATTTCTTGGCAAGCCAAAAACTGCATGCCGTAATGCCCTTTGGTCTTTCGATCATATGCCATACAATAAAATCACTGATTTTGCTGGTCAGATTTTTAAGCCAGGAAAATTTCCGGGTCTGATATCTGCCATAGACCAGATCATAGCCTTCATTCATTTTCTCGATAAACTTATGGATCTGGGACGGATGCGTCTGCATATCATCGTCCATTCCCATTATCAGTTCGCCGTTTGTATGCTGAAGGCCAGCCATGATCGCATTATGCTGTCCAAAATTCTTAGCCAGATCAATTCCTTTCACAAAAGAATATTTATCGGCACAGCGTTTAATGGATTCATAAGTTTTGTCTTTTGAATAATCATTAACCAGTACGAATTCACACTCGTAACCATCTATTTTTTTAAATTCCTCTACGCATAAATCCACTACCTTCTCAATGGTATCCTGGGAATTATAGCAGGGAATCACAATCGATATTAACATTTAAGTACTCCTTTATTTCTGCTTGCAGAGAGCCAAACAGGCATGCCTGCATTTGCTTTTTGCGGCTGCAGCGAGGGACTTTTCCCAACCGCCTGCGGCTGCATATTTAACGTCCCGCCAGCTTACTGCGGGTATATGACCTGTGTCAGCTACATAGAAAATACTAATATTCCCACGAGTATGACCAGTATTCCGATTAATTTTTTCTTTGGAAAGCGCTCTTTCAAAAAGAAATAACCCATTACGGATACAAATATGTAACTGGTAGATTCTAAAATGGGTGCCATGGAAAGCGGTACATAGCGCAGTGCGAACATGGTCAGCAGCGTTGATAAAAAGAACAGCCCGTATGCAAAGATAACCAGGGGATTCAAATATTCAAATAACATGCTCTTATGCTTCTTCATCGTAGCCTTCTTCAACATAATCTGGGAGATTGCAGAAATCAGAACCGATGATAATAAAATACAGATGGAAATATTGAGCTTACTCATCAGAAGTCACCACCAGATATATTCCAAAAAAGATAATCCCTGCTCCCAGCAGCATGTTCCATGTGATTACCTCCCCAAATATTATTTTACCGAAAATCATTCCCCAGATCAGAGTTACCGGCTTGTTTGCAAAAGCTACCGTCAGCGGGATACGCTTTAATATCTGCTGCCAGATAAATGCATAAACGAACATAATCACCAGTACAAGACCATAGTAACCGCAAAATTCCAGAGATAAAAACTTCTGATTTGCAGCCATCTTAGATGCCACTCCGCTTAAAGAACTAAACAGCAGACTGATATGCAGAACCGTAAATAATTTTATATAGAACCATTTGTTTTTTGTCTTATCTGCCATATTCGTTATCCACTTCTATGGTGATTTTGGACATCACTTCTTCTAAACGCTCCCTGCATGCCTGCAAGGTATCACCTTTTATAATAATCTGACCGATCCTGTCCCTGCCATTGTTATATTTATTCACCTGATCCCCTTCCCGGATGTTAAAGGACAAATCTATAATATCCTGGGAAGGCTCATTTTCGTTTACAAGTCTGGTAACCGTTCCGGTCTTATCGGAAATTAATATCTTTGAAAGATTCGGCACCGGACGAATCATGGAAGCACGAATAAACAGAGCCCGGACATCCAGTCCCATTGCCAGCATGGCAATGATTTCATAATAGTGTATCCCATAGTATATACTCACTAATTCCGGCAGGCAGGTAGCTCCTGCTCTTGCAGTGATTTCAATTACGTATACTTTTCCATCCTTCAATATAAGATCACAGTTAACCGGGCAATTGTCAATTCCCAGTGCACGGACAGCTTTTCCTACTTCCTTTGAAATCTGGGGTGAAAGCTGGTTAATATTCTCAAGGGGTACATAATGTCCAACAGGGGTAGGCGTAAAACCCTGATAGGCATCAATTCCGTTTGGAAGCATAAATACAAGTTCTCCGTCCTGAATCATCGCCTCAGTACCGAAAATTGTACCTTCAATAAACTCTTCCACCAGACAGTAATCCTTCCCGGTTGCTTCCATTGTTTTACCGTAATTTGCAATGGCTTCCTCTTTTGTATTACTTCTAAAGATTCCTCTGCTGCCCATCAGGTCAACTGCTTTCACAATAACAGGAAAGCTAAGTTCCTCTAATGCCCTTTCCAGTTCCTCCTGATTTTTCACCAGTCGGAACCGGGCGGTACTTACAGCTTCTCTCTCGAAAGCTTTTTTCATTTTCCATTTATTTACAGAGCAGCATGCCGTTTCGTATCCCGGTCCCTTAAGTCCCATCTTGTCACATACATAACCAATAGCCGGCACCCCGGTATCCAGGCAGCAGGTGGTAATTCCATCTATCTGTAACTTCCTGGCATATTCCAAAACCTCCTCCGGCTTTGAAATATCGGCATAGCAGAACTCGTCTGCCTCTTCAAAACCAGGAAAATCACCTGGTATGCTTGCGGCGATTGTATAAAATCCCAGTTTTTTTGCCGCCCTGATTAGCGGTACCTGAGAATAGCTTGCGCCTAATATCATTAATTTTTTCATATTCTTTTCCTCGGTTTCCTGTCTGTATTAATCCCCTGGAGCATGTTTGCAAATACTTCCTTCTAATAATGAAGAATCCAGTTTTTATAGGAGCGCTTCAATCTCCTGCATATGGGAAAAGTCCCCGGTTTTTATAATGTAAAAGCCAAATCGGCTTCCACTGTCAACCACCTTATGAGAACCAATTTCCCCGATCTCGCTGGTAAATACTATATTTTTTGGATATTTTGCTTTTATATGCCTGTATTTCTCCAGATCACCGGTTCCTAAAATAAACTGGATTCTGGCAAAGTGATTAAGCGGCTCTTCCAGCAGCCTGGGTCTTTCACCCAAAGCAGTCTGAATAACCATTTTCAGATAATCCTGTCCGGTGGAAAGTGGAACGAGATGGGAACCGATACAATCTCCGCCCATACGTGACCCTATTTCAATGATTTTCACTTCCTGCCTGCTATTAATTCGAAATTCCGAGTGGGATGCCCCATTTCGGATTTCAAGGGCATCCAGAGCCATTCCAAGCTCCCGGAATACCTTCGCTTCTGTCTCAGGGGGCAGACCGGAGGGTTCCAGGTGACCTGTTTCAATAAAATGAGGTGCCCCGGTAGTATACTTTCTGGTAATTGCCAAAAAGGTATGCTGTCCTTCATAGCTGATTCCTTCACAACTGAATTCTTCTCCGTCAATATACTCTTCTAAAATCGCCTTCTTTTCAAAAGAATTTGAGATGGCTGCCGTAATTGCCCCTTCTAGCTCTTCTTCCCGGAAAACCTTGGTAATCGCCCTGCTGCCGGACCGGTCCGTGGGTTTGACGATAATTGGAAATGTCATGCCCTGGGGCAGTTCCACATTTCGTTTCTCATCCACCACCGTAAATAACGGCGCCGAAATATGATTTTTTACAAATGCCCTGCGCATTTCATATTTATTAGTGGAATACAAGATACATCTGTCGCTGTTTGCACAAAGTCCCAGGCGTACCGCAAGATACTGTACGGTAATATTCGCCAGGTCAGAACCGATACTGGCTACCGCATCCGGTCTGATCTTTTTGCATTCCTTCAGTATTACATCTTTTTCCACAATACTTACCGGATAGAAATAATCTGCTGTCTGTTCTCCGACAGCCCCTTCCTTCCATGCAAACACATGGGTCTGGTATCCCATCTCTTTCGCTTTTAATATCAGAGGGTTTTGAAAATCATTTGCTCCGATAATGACAATTTTTTTCATAATAACCTTTCCTATGATTATTCATCCACACATTATAACCAATGACAAACCGTATCAGTACAACAAAAGCGGGACCAGGGAGCTTCTGTAATGAGGCTCCCGAATCCCGTTATCTTGCTCAAAAGTGTATTTGAAATTCATTACACCAGCCTGCACGCCCAAATGCTGTCTAATCTTTAAATAAGAAAATCTTTAAGTCTTTTACTACGAGACGGATGACGCAGCTTGCGCAGTGCTTTCGCCTCTATCTGCCTGATACGTTCTCTGGTAACGTTAAATTCTTTACCGACTTCTTCCAGTGTTCTTGCTCTTCCATCTTCCAGTCCAAAACGCAGTTTAACTACCTGACGCTCTCTGTCCGTAAGGGATTCCAGTGCAGTGCCAAGCTCTTCTCTAAGCATGGAGAACGCTGCAGAGTCTGCAGGTGAAAGTGCTGAATCATCTTCTATAAAGTCACCTAAATGACTATCATCCTCTTCACCTATGGGTGTATCAAGAGAAACCGGATCTCTGGAAATTTTCAGAACTTCTCTTACTCTTCCAACCGGAACATTCAATCTCTCCGCTACTTCCTCAGCGGTTGGTTCTCTTCCTAATTCCTGTAACAGGGTTCTGGTCATACGAAGGGTCTTGTTGATCGTCTCTACCATATGTACCGGAACACGAATGGTTCTTCCGGTATCGGCAATACCACGTGTAATCGCCTGACGGATCCACCAGGTAGCATAAGTACTGAACTTATATCCTTTGGTATAATCGAACTTGTCCACAGCCTTCATAAGCCCCATATTTCCTTCCTGAATCAAATCCAGGAAAGGCATACCGCGGCCAACATATTTTTTAGCAATACTGACTACCAGACGCAGATTTGCCTCTGTCAGTGATTTTTTAGCTTCTTCATCGCCATTTTCCACACGTTTTGCCAGTTCTACTTCTTCTTCTGTACTAAGCAGAGGCACATTACCTATTTCCTTCAGATACATACGTACCGGATCTTCTGTACTGACGCCTTCCAGGACATCAACATCATCGATAATTTCAACTTCCTCTTCTTCACCTAACAGCAGATCATCATCATTTTCAATCAGTAATTCTTCTGCTTCATCTTCTGCAGAACCATGTAATACATCAATATTGCTCTTTTCCAAGTATTCTAATATTGCATCCATCTTGTCTTCACTGAGCTCAATTCCTGCAAAAGCATCATTGATTTCTTTGTATTCAATTACATTTTTTTTACCTTTTGCTTTTTCGACAAGTCCCTTTAATGCTTTTGAAAATTGTTCTTGTAATTCATCCATAAACTTTCTTTTCTCCTCTATGGTATTCCTACAGATTACCATAACATTTTTGACATATCCTGTCAACTTTTGTTCCTGAGATTCCACAAAATAAATAAAAAAGATCCCGCAAAAATGCATATATCCGATATATTAAACACAATTTGGCGAAACTTTTTCCATTTTGTCTGAAAGCTGAAGTAGTCTACTACGTATCCACGCTTTATCCTGTCGTAAATATTGCTTGCTGCACCTCCGAGCACCAGGGCGAATCCGGTTTTTAATAACCCCATTCCTTTTTTACCCAGAAGCCAGAGATAAGCGAACAGGACTCCCACCGTCATCCCGGTGGAAAGCCCGGCTACAAACTCCTGCTTTTTATCCAGAAAATTCAACATAGCGCCTTTGTTATGGTATTTGTGAAGAATGATTTTACCACCCAGTATTTCTTCATCTTCTCCAATTTCTCTGGTTTTCTCAATTTTGTCTTTTATTAAAAAATCAGTGATAAATATAATTACCGGTATCAGAATGTATATCATAAGCTTATCCCTCCAGAGCAGGCACTCCGCGCATGGTGATCAGCGGTCCTCCCGTATGTTCAATATAAGCTTTCGTAATTGTTACATTGCCTATATTATCGTCTTTTGGAATCTCATACATAATATCCAGCATAAACTCTTCAATAATAGCCCGAAGCGCCCTGGCTCCTGTCTTCTTTTCCAATGCTTTTTTAGCGATGGATGCCAGTGCTTCATCATCAAAATCCAATTTCACTTCGTCTAATGCAAGCAGCTTCTGATATTGTTTTAAAATAGCATTCTTAGGCTCTTTTAAAATTTGTACAAGCATCTCCTCTGTCAATCCCTGTAAGGTATATACAATAGGGAGACGCCCGATAAATTCAGGGATCATGCCAAATGTTCTGATATCATCCAGCGTCACTTTTTCCAGGATGTTGGGATCCTCATCATATTTGTCTTTCAGATCCGCACGGAAACCAACCGATGCCTGCTTGTTTAACCGTTCTTTGATAATGTCTTCCAGTCCCGGGAAAGCTCCGCCACAGATAAACAGAATATTTCTGGTGTTTACCGTTGTAAGAGGTACCATGGCATTTTTACTGTTTGCCCCTACCGGAACTTCTACATCCGCACCTTCTAACAGTTTTAACATTCCCTGCTGTACGGATTCTCCGCTGACATCTCTCTGATTGGTATTCTTCTTCTTGGCAATCTTATCAATTTCATCTATAAATACGATTCCTCTTTCCGCTTTCTCCACATCATTGCCGGCAGCCGCCAGAAGTTTGGAAATTACGCTTTCGATATCATCGCCAATATAACCCGCTTCCGTCAGGGATGTGGCATCTGCAATGGCAAGGGGAACATCCAAAAGCCTTGCAAGGGTTTTGACAAGATATGTTTTACCACTGCCGGTAGGTCCGATCATAAGCATATTGGACTTCTCAATTTCAATGTCATCCATATTTCCGGTTGCCACTCTCTTGTAATGGTTGTATACCGCAACGGATATTACTTTCTTTGCCTTTTCCTGACCAATAACATATTCGTCCAGACTGGCTTTGATCCTGTGAGGTGCGGGAATTGATTTTACATCAAATTCCTTCTTAGGCTCCTCCTTGGGCTTTTTCTTCTTGACCTTCTGCTGGTTTGGTATTTTATTCGTAAGCTCTGACAGATTTACCATATTAATGTTTGACATATTCATCAGATCATTATATGGAATATTTCCATTGTTCATGGTATCAAATGCCTTCTGCATACATTCCGAACAGATATGAATACTGTTGGGAAGATTTACCATTTTTCCGGCTTTGCTTTCCGGCCGTCTGCATATAAAACAGACCTCTTCATATTCATCGTCATCCGGTTTTTCTTTATTTTTTTCTGTCTTTACTTTTTCCTCAGTCTCTGTAATATCTGCTGTTATATCTTCATCATCAGAGTCAACAGCATCCACTACATCTTTATCATATATTTCATCTTTTTTATCTGACATATTATTTCCTCTCTTTTGCACAAACTACTACAAGTAACTATATCATAGACAAAAAGCTCGCACAAGTGAAGATTTTATAAAATCTATAAAAAACCGTTCCAGGATCTCCAAATCCTGGAACGGTTATACTATTCTGCTAATGACACTTAATTATTAAAGTTGAAGAACTGCTCCATTCCATTACCGCCCTGATTTGGAATCATTGGGGTCATCTGATCCTGCTGTGACTGCCCGTTTGAGGAATCTTCACTCTGGGGATTTGTATTATTGCTGGTTGTATCAGCACTCTGCTTATCTAATGTGATGCTGACTGTTCTGGCTTTGTATTCACCGCCATCGGCTGCCTGAACCTCTAAATCAATTGTTTCCCCTGCTTTGTAATAATTCATTCTGTCATATAAATCATTCGCAGATGTTATGGAAATACCGTCAATCTTTGTAACAATATCCCCTTTTATCAGACCAGCTTTTTCTGCTGCTGAACCTTCTACTACTTCATATAAAAAGGCACCGGACGGCATATTATATACCTGTTTTGCTTCTTCAGAAACATCCACCGGTTTCACACCCATATAACCTTTTTCGCTGCTTTCCACTTTTGATCTGGTAGTACGGTTCATTAAATCATCTAAGATCGGTTTTGCAGTATTAATCGGTATCGCATATCCCATCCCCTCTACTCCTGAAGATGCTGCTTTTACAGAATTGATTCCGATTAACTGACCGTTGATATTCAATAAAGCACCACCGCTGTTACCGAAGTTAATCGCTGCATCTGTCTGGATCAGACTGTTGGTAACTGTTCCGGATGTAGTCTCAACACTGACTTCACGGTTTAGTGCGCTGATAATACCGGATGTAACGGACTGTCCATAGCCAAGTGCATTACCAATTGCAATTGCCTGCTGTCCAACCTGTAAGTTATCAGAATCACCGATTTCAGCTATTTTAACCTGATTTAATACATCTGCCGGAATATCACTTAACTGTACTGCTACCATTGCCAGATCATGTTCCGGATCCGTTCCTTTTACCTGTGCCTGAACTACTTTATCTTCCTGATTTTCCACATTTACAGTAAAACATACGGTCAGGTTTTCGGAACCCTCTACTACATGGTTATTTGTTGCAATCAGTAACTCCTTGTCATTTTTACCAATGATAATACCGGAGCCGCTGCTCTCTTCTTCCTGTGCCTGAGTTCCATAAAAATATGTCTGTACTTCTTTTACCGTTTTACTGGTAATTGCTACAATGGAAGGCATTGCATTTTCGGCAACCTTTGCCACATCAGTGGATGATGTACTGACTGTGCTGCCTTCTGCAGTCTTATTCAGCTCATTCACTGTTCCTGTTGAACTGATTTTCGCTTCTGTTTGCTTTGTCTGCGGGAATACTTTTCCACCTACATAATCTGTAATCTGGAAGGATGCGCTTGCCACTACACCGAATACAACTGCTACCGATGCTGCCACTGCAATTTTGGACATCATGGATTTTTTTCTTTTTCGGTTTTTCATAGCGGGGCGGATTCGGGTTCTGGCCGCCTGTCTGATAGGAGCCATAAGAGTGCTGCTGTTGTCCCTGCTGATCCTGCTGCTGTTCTTCTTCCTGTCTGTTATCCCGGTCATAAGCGTAATGATAAAATGAATTATTCTGAGCCTGCCCGTTTTGATTCTGGGAACTTGTCATTTGATTATCTGGCTGTGCATATGCCTGTTCCTCAGCTGTGTCAGCAGTTTCTGATGTTTCCGGTGATTCTATGGTATCTGCAGTCTCATCTGCATCGTAAACCATATTCTCGTTTGATGGCTGTGCATCACTTTGTTCATACACTTCGTCCTGTCTGTATCCTTCTCCTGAATTAGAAGGAGTACCTCCTGTTACATTGTTTTGTTCTTTATCGTTAAATTCATCATACATTTGAATTACCTCCTCGTATTTTTCCTCTTTGTTATTTTCTGGTATCAGTTTAACAACCAAATGTGTTCAATCTGTGATAAATGTTTTAAAAAAATTTGAAACGACAAAAATATCAAAAAATGTTGAAAATAAATATGGACGCAGTACTTTAGGAGTTACGGACTGCATTTAAAATCCTGTATTTCCTATTGTACTGCGCCCGTACTGATTCTATACAGGAACAATATACGAATGCATATACTTACATTTATTCCACTATTCTACGGTAACAGACTTTGCCAGATTTCTCGGCTTATCTACATCACAGCCTTTGCCCAGAGCTACATAATAACCGAACAGCTGCAGCGGAATAATCGCCAGTGAATTGGCAAAATACTGGTTTGTCTTCGGTATGTAGATTACATAATCAGCCGTTTTCTCCACATCAGTGTGGTCTGCATTTGTAACTGCCAGAAGGAATGCCCCTCTTGTCTTTACTTCCTGCATGTTACTGATCATTTTTTTGTAAAGGTCTTCCTGGGTAAGCACTGCTGCTACCAGCGTTCCCTCTTCAATCAGGGATATTGTGCCATGCTTTAACTCACCTGCTGCATAAGCCTCAGAATGGATATAGGAGATTTCTTTTAACTTTAAAGAGCCTTCCAGGGAAATGG
Source organism: Robinsoniella sp. RHS (assembly GCF_001029355.1). Taxonomy (NCBI): domain Bacteria; kingdom Bacillati; phylum Bacillota; class Clostridia; order Lachnospirales; family Lachnospiraceae; genus Robinsoniella; species Robinsoniella sp. RHS. The sequence goes on from NZ_JNGB01000016.1 coordinate 186,577, forward strand.
AATAATCAATTCCTCTTCCGATAAAAAATACGTCTTTTGCGGCAATATAACGATTAGCAAAACGCTGAATCTTTTCTTTGTTGTTTAAAAGCATTTCAATCTGCTGAGGCAGCCTTTTCAGTTCCCTGATGTACTCTTCCATCTGGCTGTCTGTCACTTTACCTCTTACATGGGCAAATTTTAATGCCAGTAAATACTGGGCAATCAGCTGGGTGCTGTATGCTTTCGTGGTTGCTACTGCTATTTCCGGACCAGCCCAGGTATACATTACATTGTCCGCTTCCCGTGCTATGGAACTTCCCACTACATTTACAATTCCCAATACCTTAATGCCATGCGCCTTTGCCTCACGGAGTGCAGCCAGAGAATCTGCAGTCTCACCGGACTGGCTAACGATAATTGCCATGGTATCCGGCTCAAAAATCGGATTGCGATAACGGAATTCGCTGGCCAGATCTACTTCTACCGGAATTCTAGCCAGACCTTCAAATACATATTTTGCAGTGACACCGGTGTGATAAGCGGAACCGCAGGCAATAATATAAATTTTACGGATTGCCTTAATTTCTTCTTCGGTCATTCCCAGTTCTTCAATTACAATTTCATTTCCTTTAATTCTTGGATTCAATGTATCGGTAACCGCTTTTGGCTGTTCATACATTTCTTTTAACATGAAATGCTCATATCCGCCTTTTTCCGCAGCACTGATATCCCATTGTATTTCTGTTGATTCTTTATCGATCTCTTCTTCATCAATATTATAGAAGGTCATGCCATCTTTCGTCAGCATAGCTATTTCTTCATTTTGGATAAAATAAACGTTTCTGGTGTACTTTAACACTGCGGGAACATCGGATGCAATCAGGTTGCCATCTTTGCTGTGTCCCACGATTAAGGGGCTGTCTTTACGAACGGCATAGATTTCGCCCGGATGTTCTTTAAACATGATTCCAAGGGCATAAGAACCTTCTACACGGTGCATAATCTTAGTAATCGCCTCTAACGGGTCACCTTTGTAGTAATAGTCCAGAAGATGGGCAATCACTTCCGTATCTGTCTCAGATAAAAATTCATACCCTTTAGACTGGAGCTTTTTCTTTAACTTTAAATAATTCTCGATAATTCCATTGTGTACAACTACGATGGAAGCATCTTTATTAAAATGTGGATGTGCATTCACATCAGACGGTGAGCCATGTGTTGCCCATCTCGTATGTCCGATTCCTGCCATCCCCGGCATAGTTGCGCCGCCGTGTGTCAGTTCATCCAGAATCTTCAGACGCCCGGTGGATTTCTTCATTTCAATTGAGGTACCGTCATAAACTGCTATTCCAGCAGAATCATAACCACGATATTCCAGTTTTGACAAGCCATCCAATAAAATTGGTGCTGCCTGACTCTCTCCTATATAACCAACAATTCCACACATAGTTGTTCCTCCTCATAATTCATTTAGCGGTTGCTTTGTTGTTGTTTCCAGTAATTAGGACTCATAGTGCATTTCAAAACCAGCCATTTCGGCAATCTCCTGTATCGTTTTCCTAAAAAGTATCCCAGGTATTTAAACCCGCTTTTCATTACCAGATCAGCGATCAGCCAGGGTTTATGGATTTTCATAAGATATGCAGCGGTCTGCTTTACCATTCGCATTCCCTCGCTCTCGGAACTTGCCATTGAAAATATCTGTGGATGGTCAGCCTGGGAGACAGCCAGATCAAAATTACGCTTAAACTGCATCATATTCCCATAGTTATGAGAGTGATATACCATAGCTTCTGCCACATATGCAATCTCTCTGCCGGATTTTATCATCTTTCCTGCCATAATCATATCTTCATTAAAGATTGTATGCTTTTCAAAACCTCCAAGTGCAGCGTACAGCTCCCTTCGGTATGCGGCACACACATTGGAACAAAAAAAGGTTTTTATTCCCAGAACGGGAAGATCCTCTTTTGATTTTACAACACTTTTATCTCCATAGTTAAAGGATCTTGTATAACGTTCAATAATCTTACAGTCATCGTTTGGAAGCTGCCTGGCATAGGCCGCACCCACAGATTCACGCTCGAACGCTTTTACCAGGGACGAAACCAGAAATTCATCTTTTGGCATGGCATCCTGAGTCATGAACAATAAAATGTCCGTATCAGACATCGTGGCGGCTCTATTTCTAGTGCCGCCATGATTAAATTCTTCTGCAGATAAATGGTGGATTTCCACCCCCGGCATTTTCTCATAAATCCCTGCTTTCGGGAAATACTTTTTCTCTGTATTCATAATACGAATACAATGTATGGGATAATCCTGCCTGGTTAATATCTGCATCAGCATATGAAATTGTTTTCCCGGCTTATAAGTCGGGATGATAACATCAACTGTATAATTTTTCATAGGTTTATTGAATTCCTGTTTCGTTAATGATCTTGTTACTGATTTCCTGTACCGTATTGGAAGGTGTATAGCCATCGCTGCCGAATAGATACGTATGAAGTTCTTTTACATTCTGGGCCAGATTAACAGGTACTACACAGTCGCCTGCGGCAATATTAGCCGGCATCTGCTCGAACGGGAAACCGGTCGTATCACTCATGTTATAAGAAGCGATGTCTTTTGCAAGACTAGCCATCTCGGTAACACTTAAACTTGTGGAAATATTATCAAACACACTGTCTATAATTTTATTTAATTCCAAAAGATTTGCTGTTTTTGCCTTTTTAAAGATCTGCTCTAATACAGTTCTCTGACGTTCTGTACGCTTAAAGTCATCTCCAGCTGTATAACGGATTCTGCAGTAAGATAATGCCTGTAAACCATTTAATGTCTGAAGGCCTGTTGTTTCCACGGGGACAATTTCCAATCCCGTTACTTCGGATCCTTCTACCTGATAATTATTCAGGTGAACAATCTCATCTTCCTGTATATCGATTTCCACACCGCCCAGTGCATTTACCACTTCTGCAACTGCATTGAAGTTAACCGTAACATAATCGGTGATATCCATGTCCAGATTTTTATTAATCATATTCATAGAACGTTTCGGTCCGCCAAACTGATAACACTCTGTTGCTTTCCGATATTCACCGTTCGTGTTGTCTAAGTAAGTATCGCGGTAAATAGAAACCAGTTTAATGTCCTTTGTTTCGTTGTTAATACTTGCCACCATAATCGTATCACTACGGGAGTCTGTTGTAGACGCATCCCTGGAATCCACGCCAAATAGAGCTATGTTCCGGTAACCCTTCATGACCGCTGCCTGCTCAGAAGGAATCTCTGAGTTGATAATAATATCGCCTTCTGCAATATCTTCTGTTTTTAATTTACTGAATTTAGCAGCAACAAATAATCCTACTGCAAGTACCAGCAGAACAAGTATTTCAATTACAAAAATGATTCTTCTTCTGGTTTTTCTCTTGGATGACTTCTTATCCTTTCCTCCCGGATATCCACCGGCAGGGGCTACATTGCTGTTTTTCGGTTTTCTGCCCTTTGGCGCACCATTACCAGGCCCATTGTAAGGTCCGTTCTGATAAGGTCCATTCTGATATTGTCCGTTATAAGATCCATTCTGCTGGTACTGTCCATTGTTATACGGACCGTTTCCAGGACCATTGTACGGACCATTCTGGTATCCGTTATTCGGACCATTGTATGGGCCATTTTGATACTGCCCGTTGTTCGGACCGTTGTAAGGTCCATTTTGATAGGGACCATTATAAGGTCCGTTCTGGTATGGGCCATTATTTGGGCCGCTCTGATACGGACCATTATTCGGACGGCCCTGGTTTCTATTCTGGCTTTCGCGGTTTTTCTTTCGATCTGACATTTCATTCCCCTTCTCTAATTAATCTTTAATATGCATTTTTATTAACAAATCCTTTGAAAATCGTCAAAAAAAGGATTTTAATATCCAATCCCAAAGTCCAGTTCTCAATGTAGTACAAGTCATAATCTATACGGCGTCTGATAGAGGTATCTCCACGGTAACCATTAATCTGTGCCCATCCGGTCATCCCGGGCCGTACCTGATGCTTTATCATATAACGAGGTATTTCTTCTCTGAACTTTTCTACGAATTGCGGCCGCTCCGGCCTTGGTCCCACCAGGCTCATATCTCCTTTCAGGACATTAAAAAGCTGCGGAAGTTCATCAATACTGGTTTTCCGCATAAATTTTCCGATACCGGTAACACGCGGATCATTTTTAACCGTCCATGCGCGCTGTTCTGTGTTTGGCTTTTGTACCTCCATGGACCGGAACTTGTACATCATAAAAGGCTTGTTATGAAGCCCTACCCTCTCCTGCTTAAAGATAAGGGGACCCGGAGAAGTCAGCTTGATTACCCCGGTAACGATTAACATGACTGGAGAAAACAAAATAATTGCACAGGTTCCTCCCAGAATGTCAACTGCTCTTTTTACCATCATGTTAAATGTATTCGTAAGCGGGACGTGGCGGATATTAACAACCGGAAGTCCCAGAAGATCTTCTGTATATGGCTTTGTCGGAATTATATTATTATAATCCGGAATAAACTTTGTATGGACACCTGACTTTTCACATAAGGAAACAATACGTTCCAATTTGTAATATTCATTCAATCCCAGAGTAATCGCTATCTCATCCAGCCTGTTTTGCGGAAGTATTACCAGCAGATTATCTATTCGCCCAATAACCTTAATACCTTTATACATGGTTCCGCTTTCCACATTATCATCCAGGATACCGCGGATCAGATAACCCCATTGCGGATTTTCCTTCACCCGGTCTACAAACTCCTCTGCTGCCCGGCTGTATCCGACCAGAATAATATGCTTAAGATTCATTCCCTTTGCCCGCATATTCATCAATACTTTACGTATAAAATAACGGACCAGAATTTCCATGCCTATATTTAAGCCATAGAAAATGAAAAGCATCTTTCGCGAAAAGTTGTTTTCATGTATCATATATAAAATAAGTATAAACAGCAACAGTGCAATACTGTTTGCTTTCATGATATTACCAAATTCTAACCGCCTGCCCTGCACTCTTTTCGGAGTATAAAGGCTGAAAGCATAATAAAGCAGCAGCAGTCCTGGTATTAATGGAATTAATGCGGACATATAAGTTTGCACCGGAAGCTTACCTATATCCGGATCCTCCAGCAGCCAAAACTGGATAAACCATGCCGCTACGTAACTGACCGCAATAACACAGCCATCAATTACAACATGAAAGCGATTTAAATACTTTTGATTATCTTTAATCACTAATCTTCACTCCTCGCTTTATCCATACGTTCTATAATACAATATCTCCCTAAAAAGGGCAACTGTCATTTTTCGATTTGATATCTAACTTTTTTAGAACTTATCTCGTATTTTTCAGACGTTTTATGATATTAATCCACAATTCAAATTGTATTTTAACATAATTCTTGAAATTTTTCTTTTTAAATTTAACTTTACTTCCTTTTTCCGCCAATGCGAAACCTTTTCTAATTCCCTGTATATACTCTTTAAAATATCCTTTACTGCCAAAAAATACTGTTTTCACCAGAATTCCCGTTATTAAGAATGGTATATTTAATAGTATTTGCAGAAAAGGCATGTTTTTATAAATTAAATAAATATTATTTCTGGCTGAGTAGCCGATTTTAAATTCATTGTATCTGGAACCGGTGGTTCCGCTTCCTACATGATGCACAACTGCCCCAGGTGCATAGCGGTTCTCATATCCTTCAATCCTTGCCCGGTATCCGATATCGATATCTTCCAGATATGCGTAATGCCGTTCATCGAAATATCCAATCACCGAGAAAATACTTTTTCGGTAAATTGCAGCACATGCACAGGATGCAAATATTCTACGGGGTTCATCATACAGATTTGCGGGCATGTCTTTTCCCCAGGCGAATGCCCAGCCTAAAGAACAGTAATAATTTCCACCATCGTCCATCAGAGCGGGATTATGCATCTGCAGTATTTTCGCCTGGCTGGAAAAACAGTTTGGATGCATTTCTATATCTGCAAGCAGGGCCCTGACGAAATCCTCTTCTGCTTTTGTATCATTATTTAACAGGATCACGTAAGGTGCCTTTGCTTTCTGAATCCCGATATTAACCGCCCGGCAAAACCCATAATTTCGTTTTAATGCTATACATCTTACTTCCGGATATTTCTCTTTTACAAATGAAATGCTCCCGTCACCGGATCCGTTATCCACCAGCAGGATCTCAAAGTCTTTCTCCGTCTGCCTGCGCAGTGCGCTCAGGCAGTCATCCAGATAAATCATTCCATTATAATTTGGTATCACAACTGATACTTTACACATAAACTATTCCTCTTGCGACATTTCCGGCCAGTACAGCGCTGCATCAGTTTTTGCCATTCAATACCAGTCTGTGGAAATTGCGCGGTTGCTGTATTAAAGCCTGTTTGAAAATTCATTTTTCAGTTCATAATTCCAGGTTTTCAAAGAAAAATTAGGGTTATAATAAGGATCACCCTGTTTCAGGAGGGAAATCCAATGACTTCTCATATATTCTATCTCTGATTGAAAACGTCTTACTTTCTCTTTTGTATCTTCCGGTCCGCGGGTCTTTGACTCGTGATGGTACATTTCCACAAAGGGGTCATAAACCACAAGATAGCCTGCTTTCCCAACCTTCAGACAAAAATCCACATCGTTAAAGGCAACTGCCAGTTTCTCTTCAAATCCACCCACTTCTTCATAGACACTGCGGCTGACCATCATACATGCAGCTGTCACTGCGCTCATATCCTGCTGCAGCCTGGCTTTATGCAGATAACCGCTATGGCTTCTGGGCAGTCCCACAAACATACTGCCTGCTATTCCGCCGATCCCCAGTACAATACCCGCATGCTGAATGGTATCATCCGGGTAATAAAGCCTTGCACCGACAATGCCGACTTCTTCTCTTATTGCATGGCCTAAAAATTCTTCAATCCATCCCGGTGTTATTACTGTTATATCATTATTCAGGCAGATGATATATTCCCCTGAAGATTTTGCTATTCCAAAATTGTTAATAGCCGAATAATTAAATTTGGAAGTATGGCTACCTTCCGGGGAAGGGCTACATTCCGAGGAAGGGCTACATTCCGAGGAAAGTCTACATTCCTTGTCCCAATATACTACTTGAATCCGATTTTGTCCATCCAAATTTTTATAAAATGCAAAAGTTTCTTCCTCTTTACTATTATTTTCTACAATAATAACCTCATAATTCGGATAAGTTGTCTTTTCTTTGATGGAATTTAGACAGCTCTGCAAGATATCTGCATGATCTTTATTGGGAATGATAATCGAGACAAGCGGTTTATGGGTCACTTCATAGGAAACCCGGTAAAATCCCATATCTTTTGTCTGGCTAACACTTCCTTTTACTTTGCATCGGTTCAGATGTGCTTCAATTGCCCGTTTTCCTGCCTCAAAAGCATAGGCCTTACTTGCGGGATTGTCTGCTGTGGAAGCTTTGTGAATTCTCCAGTGATAGAGTACCTTCGGGACATGTATTACTTTAGACCCTCTGCATATTGCAAGGCGGCCTGCGATACTTCCGGAACCAGCTGTATCAACATGGTTTTTGTTCACACTCTGATCATGCATTTCCCCTTTACTTGCCTCTTCGATGCACCGGAAAACAAAATCATAATCCTGGGCGCCTTCAAATTCCCTGCGAAGCCCTCCTGCTTTTTCTACCAGACTTCTCTTTACCACAAACAGATGACAGATATAATTGTTCGACCTCAACAGATCCAGGTTAAAGTCCGGCTTAAAATGCGGCTGGAAATGTTCCGAAAGATCCGATGTCACTTTATCTTCATCTGTATAAATAACTTCTGCTTCCTGATTTTCCTCTATCGCCTTCGCCACTTCGTACAGCGCATTTGGTGCCAGCAGGTCATCATGATCAAACAAAACAATGAACTCTCCTTTAGCCATCGTAAATGCCGCATTTGTATTATCTGCAATCCCCAGATTTTCTTCCAGTTTCTGATACCGGATTCTGGCATCACTTTTCACATATTCTTTTATAATCTTACCCGTCTGCGTGTCGTCTCCGCTGCCATCAGCAAGACACAGCTCCCAATGAGGATAACTCTGTTCGCAGACCGATTCGATCATCTGGCGCAAAAAATCTTCCGGCGTCCGGTAAACAGGAACTACCACGCTGAATTTCACCGGATTCTTCCAGTTTTGTTCTCTCTGCCGTTCCAGTTCCTCTGCCGATGCTTTGTGCCTGTCAAACCAGACAGGATAGTCCACATCCGAATGTTCAAAACGCTCTGTAAGTTTTACCGTAAACTCCTTGAAGCCATAGTGCTTCAGATACAGACACGCTTTTTTAATATTATATGGAGAAAGTCGTTTTACCAGCTTTCCCCAGGAAATCTTTGCATGTTTACTCATTTTTGTCCCCTTGAATAGCACAAGCAGGCTGACCTGCAAAACTGCTGTCTCCTGTGAAAAAACTTTTTATTGTTTTTACCACATGTTCCAAATCCTTTTCCTCCAGACCATAATACATCGGAAGCCGCAAAAGGCGTTCACTCTCCAAAGTGGTATAGCGGTCTTCTCCGCAGAAACGTCCGAATTTCAGACCTGCCGGAGCAGTATGCAGAGGAATATAATGAAACACACTATGTATGCCATTATCATGAAGATAGGCGATTAATCTGCTTCTCACTTTAAGATTCTCCACTTTAATATAGTACATGTGGGCATTGTGCACCGCATATTCCGGCACCGATGGCTGACTTAAATATCCCTGATCCGCCAATCCCTTCAGGCCCTCCTGATAGTATGCATAGCTTCTCATTCTATCCTTTGTAATTTTATCTGCGATTTCCAGCTGGGCATAGAGATAAGCCGCATTCATATCGCTAGGCAGGTATGAGGAACCATAATTCACCCAGGTATATTTATCTATCTGTCCCCGGAAAAACTTACTCCGGTTGGTTCCCTTTTCTCTTAGTATTTCCGCTTTTTCACGATATTCATCCCCCTGGAATAATATCGCTCCGCCTTCACCCATAGAATAATTCTTGGTCTCATGAAAACTGTAACATCCAAAATCCCCGATTGTACCAAGGGCTTTGCCTTTGTAGTAAGCATCCACACCCTGCGCCGCATCTTCAATAACAGCCAAATGATGTCTCCCGGCAATTGCCATAATCTCATCCATGGCACATGCCACCCCGGCATAGTGAACCGGTACAATGGCTTTTGTCTTCTCCGTTACCGCCTGTTCAATCAGACGTTCATCTATATTCATGGTGTCCGGCCGGATATCTACAAATACCAGCTTTGCGCCCTGGAGTACGAATGCATCCGCAGTGGAAACAAATGTATATGCCGGCATAATCACTTCATCCCCCGGCCGGATCTCTGCCAGAAAGGCCGCCATTTCCAGGGCATGGGTGCAGGATGTGGTAAGCAGAGCATGTTTTACATGGAAACGCTCTTCCATCCATTGGGAACACCGCTTTGTAAACTTTCCGTCACCACTGATTTTCCTTGCGTCAATCGCCTCTTTTATATAGTCCAGTTCTTTTCCTGTAAATGGTGGTACATTAAAATCGATCATTTTACTACTCTTCTTTCCTATTTCTGCTTATCCTTATGTTCCATACCAGCATTGATATAAATATGATACTGCTTATGATGCTTACAATGACTCCTTCTTTAAATAAAGGGGGATCAAATACTATTTTCACCTCATGGCTTCCCGCTGGAGTTTCAAAGGCAATAAAGCCATAATCCGCCCTTTTTATTTCCTGCCTGTTTCCGTCCAGATAAACGGACCACCCTTTTTCAAAAGGAATTGCCAGCATCACCATACCATTTACCGGTGCTTCAATTTTACCTGTAATCATACTGTCCCGCTTCGGATCTGTAATTTCAATATTTGCTTCTTCATCGTATACAATAGAGTCTTTATATCCGTAAGCGTTCAAATTTGTCAGCTTTGCATTTACTTTTCCTTCATTGATCTGTATCGTAATATTTTCCGTATCCGGCAAAATGTTTAATGCTATATTCTTCGGTTCGTCTTTTCTCACATACACTCTGTAAGGGCGGTCATCGTTTGTACTTATTTCCACATAGGTCGGGAAATCTACCTCGATTGTAAATTCAAGCTTTGCTCTCTGGTATTTTTGTAATGATTTCTGATTAACCGGAAGATGAATAAAGTGCTGGTCATAGGTTGTAATTTCATGATTACCTGCCTGGCATACGGACGTATCTATTTTATCATACGCAATCAAATCTGCTGCTTTTTTCTTCTGATATTCCTTTAATTGTTTGTCAGAAATCCGAAAAGCGCTCTTCTTTTGGCTTTCCGATTCATCCAGTACCAGAACCTCCGACAATAAACCTTCTACATCAAACTGGCTTCGCTTTGCGGTAAATGCATCTTCGTCCATGGTCTTTGTAAAGAATTTACCAAGGGAGGAGGTTTTCTGATTTCTATAAATATAAATATCTCCCACTTCACGCAAAAACTGATAGCCGTCCACATTTAAATCCTTTGTCTTAGTCAAAATGTATTTCACATTACAAAGAGCTGCCAGATCACTGTCATGAACCGCATTTTTAAACTGGTAATGATTGATATCCCCCAAACTGTACAACTGAGGCCATACACGGTCTACAAATGCTGCTATATTTCCATTCTGGGTAGAATTATAAGTACTGACCCCATGATAATACTGCGCCAGCGAATCCATACTGTGGGAAGCAGAGATAAAATCCTTTTCTACTCTGTAAAAAGAAGAATCAATAGATTTTAAATATGCCAGCGCTTCCTCTACGGAAGAATGATATGTGCCTTCAAAATAAGAAGTATCATCTTTCTTTACCGTATCCCTATTCTTATAATTTAATGCCGTATCACTGGTGACATTAAAAAATAACAGAACCACCAGCATTAAATAGAGATTACCGGAAGGTATCTTCCATTTTTTCTGAACAAACAGCCACAGGACAACTGCCATGCCTATTCCTGTCACAAGCATAAAAAAGGCATTTTCACCATATCCTGCTTCTTTCAGATATGTATAGGCCTTCCCATATACCGCAATAATTCCAATACATGCTGCAGCCAGCCCCAAAATATTTAATTTTCTTTCTTTTATAATCCGGTCCAGCATCATCCCGCTGACCAGTGCGAAAAGCGGCATAAATAAAAAGCTGTGCCTTGAGAATTCATAAGAAAATCCATTGAATATAATACTTCCGCATTTCAGACCAATGCTGACTGCAATCAGTATAACTGCCGCATATTGGGTTATTTTATGCTTTTTATCTGTATTCTGCCTGTGAATAGTAAACAAATACTGAAATAACAATATTACAAACAAGGTAGATAAAAACAGGTGGATATCTTCATAATAATTTGAAAATCCACTGTAAGAATATGTGGATCCCGACTGCAGGTTACTGGAAAACAGATTGTATAATGCTGTCTTATAGTAATCTTTAGGCCAAAGACTGAAAGAAGCCAGCAACCGCTGTGAAAGGCTCGTGGTGGAGGCCAGCCTTGCACTTGTTCCAAACAAAAGTGCGGCAACCGGAAAAAGATTAATGGCTCCCATTCCCACGCCTAACAGCATAAAGCATCCATCACTGAATAAAAGCATGATTTTTTCTTTAAGCTTCCATCCATTCAGCTGAATCAGCCGGAAACATAAATATATGCCGCCTCCAAGCAGACACATATATCCCCAATATAAGCTTCCAAATACAATAATACCGGAGACTGCGGCAAGAATCAGTTTGTATTTTTTACATACCAGTGTTTTTTCTATGCAGAGTAAGAGCAGGGGAAAGAAGACAACTACCGTAGCAAATTGATAATGCTGCCCCCAGACCACCATGAAGCCGCTGAATGCATACATAAATCCTGCAATAGACTTTGCATATTCTGAAAGTGAAAAGCAGGATAAATAATAATAGACTGCGATACCTGCAAGAAGTATCTTAAAAATCTGGAAATATACCAGATACGAAGCCAGATGCTCCGGTCCAAACACGACACCCAACAGGTAAAGCACCATCAAAAAGGGATCTGTCAGGTTCAGTCCAAACATATTTACCCCAAAACCATTGTTGAAATCCCACAGAGAAAAACTTCCGTTTCGCAAATGATTCACAATAGTATTATACTGCATCAGATACTGCTGCTTTGTATCAGAACCTATGTCTCCAAAGACAAAGGTTTCATTTCCAAATATATAACTCTGAAAAATAAGAAGACAGGCACCTAAAATGATCAGGCTTAGAATCCCTGCCGTCTTAAAACTGCTTGTATTTTTTTCCTGTATCATACGTTACTCCCCTTGCTGAAATTCTCCCTAATTAAATCTTCAACGAGAAATCCGCCTTGTCTAACGATAAATTCACATTATAATAAGGATCCCCTTTTTCCAGGATATCCGGCCACTTAGCAAGAAACCTGTTGGCTTCCCTGTTAAACCTCTGGACTTTATCGGGGGTATCCTCATATCCCCTGGACTTGGACTCATAGTGGTAAAGTTCTGCATACGGGTTATACACCACTAACTTACCAAGTGCCCTGACTTTCAGACAAAAATCTATATCATTAAATGCAACCTGAAGGTTCTCGTCAAACCCTCCGGCTTCTTCAAATACACTTCTTTTTACCATCATGCATGCCGCTGTTACTGCGCTTAAATCAGCCGCACAGATAATTCTGGAAAAATATCCATTATCATCACGTCTGCTCCCGATAAATGCATGCCCTGCAATCCCGCCAAATCCAATGATAACGCCTGCATGCTGAATGGTATTATCCTCAAAATACAGTCTGGCTCCTACGGCTCCCACATCATCCCGCATACAGTAGCCCAGCATTTCTTCCAGACAATCTTCATTAATAATCTCCGTATCATTATTTAAAAACAGTAAGTAGCTTCCTTTTGCATGTCTCACACCAAAATTATTGATGCTGGAGTAGTTAAATACATCTTTCCAGCAGACAACATGCGCACATGCAAGCTCTGCTTCCAGTTTTCGGTAATAATCAAATGTTTCTTTTTCACTGCTGTTATTTTCCACAATAATAAATTCTATATTAGGATAAGCCGATTTGGTTAAAATGGAACGGACACATTTATCTAAATCAGCAGAATGGTCTTTATTCGGTATGATTACTGAGATCAGAGGTTTCTCCTCCGGCATTACAAACCGGGTCTTATAAAGCCCCAGATATGCTCCACTTGAAACAACTGCTTCGATGCCAAGCCTGTCGTAATGCGCCTGCACTGCCCGTGTTCCCGCCTCAAAAGCATAAAGCTTGCTCTCGGGATTCTCAGCAGTGGAATCCTTATGTGCACGCCAATGATAAAGTACTTTCGGTATATGCCAGATCTCTTTTGCCTGCTCTGCACATCTTAAAATAAAGTCGTAATCCTGTGCTCCGTCAAACTCCTGACGCAGGCATCCCACCTGTTTTAAAAGTTCTTTTTTTACAACAAATAAATGACTGATATAATTCATACTGCATAGTAAATCAATATTGAAATCTGATTTGAAATGAGGCTGGAAATATTCTTTTCCATTCATAGTAATTTTATCTTCATCCGAATAAAGCACGTCAATACGGGGATTTTTATTGATTGCTTTCACACACTCAAACAGCGCCTCCGGCGCCAGTAAATCGTCATGATCTGCAAACGCAATATAATTTCCCGTAGCAATCTGAATTGCATAATTAGTATTTTCTGAAATCTGCATTTGCTTTTTCGGATAAATGACCTTGATTCTGGAATCCTTTTTCTGCATTTCATTTAATGTTTCAGCGAGAGGCGAATCCTCCCCGCTTCCATCTGAGAGACATAGTTCAAAGTTCTCGTAAGTCTGGTTTTGTACGGATTCCACAAATTCCTTTAAATAAGGAAGGGGTGTCTTATATAATGGTACTACGATACTGATCAGGGGTCTGAGCCCGAACTTGGTGCGCCTTTGTTCTTCCAGTTCTTCTCTGGAAATCAAATGTTTCCTGCGCCATTTTCCATAGTTTTCTTCAATATTCATATCCACACGCATTACTTTTTCAATCGTACGTTTCATGGCACGCTCCAGACCGTTTCGTTTCAGATAGGCGATACCTTTTGTTAAATACGATGGCTGTCCTGATTTTCCGGCAGCAGAAGAACCCACCGTATAGCCGGAACTAAGCCCACATGCTGTAACGGTAATCTTCACCTTCGAAGCCGGTTTCCTATATTCCAGCTGGAACCCGGCCTGATTGCAGAGATGCCCCTCAGGAAAATTACCAGCCAGATCCACACGCTCGTGGAATTTTATTTCTGCATCTATTTCACAGCCTTTACTGTCCTTAAGTTCAACTTGATAAGGTTCTATCGACGCTGCCCAGCCACTTACGGACATTTTCCCATCCGCTCCTGCACGAATAGCATCAATACAGAAATTCACTTCTTTTTGCTGCTTTAAAAGGTTGGAAACAGGAAGCCTGTAAATCCGCTTCTGTTCCTCCTCTGTCTTTTGGAAAACGGATAACTTTTTGTGGGAGCCCATTTCTTTCGGAAGTTTAATCCATATAAAATATTCCCGGTCTATTTCCAGCCCCTTTGCCAGATACTTTTTCCGTACCTCTATCCCCGATAAGTTCGTAACTTTCACAGGAAGCCGCTTCCGGTCCATAAATGCAGAAATATTTTTATCGGTGATTTCATCTCCTTCACAAATTCCCTGCAATACATAGCAGTCCCTGTGTTCCAGATGAAATCTGGCTATCTGTACATTAAACAATCTGTCCATCCGTATCCTCCTAAATTCGTCACCCCATACTGCCTGATTACCAAAGGGTAAATGGCGCACGGTTTACTGAGAAATTCTGATTGTAATAAGGATCACCCGCATCTACAACCGGGCCCCAAACAGAACGGAACTTCTCTACTTCTTTCTGGAAACGCGCCTGTTTTTCCGGCGTATCCTCGTAGCCTCTGGACTTGGATTCATAATGGTGCCACAGTGAAAAAGCATTATAAACAATCAGATACTTTTTCGCGCGCACTTTCATACAGAATTCCACGTCATTTAATGCTACTGCAAAATCTTCATTAAAACATCCAACTTCTTCAAAAACCTCACGGCGCACCATCATACATGCAGCCGTAACGGCACTATAATTACAGTTAATTACAGGGCGGAGCATAAAACCTAAGTCATCCTTCCCGATACCGGAAAAGACGTGTCCTGCAAATCCGCCAAATCCCAGTACAATACCGGCATGTTGAACCGTATCATCTGCAAACAGCAATTTCGCTCCTACGCATCCAACTTCTTCTCTCATACAGCAGCCCAGCATTTCACGAATGCCATCCGGACTGATTAATTCCGTATCGTTGTTTAAAAACAGCAGATAATCTCCTTTTGCATGCTTCACACCAAAGTTATTGATGGCGGAATAATTAAATCCGCTCTCCCAGGTAATCACATGAACATTTTTAAATTCCTGGGAAAGCTTCTCGTAATAGGAGAAAGTATCTTTCTTCTGACTGTTATTTTCCACAACAATAAATTCAATATTTTTATAATTACTTTTCTCCAGAATAGAGCGCACGCAAAGATCCAGATCTTTTGTATGATCTTTATTTGGTATAATAATGGAAACAAGGGGATCACCCGGCGTATGATATTTTACATGATTCATTCCCCAGAGATCCATTCTTTCCACATCCGCTTTAACTCCCACCCGTTTCAGGTGCTCTTCGATCGCTTTTCTTCCGGCTTCATATGCATACATTTTGCTTTCCGGATTCTCAGCAGTAGAATTGCTGTGCATTCTCCAATAATAAAGAATTTTAGGAACATGCTTGATCACTTTTGCCTTTTCGATGCACCGGAACATCAGATCATAATCCTGTGCTCCGTCAAATTCTTTACGGAATCCTCCCACTTCATGGAATATAGAACTTTTCACTACAAAGAGGTGGGTGATATAATTATGGGAGCGCAAAAGGTCAAGGCTAAAGTCCGGCTTCAGATTGGGATCCATATGTTCGGTCAAATCTGCATTTACCTTATCTTCATCCGAATATACAATATCTGTCTTCTTATCCTGCAGTGCCTGCACCATTTCACTGAGCGCATTGGGTGCCAAAACATCATCATGATCTAAAAGTGCTATATAATCACCGGTTGCCAAAGGGATTGCCCCATTGGTATTCTCAGATATTCCTTTATTACTGTCCAGCAAAACATATTTGATTCTGGCATCCTTTTTCGCATATGACTCAAATGCCTCTTCCAGTTCTTTATTTCCACAGCTGCCGTCTGCAATACATAACTCCCACTTTCCATAGGTCTGTGACTGTACAGATTCTATCATCTCATGGAGATATTTCAGCGGTGTATTATACGTGGGAACCAAAATACTGATCACTGGTTTATAGAGAAACTGATGCTTTCTCTGGCTTTCTAACTGAGCCTGTGTTGGAAGCTGAGCCTCAAACCAGTTCTGGTAAGGTGTTTTCGGTTTTACAGCTTCTGTGTCCGGCTTTTGCGGCATCATCTGCTTTGCCTTAAACTTGGCATAATTTCGTGCCGTACGCATTTTTTCCATCGCCTGAAAGCCTTTTGTCTGTCTCAGGGCATGCAGCTGATCCTGCAGCTCTTTTCCCTTGTCATGATAGCGATGGGCCTTTTCACGCAGCTCTGTCAGCTCTTTTCTCTGTGCTTTCAGATTTTTAACCATTTCTCTTTCATCCAGGATATCGATATGTCCCTGAATGGTAATGGAACGCAATTCTTTAAAGTTGCCATGGATGATATAAGCCGGGTCATAATCCCAGAAAACATCTCCATCTCCCTGATGGAATCCGTTCATAGGTTCTAACTGTGTCATACACTCAGAAATGATGTTATCTATTCTGCAGCAGCAGATTTCCCGTTCCAGAGGGTCCCACCTGAGCATACCGATATCTCCCGGATTCTCAATTTCAAAGGTAACCGAAAAACTGCCTTCTTTATCTAAATATAATTTCTGATGTAAGGACCGCTCCTCTGAAAAGACTTCTCCCCCGGAATAATACAAGGTGCTTACAAACTTTGTCTTTGGATGATAGTTAACTCCCAGACCGTCCCCTCTCAGGTCAATAAATCCCTGAGAAATAGAGCTGTACATCTCACGAATTGGTACATGTCCGCGAACTACATAATCCTGAAAAGATTTCTCCATCTCCAGATAAACCGGAATTTGGTCCGGACAGATACCTTCCTGCCGGTAATATTGTGTCAGATCATTCTTCGATATATCTTCATTTCCGTGTAAAAAATAATGAAGAACACGGAAAATCACAAAGTCTACCGGAATCGGAAAAGCAAAGGTCCATTCATAATCAATCAGATTCCAGCCTTTGCCCACCAGAATATTACCCAGTACCATATCGATATTGGATACCGGCATAGAATACTGATTCTCCGGAAGACAAGGATTGCCGAATATTTCTCTGAATTCTTCCGTCATCCGAAAGGGCTCTGTAGCACTTTCACGTATGATCTCAATATAGATATTCAGATACTTCATCGCTTTATCTTTTTTACCGGACTGCCAAAGTTGATGCAGCCCCTCTTCTAAAGTATACATCCCCTCCAGATATTCCAGTTCGACACCTTCTTCAGTCAATGCACAATGATTAACCGAAATCTTCGTACCATGAAACATCTGTGACAGTTCATCGTACCACCTCTTTATATTATTCACATGAGGAATTCCCTCCTCATAGCAGGGTACCTTACGGACCGTTTTTTTCTTATGTTCGTCAATCAGGATATCTGTACGAATATCAAATGCTTTACTTCTTTCATTTGAGAATTTGGAATATACCACTTTCTTCATAATAATTATTTGTTCCTTTCTGATTTGGCAAATTCAGACCGCAAAGCGGGGCATGCAGATGACGGGAATGAATTTTCAAACACGCTCTAAGATAGCCAGGTATGAATTGGAATACAACGGAAACAATCGGCTGTCTATCAAAGAATCAAAAACTTTTTCTTCATCGAATAAAAGGAGCCGTTCTCTGTCAAAATTCCAGATATTTGTATTCAATTCTCCTTTTTTCGGGAGATATTCATCTGAATATATTGTCATCGGAAGCTTGTAGTCCGGATATGGATAATAGAAATCCGCCTCAGCAAAACCAGCCTCTTTAAATATATCTTCCAGTTCCGGTTTGGAAAAAGTATGCACTCCGCTGGTATTGGGATAGTTTTCCAAGCCTTCAAAATAAGTTCCTACATGGTCTTCTCTACAGCCTGCCCAGTATTTCAGCCCCAAACGGTTTTCAATAGCAATAATCACTTTCCCACCTGGTTTTAAATGGCTTCCGATCAAACGCAAAAACTCTGTGTATGGTTCATCCGTTCCAATATAGCCTTCCGCATACTCAAATACACCAATCAAAGTTATATAATCAAATTTCTTTTCCAGACTTTTTTCTATATCCTGAAAATTTCCAACACATATATTAATATTGTCATAATGCCTGTTACGGTTAGCATTGATCAGGCTTCTCTTTTTGGACAGTTCTATGCAGGTAACTTCTTTTGCCCTGCGTGCCAATGCCCCCGTAATCGCTCCGCATCCGGAGCCGATTTCCAGAACCTCTCCCTGTTTATGAAACGGAAACCAGTCAATGATATTTTGTCTGATATGAGACATATGGTATAACACCGACCAATCCCTGCTGTCTGCAATTACCTGATTTAATTCCTCTTCTTCATAACGGCTTGCAATTTCCAGAAGCATATCTTCAATTTTGCCGTCGCTGTACAAATCTTCACCCGGATAATATTTATAATCCAGACGAACTTTTCCCACCTGTTCCTGCATTGTCAATCCTTTCCCCTTCCCGTATCGGATGTATCGTTATTCGAAGCACACATCCAGAGCATAAAGCCTGGATCTTCCACGCTCTAATTCAATAACGCAACTTTTGAATTCGCATCATAGAAACCAACTGTGTTCTTGGTCGATACGATTGTCAGATTGCATACCTCATACAGCCTGTGATGTACAACAAAATCTACCTGGTCATATCCCGTGCATCCAAGGGAAAGCATATATTCCCCGCCCTGCATATCCATACGCTGGGTAAATGCAATTTCCTGATACTCTCCCGGTCCTTTACTCTGTACATTTACTTTTTCAAATAAGCTGTTGGTTCCGGTAATATCTGTCCCTTTCAGATCGGTAATGGTAAATGCATAAATCGGATCATGAATCTTATCATGAAATTTCACACGCATCTGAATCGTGCACAAACTTCCTTTTTCAATGGTGTTGCTGGACATTCCTTTTTCATCTAATATATTAAATCCGATTATTTCGGCCTTCTTATCACCATATTCATTAATATGCGGATTCACATCAAAGGACGGATTCCATTCTTCCTGATTCTCTATATCCGATGCTAAAACAGGTTTTTTCTCCGGCACAACTTCCGTCAGCTTCCCTTGTGCATCCAGATCCAGTTGGTTTACCAGAACCTTCTTATACATGTCCACCATCTGTTTTGGCACGCCTTCTGCAAGCTTCTTGCCTTTGTTTAAAAGAATAACCCGGTCACAGTATTTGCTGATGCTGCTCAGATCGTGGCTTACCAGAAGAATCGTCTTCCCCATCTTCTTGAAGTCTTCAAACTTACGATAACACTTCGTCTGGAAAAATACATCTCCAACGGAAAGCGCCTCATCTACAATCAAAATCTCAGGTTCTATATTAATCGCTACTGCAAATGCCAGACGGACAAACATACCGCTGGAATAGGTTTTAACCGGCTGATGAATAAATTCACCAATATCCGCAAACTCCAGGATATCATCCATCTTTTTTTCAATCTCTTCTCTTGTGAAACCGATCATGGTTCCATTCAGATATATATTTTCAATACCAGTGTATTCCATATTAAATCCGGCACCCAGCTCCAACAAAGCCGAAATTCTGCCGTTTACCGTCAGGTTTCCGCCGCTTGGATTTAACACACCTGTGATAATCTTTAAAATCGTAGACTTACCGGAGCCATTGGTTCCGATAATACCTATCGTCTCACCTTTTATTACATCAAAACTGACATGCTGCAGTGCATAATGGTCTCTGGAAAGGACTTTTTTCTTGCTAAGGCCCAGTGATTCCTTCAACCGGTCGGAAGGCTTGTCATACAACTTATATATTTTCGTAAGGTCTTCTACCTTAATCGCTATTTCATCCATTTATTCTACCTCTTCCTACAAAACATCTGCAAAATGTACCTTTAATTTTCTAAAAAGCTTGGCACCTATTAAGAATATTACTGCTGTAAAAACCCAGAAATAAAGTGTCTGCCAGGGATGATTCCAAAAGCCTACTTTATCAATTAAAGCTTCGCGGTAGCCAAACACAATATAATACATTGGATTCAGTTTAAAGATCACTGCCAGTATCCCTGTTATGCGCAAATCCTCAAAATTCCACATAATCGGTGTCATCCAGACTCCTACCTGTAAAACAATATTGATAATCTGGGTTAAATCCCTGAAAAAAATAACAATTGCACTGGTTACATAAGACAGTGCCAATACCATTACAAACATACAGAAAGTATAATAAATAATCTGCAGAGCATAAAGGGTTGGATAGTGTCCCGACACCGTATACATAAAAAGAACCACTAAAATAAAGAACAAATGTACAAACAATGCAGATATTACTTTTACAACGGGAAGAATACTAATCTTAAAAACTACTTTCTTAACCAGATAGCTGTACTCGATAAAAGCATTCGTCCCATTGTTTAGTCCGTCCGAAAAGAAAAACCATGGCACCAGACCAGCAACCAGCCATAAAACAAATGGCACGTCCCGCACCGGTCCGGATCTTAATTTGGAAAATACAAACGCATATACAAGAACTGTTACAATCGGCTGGACAAATGCCCAGATAATCCCAAGATAAGATCCTGCATATTTCGTTTTAAAATCATTTTTTGCCAGCTGCATTACCAGTTTACGATTCTGGTAAAGTTCCGCCGGCAGGGAAAATATTCTACTTAACATTTAACTACCTCTATTATTTCTTCAGTGTCGCAATGCCGCCCCACTTCTGATCTTTGTCAGAAATAATGAGCTGCATATCAGCAGGAATCGGCCATTCAACCCCAATTTCAGAATCGTTCCATGCCAGTCCGCCTTCATCATTCGGATGATAAAAATCCGTACATTTATAAGCAAACTCTGCAGTGTCAGACAATACAACAAAGCCATGTGCAAAATTCTTCGGTATAAAAAACTGCTTTCTATTTTCTGCCGAAAGCACTACACCAAACCATTTTCCATAAGTTTTAGATCCTTCCCTTAAGTCCACGGCAACATCAAATACTTCGCCGGAAACAACACGAACTAATTTGTCCTGAGGAAAATTAATCTGAAAATGTAAACCACGCAGTACACCTTTTTTAGACATTGACTGATTGTCCTGAACAAATTCCATGTCAATCCCTGCTTCTTTATAGTCATTATAATTGTATGTCTCCATAAAATAACCACGTTCATCGCCAAAAACGGCAGGTGTAATCACTTTTAAACCTTCTATATCACATGTCTCTACTGTAATCTTACCCATTTTTTTACCCATTGTATATTGCAGGCAAGCCTGCAATACTGCCACAATAATACACTGAAAGAATTACATCGTGGCTTCCTTTCTGTATCATAATTTTCTTTCAGCCTTTACCTTTTTCATCTGCGTAAAAATCTTAATAATAAAATATATGGACTGCCGGAAATTTTACAGACCGTTTGCAATCTCCATAAGATACTGGCCATATTCCGTCTTGAGAAGCGGCTGAGCGAGTTCAATCAACTGCTCTTTGTTTATAAATCCTCTGCGGTAAGCAATTTCCTCAATGCAGGAAATATAAAGGCCTTGACGTTTCTGGAATGCCGCAACGAAATCTGCTGCATCCAACAGTGAATCATGGTTTCCGGTATCCAGCCACGCAAATCCTCTACCAAGGGTCTCTACATGAAGGGTACCTCTCCTTAAATATTCATTGTTGACACTGGTGATTTCGATTTCCCCTCTGGCTGACGGTTTTACGTTTTTCGCAATTTCCACTACATCATTGTCATAAAAATACAATCCGGGAACTGCATAGTTCGACTTTGGATGTTCCGGTTTTTCTTCAATAGATAAAGCTTTCCCATCTTCATCAAATTCTACCACACCATATTCTCTTGGATCTCTGACATAGTATCCGAAAATAGTAGCACCTTTTTCTCTTGATGCTACATCTCTTAAAATTTTAGAGAAACTCTGACCATAAAATATATTATCTCCCAAAATCAGCGCAACACTATCTTTTCCGATAAATTCTTCACCAACAATAAAAGCATCTGCCAATCCTCTGGGCTCCGTCTGTACAGCATAGGACATCTGGAGTCCCAATTGTGAACCATCTCCCAGCAAATCTTCGAAAACCGTAATATCCCTTGGTGTAGATATGATTAAAATTTCTTTGATTCCGGCCAGCATCAAAATGGACAACGGGTAGTAAATCATCGGTTTATCATAAACCGGCATAATCTGTTTTGAAATTGACTTTGTAAGCGGATACAATCTTGTTCCGGAACCGCCTGCTAATATAATACCCTTCATTCTATAATCCTCCTATTTAACGCAAACGAGCAGTGCCTTGGTACGGGCACTGCTATATGCTTTCTTATTTGTACATTTCTTGGTAATATTTCTGATAATCACCACTGGTCACATTTTTCATCCAATCTTCATTTTCAAAGAACCATTTGATTGTCAGCTTAATGCCATCTTCAAATTTCGTCTCCGGATACCAGCCGATTTCAGCTTTAATTTTATCCGGTGCGATTGCATATCGTCTGTCATGTCCTTTACGGTCTTCCACGTAAGTAATCAGATTTTCACTGACTAATTCTTTTCTTGGATCCCCTTCGGGCAGCATTTCCTGCAGCGTGTTCAGGATAATATGAATAATCTCTATATTCTGTTTTTCGTTGTGTCCGCCTATATTATAGGTTTCAAAAAGTCTTCCCTGTTCCTGAACCATATCGATTCCCTTTGCATGGTCTTCTACATATAACCAGTCTCTTACGTTCTTGCCGTCACCATACACAGGAAGTTTCTTGCCCTGCAGGGCATTGTTGATAATCAGCGGAATGAGTTTTTCCGGGAACTGGTAAGGTCCATAGTTATTACTGCAGTTCGTAATATTTGCCGGGAACTTAT
This sequence comes from Robinsoniella sp. RHS, assembly GCF_001029355.1. Taxonomy (NCBI): domain Bacteria; kingdom Bacillati; phylum Bacillota; class Clostridia; order Lachnospirales; family Lachnospiraceae; genus Robinsoniella; species Robinsoniella sp. RHS. The sequence goes on from NZ_JNGB01000016.1 coordinate 209,870, forward strand.
AAGTATCCATATAAGATTTTACAAGCATATCGGAAGAAGCTTTACTTGCGGAATATGGGCTGTGCGGATCATAAGGAGTTGTCTCATAGAAGAACTCATCCTCTTTTTCCAAGGAGCCGTATACCTCATCCGTAGATACATGCAGGAATTTTTTGCCTTCCTTAAAAGTTCCGTCCGGGAGCTCCCAGGCTGCCTTCGCCGCATTTAACATCACCAGAGTTCCTAACACATTTGTTTTAACAAATACTTCCGGGTTCTTAATACTTCTGTCTACATGGCTCTCCGCCGCAAAATGAACCACACGGTCAATATCATTTTCTGCAAAAATCTTCATAATGGCATCACTGTCACAGATATCAGCCTTTACAAAGGTATAATTATCACGGTTTTCTACACTTCTTAAATTCTCAAGATTTCCTGCATAGGTCAGACAGTCCACATTGATGATACGAATTTCGCTGTCATATTTCTTAAACATATAATGAATATAATTAGAGCCTATAAAGCCTGCCCCTCCTGTTACCAGATATGTTCTCACTTTTTATTCCTCCAAATTTTGTTTATAAAGCGCCAAAATGCGCTGTTTTGAATTGCGCTACGGGTATTATATCAAATATTGCAGGTTACAGCAAGGAATATTTGTTTTCGGCAATTTTTCACACAGTCTGCCATTATCTATCCCATTTCTGTTTTCCGTTTTTGATAAGTTACTCCGATTTTCTATCAGTACTCACTGATTTTTTCTTTTTATGATAAATAATAATAACTGCCAAAAAAACCACTCCCATCAGTGTACACAGCAGCCCTGCCTTAAGTCCTGGTGTAAAGTATCTTAATTCCACTACGTGCTTCCCCGTATTCAGTACAATACCACTATACATGGTATTCGTACGCAAAATTTCAGCTTTTTTACCATCCACATAAGCTGTCCAGCCTTTTGAGTACGGTATCGTCAGACAAAGAAGCTTTGAGGAAGCAAGGTCAATGGTACCTGAAATTTTGTTGGCAGCAAATTCTGTGTTTTCCAGATGGTCTGCTTTCAGTTCTCCTGCCTGGGCAGGGTAATTATCCATTGGCTGGCAGATAACTTTCATGTCTTTAAATGAATATTTGCCTTTATTTTTGAATTTCACTTTTATTGAGTTCAATGAGTCTTTACTATAGCCAAGGTTCACAGCATGGTCCCGTATTCCCTCAAAAGATCTTCGATCAGGTGACAGCAAATATAAATACTTGTGTATTCCATTAGCCCCTACGCTGACTAATGCCTTCGAATTACGCTCATTGCCTCCTTCAAAAAGCAGATCCTTAAAATAAAGATATGTTTCGGATGCTTCTGCTCCCTTAAATTCTATGGTCACGGAAGATTCCTTCTTCACTTTAAATACACCATCTTTGTATGTAACATTTTTAGAACACTTTACTTCAAATGGTATTTCCTTCTCCGTAAACTGCGGCTCTGCCTCATTCAGATCTGTAACCTTCTGCTCTAACACCGCTCCCTGCATCATCGCTTCCTGTCTTTTTAGAGGGCTCAGGCTATCAAACTGTTCCTTTGTTATATAGCCGGAATAGGTGTAACCAAAAGGAAGACTGTATTTATTTTTATAGATCTGATAATCAAGCCCATCCGTCTTTTCATCCGTATAGGTTTCATATCCATAGAATATATTATCGGATTTGCCCTTTTCCACTATCTCATATTTTACATTAGATAAAGTACCGAGCATTGCACGGTTATCCAGACTTTTATAGGAAAAGCTATGGTAAAAACGGTTGGCATTTTCACTTAAAGCATTGTATACGTTACTGTCAGACTGACTGAGGTAAAAACTGGTTCCGCTGACACCATTCAGCATTGCCATATTTCCAGCTGTAGAACTGGGGGACTGATCCAGAATTTCAAAGCGGTTAAACTCTTTGTCTCCTATCTTGTTCGCTGCCCCGGCCTGTCCATTTACCACTTCATGGTAAGCTTCTCCTCTTGTTACATAAATATCCAGATTACCCTTTCTCGGAAAATAATCCAGATTGCCATACACTGCTATACTGGCTACCGTCACAGCAAGTACGGCGAGATAAGACAGATTCTTTGGACTGCATTTTAGAATATTGTCTTTCTTCTTATTTAGAGATATGGCAGCTAATACTCCAAGGGTAATAAATAGTATAATCCACGATGGAACTAAAGATTTATCAATCCCCCTGTTTATCGTCAGGAGCAGGTAGATCAGCAGGTAACAAAGAATTCCTCCGGAAATGAATGCTATCTGCTTTTTCTTTAAACATAGTAAATCGGGCATCATTGTTGTCAGAATAAATGCCAGCAGGAGGCAGTACCCCCACTCCCATCTGTTCGAAGCATAAGAAAAACCATTCATTGCCCGTCCAATAATCGGAAACATAAAAAATACAGACAAAACCACAAACCCAATTGCCAGTTCTTTATGTTTTTTCCATTCCAGAATTAACAAAAATACTGCAGGTATTACAATAACCGCACAGCCAAGCAGCGTCCAATTACCGATCATTTTATTTGATAACAGATTAAATGGCAGCGCTTTATAATACTGGCTGTTATAAAAAAGTTGAAAAGCACGGTCTACACTAAATCGTTCACTGGACATTAACGCCAGTGCATTTGGCAAAAACAGAGCACACGCCATCAGCGCTCCGGTAATATAATACCCCGCAAAATTTCTAAGACACAAAAAGAAATTCTTGATCCTGTGCTCCTGGTATATGAAAAAAAATCGGATAATTGCATAAACTACAATTAATATACTTAACATATAAAAAAAGTAAAAATTACTAATTCCGGATATAAATACCATAGCAATAAAAAAATAGGGTTTTTTCTTTGCAAATATTTTTTCTATTCCAATCAAAAGCAGCGGCAAGTATATCATAGGGTTGATAAAAAACGGATGTCTCCCTGCTGTATACAGAGCAAATGTGCAAAAAGCATAGGTAAAAGCTCCGCAAAGCGTTGCAAAACGCCCCTTATTCATCATCCTGCAAAAAGCAGAAAATCCAATTCCTGCAAGATACATTTTTAAAAGAATTAAAAACTCATAAAGGTAATCCGCTTTTGATGCAGGAACAAAAACTGCCAACAGGTTGAGTGGATCCCCTATTGCATAGTAATTCAAGGTATTCAATACATCTGATCCATATCCTATATGCGGATCCCAAAGAGGTATAGACAATTTTCCTGTGGAAAATAATGTAGAAATAATACTTCTTAAATATTTTCCAAAATACGCCAGTGAACTGTAATGCTGATTCAGTCCGTCAACTTTCCAAATCATTGATTTCCCATCTAGCAGAAACCCAAGGAAACATGCAAAAGCAATTGCGATAAACAATATCGTATAAATTACATAATAATTGATACGTTGATTCCTCAAACTTTTGGAATCATATTTCTTTAACTTACTTACTATCCCATCCATTTCATAACCTCACTTCTAATATCTAATGCACACTCTTCTCTTTTGTAAGTAACTTTCAAATATCATAATTCTATCAAATTAATTAAAAACATGCAATCTGTCTTTTCCTTTTTAAGAAATATTAAGAAAAACTGCCGTGATTATTTATTCATTTTCCATCGCTTTCCCTTTTTGATTCCTATTAGAATAATCACACCTATCGCACTACAAAAAAGTCCAGCCTTAAGTCCTGGCGTAAAATATTTTAATTCTATTAAATGTGCTCCCTTGCCCAGCATAATTCCACTATACATGGTATTCGTACATAAAATCTCTGTTTTGTTACCATCTACATAAGCGGACCACCCTTTTGAATATGGAATGGTCAGACAAAGTAACTTTGGCGAATCCAATTCCATCGTTCCGGAGATTTTATTCGCAGCAAACTCTGTGTTTTGAAGATAATTTTCCTTTAATGCTTCTACGTGTCCAATATAATTATCCATTGGCTGGCAAAGCACTTTCAAGTCTTTAAAAGAATATTTTCCCTTATTCTTAAATTTAATTTTGATGGAATTCAATGCCTTTTTATTATATCCCAGATTAACAGCATGATCGCGTACCCCTTCAAAATATCTGCGATTTGGTGTTAATAAATATAAAAATTTCCTTATTCCATTTGCTTTTACACTGACAGATGCCATTGAATTGCCGTCACCTTTTCCATGATATAACAGACTTTCAAAGTAAAGATAGGTTTCAGAAGCATCCACTCCTTCAAATTCTATGGTTACCGTTGATGGCTTTTTCACCACAAACACTCCGTTTTTATAGGATATGTCTTTCGAGCATTTCATCCGAAACGGTATTTCACGTTCCGAAAATCGGGGGACTGCTTTATTGAAACCTGCCGGTTCCTGCTCCAGAACTGCTCCCTGCATCATTGCCTCTTGTCTTTTTAACGGACTCATATTCTCATACTCATCCTTAGTTATATAACCGGAATAAGTATATCCAAAAGGCAGGCTGTAATTGTTTTTATATATCTGGTAGTTCAGTCCCTCCGTATTTTTATCACTATAAGGTTCATATCCATAAAAAATATTATCTGATTTCCCCTTCTCAATTATTTCATATTTTACATTTGATAAAGTACCCAGCATCGCACGGTTATCTAGACTTTTATAAGAAAAACTGTGGTAAAAACGATTGGCGTTCTGGCTTAAAGCCCTGTATACATTACAGTCTGACTGGCTAAAATAAAAGCTGGTTCCAGCGACTCCATTCAGCATCGCCATATTTGTAGCCGGAGAATTAGAATCCTGATCCAGAATTTCAAATCGATTAAACTCATCGTCACCGATCTTGTTTGCTGCCCCTGACTGGCTGTTTGCCACCTCCTGATAAGCCATTCCTTTTGTCACATAAACATCCCAATTATTATTTCGCGGAAAATAATTCATATTACCATATACTACTATACTGGAAACCGTTACAGCAAAAACGGTAAAATAAGACCATATTTTCATCCTGTTTCGGCAAATCCTGCCTTTTGTGTACATCACAGATAATACTGCCAAAACAACAATTGTAATTACCACAATAATCCAGGAAGGTATCAAAGACTTATCTATACCTGTTTTTCTTGTTAGAAACAGGTATAGCATCAAATAGCAGACTAACCCGGATGACAAAAATATAATCTGCTTCTTCTTTAATTTTAATAAATCCGGCAGCATGGTTGTCAGTATGAATGCCAGTAAAAAGCAATATCCCCATGACCACCTGTTTGAAACATAAGAAAATCCATTCATAACCCGTCCAATCACCGGAGATAAAAAGAATGCAGACAACACCACAAAACCGATTACCAGCTCTTTATGTTTTTTCCATTCCCAAAACAGTAATAGTAATGCAGGTATTACAATAGCTGCACACCCAAATAGTGTCCAGTTCTTTATCATCTTATAAGACAGCAGATTAAAGGGCAGCGATTTATAATAATCGATATTATAAAACCATTGAAAAGCTCTGTCCACCTGAAAACGTTCACTGGACAATAAAGCCCGTGCATTGGGCAAAAATACCACACATGCCAGCAGCACCCCTGTCAGATAATAACCCGAAAAATTTCTCAGACACAAAAAGAAGTTTTTAACACGATGCTCACGATAAATGAAAAAGAATCGGATTACCGCATAGATTACTATGAGGATACTTAGCATATAGAAAAAATAAAAATTACTGATACCTGATATAAAAACCATACCTATAAAAAAGAAAGGCTTTTTATTTGCAAAAATCTTTTCAATTCCAATTAGCAGCAACGGCAGATATATCATTGGATTAATAAAAAACGGATGTCTTCCGGCTGTATAGAGTGCAAAAGCGCAAAATGCATATGTAAAAGTCCCGCAAAGTGTTGCGAATCTTCCTTTTTTCATCATTCTGCAATATGCAGAAAAGGCAATACCTGCCAGATACATTCTCAGGAATATCAAAAATTCATATAGATATTCCACTTTGGATTCCGGCACAAATACGGACAAAAGATTTAGCGGATCGCCAATGACATAATAATTTAAGGTACTTAAAACATCGGAACCATATCCTATATTAGCGTCCCAGAGAGGTATGGATAACTTCCCCGTTGAAAACAAAGAAGAAATAATACTTCTTAGATAATTCCCAAAATAAACCAGAGAACTGTAATGCTGATTCAGACCATCAACCTTCCAGATCAAGGATTTACCATCTAACAAAAAACCAAAAAAACACAAAAAAGCCACCGGAATAAACAGTACTGTATAAATCGCATAATAATGAAACCGTTGATTCCTTAAACTTCCGGAATCAGCGCTCCTTAACCCACAAAATATTTTATTCATTTCATAACCTCACTTTGGTATTCTCATTCTCCCCTATTTCTTTTCCTGAAATGTTAAGAAAAGGCTACCTTTCACAAAAGCCCCTGCTTCTGATTCCAATAGCCTTTCAAATCTCGTTAAAATTGTTGATATATAAATTCTGCTGCTGAATAGCCCGGACCATATATCCCGAATACTAATACTAGTATAAGTGCACCCAGATATATCATCCACCGGAAATACAGGTTCTGTCTTGCAATTGATTCCCGGATATGTATCCCTTTTTCCTGAAGATTTCCAACAATTAACATTACAATTATCATAAAAATCAAAACTAATATGTTATAAATAGATAATCCCAGATTTAAAAGCGTTCCATCGAATAACACCCAGGGATTAAATTCCGTGAATGTTCTCTTAATCATATCGACAGCAACTAAAAATGACAACCCTCTGGAAAAAAATCTTCCAAAGCTGCAAATCAAAAATGTACGGACCATCTGGAAAAACCGCCATCCAAAACACTCAGTGTTTACTTTGAATTTCTGCGCCACGCTGATATAAAATGGCTCCAGTAAAATACTGCTGACAATGATAACAGCATTCCAGAGTCCATATCCCACATATTTCCAGCTTGACCCATGCCAGACACCTACCAGCATAAATACAATAAACATGCTTAAAAATGTTGGCAGTTTTTTGCCAATATAATTACCAAGAATTTTTCTTGTAGCTTTCCCCAGCTTAGAAAACTGTTTTGACAGGGATAACGGATAAAATACGTAATCCTTCATCCAGCTTCCAAGAGTTATATGCCATCTGCGCCAGAACTCCGCAAGAGACCGAGCAAAATACGGGCGTTCAAAATTCAGAACCAGATCTATGCCAAGGATCTGTGATACTCCACGCGCAATATCCATACCGCCTGAAAAATCTGCATATACCTGAAATCCATACCCTGCTGCTGCGATAAACAGTAAAATTCCACCATAATTTTGATAATTATCAAAAATGGGATTCACAATTACAGCCAGACGGTCTGCTATTACCAGCTTCTTAATAAATCCCCATAGAATCAGCTGCGCTCCTTGTGTAACACGATTATACTCGAATTTATGGGATTCATAAAGCTGATGCGCCAGCTGATCATAACGGGCAATTGGCCCTTGAACAATCTGAGGGAAATAAGACATAAACAATGCAAATTTTGCTATATTTCCGTCCGGTTCATACTTCCCTCGATACACATCTACCACATAAGCAATAGACTGGAGTGTGTAGAAAGAGATTCCAAGCGGAAGCAGCAGATTCAATACCGGAATCTTAGCATTACTTCCAAACAATGAAATCACTGAATTCACATTTCCTGCCAGGAAGTTAAAATATTTCAAAAAGATCAGGATACCCAGATTCACCAAAACTGCGTAAAATAATATCCTTCTCTTTTTTGTAGTCTGTTTATTTTTATATTCTTTCTTTTCTTCCCTGCTGAGATTTTTCTTCTGTGCAGCCAGGTACTGGGAGGTTTGTTGATTTACCTTCCCCAGTAAACGTCCCGTCATAAAAGTTACAAGTGTTGTCAGAACTAAAAAAAACAGTAACTTTACACCTGAAAATGCATAGAAAGTATAGCTGGCAATCAAAAGCACGACCCACTGGTATTTCTTCGGTGTCAGAAAGTATGCCGTAAATACTACGAAAAGGAAAACCAAGAATGAGCCTGATACAAAAGCCATATTTTAATCCTCTTCTTGTAGGGAAGTGATCAGCTGAAGCATTGCTTCCACATTATTAAAGTTTTCCGGCATTAAATGTTCTACATTAATTTCAATATCGAATGCATCATTTAGTTCTCCTACCAAAGATACAATATCAAAGGAGTCCAGTACTCCATCGTCAATCAGCTTTGTCTCTGCTTCAAACTCTACATCGGGTCTCAATTCTGTCAAAATCTCCATTAATTCTTCTTTCATGCTATTTACTTCCTTTCTCTGTCTCAAATATTTTTTTTAATGAAATGCTATATCCGTCTTTATCTATATGTAAGCAGTCATCCTGCATTACAACGGAATCTTGTCTGGTACTCTCTCTTTCAATCTTGTACTTTTTCCAGGCATATGTCTTGCCTTCAAATTCAACTTTAGGGGTTCCAAGTGTTTTTAAGACACCATAATCCATCGTTCTGAGAAAGCGGCTTATCTGCTCCCCTGTCCACTGCAGGTCCAGATATCCTCCTCCCGGAACATTTTTATTCAAATTTATTTTGCTGTCGCCGGGAATTATCTGTTTTTGGTATTCGGCTTTATCCGTAAGCAAATCCACTAACACTTCCGTAAATCCTTCATAAGCAAGCCTATTCTGCAGACGCAGCAATTTTATGGAGGTCATGTCTTCTGTAACAGGTGTTTGTTTTTGAATCACAATATCTCCATCGTCTACACCGGGTGTCACACGATGCCAGGTTATACCGGCTTCCTGATCTCCTTCATAAACAGCCCATGCTTCGCCATTACGCCCTCTGTGACGTGGCAGCAATGCATGATGCAGGTTGATGATATTCAGATTACTGTTATCCACCACAGCAGCCGGAAATAAATATGGATTCATAATACTGAAAACCAACGTTTTCGTACCCCAGTTTCTCAGTTCATCCATTATCTCTTTTTTCGATTTTGTGGTATAGGATATATTATCCTTCCTGAAAGATTCCTGCACAATATCGCTGGCTTTCTCTCCTGTATCCCAAAAATAAACCGAAATATCTTTATTCATTTCCCGCACAAATGAAAGACATTGACCGGCGAGCTGGGTTGTTCCCACCACAATAATTTCCTTATAACAAATATTCATCTTATTCATTTTCCATATATTCCTTTTTTAACAATACGCGGTCAATCTTCCCATTTTTGTTAAGCGGCAATGATTCATAATATTTTAATTTATTCGGAAACATATATTTCGGGAGACTCTGACCCATAGATTTAAGAACATCTCTGTCACACTTTTCTCCCGCCTGATAAAACATAACAATTTTCTCTTTTATCTCATCATATATACAGCATGCCGCATCCAGAACCGGAAGTGCATTGGCTACTACTTCTATTTCACCAAGTTCAATTCTGTGTCCCATATGCTTAATCTGATAATCTTTTCTGGAAAGGAACATCAAATTTCCCTCTTTATCATATTTACCCAAATCTCCGGTGCGATAAATTATTTCCGGATAAACATTATTCAGTGGATTCTGGCAAAATGCCTCCCGGGTTTTCTGCGGATTATTGTAATATCCCAGTGCAAGAGAACTTCCTCTTACACAGATTTCCCCTGTCTCATCTTCCTTTGCCTGTTCATTTTTGTCATTCAGCAACAGGATACCGGTGTTTTCGAAGGGTTTACCTATTGGAAGGACCTCTTCATCCTGAAATGCTCTGTCTACCTTATAAAATGTACAGTTACATGTAATTTCAGTAGGACCATACAGGTTAACATACTGAACATCCGGCAGATAGTTCCGCCAATAGTTCAATACACGGTTCGGCATCACTTCACCGGAGAACATAATTGTACGCAAGTGCCGGGGTAATTCCTTATCAAGGGCTTTGAGATTCTGCACAATACGCAGGGCTGATGCAGCCCAGATTACTGTATTCACCTTCTTCTCATTCAAATATGTAATCAATTTTCCAGGAAATGAAAACATTACTTTCGGAATAATATACATAGTCGCTGCATTTTTAAGTGTAGAATAAATGTCTTTTACCGACACGTCAAAGTCAAATGGCGCCTGATTTCCAAAGATACAATCAGGACCAAAATGAAACTCATTGGCAAAATTGTCAACCAGATCGATTACGGAGTGGTGGCCTACCAATACGCCTTTTGGTACACCGGTGGAGCCAGATGTAAAAATAGAATACAGGGGATCCGTATCCAGCCCCGCTTTTCTGATTCTCGCCAGTTCTTTTTCATTAACAGGCTGGCAGCTTAATTCCCCTAAGGCATAGACCTTACATTCATATGGAACATCTGATAAATTTTTTCTCAACTTTTCTGGTGCTATTATTATTTCAGGCAATAAAGTTTCCAGAATCAGTTCAATACGCTTAGCAGGCATTGTCCCATCTACCGGAACATAAAAATTGCCGCTGTAAACCACAGACATAAACGCAATGATACTGTCAACATCCCTGTCAATTAAAACAACGACAGGCTTACCTGTTCTGTTTCCCATTTCTTCTGTCAATCGGCTTCCTGCCGCTTTCGCCTGCTCTTGTAATTCTCTATAGGTAATACTTTTTAATTCATCTGAAAATGCTTTTTTCTCCGGATACTGCAGTGCAGCGTTCTCCAGAAAATCCAAAATATTCCTCTGCATTATGACCTCCCTGATCAAACATGATTCATACTACAATAACATATTTTTAATATATTTGCAATATTTGTAAATCATTTTCCTCATGCAAATGAATAATTAACCATTAATGATTTTTTGATTATAATCAAAAAACGGGTGCAGAAGTCTGCGCCTCCTACACCCAATGTCTTTGCTTTTTAAATTATCCTTTTATATCTACGGATTTTTCAATTATTACAAATATATGACAAAAATATTACAATTCCTTGTTTTCGTCTGTTTCTTTCTGATCTAACCTGCGCCTTCTTCTGCGCCTGTCTTTAATAATACGACGCTTCCTTCTCCTAATGGTCAAAATTGTATATCCAATTACCAGTATTAGAATGACTATTCCAATTATTATACACATAGGAACGAAATCAGATATATAAATAACATGTATTTTATGATTTTCCTGGATATTTACAAATTTATACGAATCCTGAAATTCACTCCTGCTGACAAGTCTGCCATCCACCAGAATTCCTAATAATACGGCATCTTCTTTTGGTTGATATTCCACCTTGAAGCCTGTATCCCGGTATACCTTCGCGGCGCCGTCACTTATCTTTCCGTTGGTCACCTTTGTAGTAATTTCAAAAGTAGGTATTTCCTTAAATTTCACCTCGATACTATGCTGATCCTGTACATTCTCAAAAGTATACTCTGTTTCATGGCCTTTAATGTCAATCGCTTTTCCATCCACTACTATTGACTCTAATTCATAATGCTCGTCCGGCTGGTAGGATACTGTATAACTCTTATCCCGATATACGGATTTTGTCTTATGTATAGTACCGTTCGTAACCTTTGTGTCTATTTTATATTTTGGTATTTTTGAAAATTCTACAGAAATACTATGATCTTCATTCACATTCGTAAAGGTATATTCTGAAGGATATTTTTGAATATCAACTTCTTTTCCATCTACTGTAACGCTTTTCACCTCATAATTTTTATTCGGCTGGTAGGTCATTTTGTATTCCCCACCTGGTTCTACCTGAGCATTGCTTTCACTTACGGTGCCATTCTGCGCTTTCGCTTCTATATTATATACAATCGGAACGGTTGCTGAATAAAACCGGATTCTTCTGGGGGAAGCAACCCCCGTACTAATAATAAATTTTCCGGGTTCCACCATACAGATATCCTCTGCTTCCCGCTTCTCTTCATAATCTGCAAAATCAATATAATACCTGCCTAACAATTTTCCCTGAGAAATGGAATAGACCTGTATATAATTATTCACTCCGGAACTCAATTCATATGATACACTGATAATATAATCTCCCGAAACACAAAAGTCCTGAAACGTGGTTCCTGTCGTACGTTTCACACCTTCAATTTTAGATAAGATCTTGAAATCTGCATCCGTTACCAAAAAAGAATATCCTCCGGATCGTCCCATCTGTAATATATACTGGTTCGTCTGAGGATTATAATCAACTCCCGAAAAAAATATCTCTTCATCTAATATTTTTATCGTTCTCTTATATTCCAGCGTATCTGCATCTGCTACCATAAGACTTCCAAAGTTATCCGGATTATCGGGATTTCCTGTAGCAATGTACAATTCATTTGTATTGGGATTAAATGTCATCCCGTTTCCGTGTTCATAGTCCGTCACTCTGGTATGACGTGCATAACTGTATTGTGGTACAGTATAACCATCTTCATCTTTATCAGTCTTATAAAACGCTATCAGCGTATCCGGTTCCCCTTTTTGTCCGTTTTCCAAACACACCAGATACTTATCCGTAGCGCACATTGCCTGTGTCCATCCATTCTCATCCACAACAGAAGCTTCATGATCGTACTCCCACTGTATGCCGTCAAATCCATCCGGACTTTTCAATGTAGCCGCAAAAACGTTCCTTATGGGATATAGCAGAAAGACAATCACTGCTATCCCAAAAAACAAACCTAGCAATCTGCCTGTTTTGTTACTTAAAATCATTTTTTCCCCTTTAGTTACATCCTTTTCTAAATGACCTGCTTAATCCGCATCATTTATTTAATCTTCAGTTACGCTTCCCTGTCCGCCAACCTTCTTCGATATCAAATATCTTGGTCTTCCCTTTACCTCTTCATAAATCTTAGAAATATAATAACCAATGATACCCAGACTCATCATAATGATACTGCCAATCAGCAATATTAACAGGATTACAGTGGTAAATCCCTCCACAGCATGTCCTGAAAAATATTTATACAAAGATTGAATTCCAAGAAAAACACCCAGGAAAAACACAAAAACCCCTGCTACTGTTACAAACTGCATGGGTGCTGTCGAAAAAGCCACAATATTTGTAACTGCATATTTTATCAAAGACCAGGTAGACCACTTAGATTCCCCATCGATTCTTTCATGAACATCAAATTCTACCGTGGTTCCCCTATATCCTACCCAGGAAGACAATGCCCGGAAAAATGCATTTCTTTCCGGCATATTCAGCAGAGAATTAACCGCCTTGCGATCCATCAGTTTATAATCCGATGCCCTGGACATATCAATCTTTACTGCACGTGACATAATCTTATAAAACATCCCCGCACTGGCCTTGTGGAGTACACTCTCCCTGCCTCTGCTTTTTTTAACACCTTCAACAATTTCATACCCCTGTTCCCACAGATGGTACATTTCTACCAGAGTCTCCGGCGGATGCTGCAGGTCACAATCCATCACAACACAACAATCCCCGCCAGCATTGGCCAGCCCTGCAAATATTGCAGATTCTTTTCCAAAATTTCTGGAAAAATGAATTCCAATGATGTTTTCTTTTTTCCTGCTCAGCTTTTCTATTTCATTCCAGGTTTCGTCCTTTGATCCATCATTTACAAAAACAATTTCATAGACTATATGTTCTTTTTCCAGTACTTTTCCAATCGCTTCTGCCGCTTTTGACACCATGCGTTCCTCATTATACGCTGGAATAACTACGGATAATAAAGCCATAATATTATATTCCTTTCCAAATTTAGTTATTTAGCATTTGGATTAATATTACACCAAAAAATTGGCATCGTCAAAGAATTTAACATTAATTTTTCTTAAGATACCCTTTTTGGATGTTCATTTCCATTTTTATATGCTATACTGACTATATTATGAAAAAACAATATCAAGGAGAAGAATTATGAAAGACACAACACTGGTAATCATGGCTGCCGGAATCGGAAGCCGATTTGGAGGAGGTATCAAACAACTGGAACCTGTTGGACCAGCTGGTGAGATCATCATGGATTATTCGATACATGATGCCCTGGAAGCCGGATTTAATAAAATCGTATTTATTATCCGAAAAGATCTGGAAAAAGACTTTAAGGAAATCATCGGCAGACGTATCGAAAAAATTGCTGATGTATCCTACGCCTTCCAGGAATTAGACGATCTTCCTGAAGGATTTACCAAACCTGCTGACCGGACAAAGCCCTGGGGAACCGGACAGGCAATACTTTGCTGTAAGGGTTTGCTCAATGACCCATTTATCGTTATCAATGCAGATGACTATTATGGAAAAGAAGCATTTGTAAAAATTCATGACTATTTAGTAAACTGGGCTCCTGTCCCCGGTAAGTTTAATTTCTGTATGGCAGGCTTTATATTAGGCAATACATTAAGCGACAATGGAGGCGTAACCAGAGGCGTTTGTAATATTGACCAAAATTACCATCTCGTAGATGTAGATGAAACTTCGGACATCATCAAAACAAAAGAAGGTGCTGCGATCTGTTTGGAAGACGGTACACAAAAACCAATTGATGCCAAGAGTTATGTTTCCATGAATATGTGGGGCTTTACACCGGATTTACTGGACGAGCTGGAAACAGGTTTTGCAGAATTTCTCTCCGGCATAAAAGAAGGTGATTTAAAGAAAGAATACCTGCTTCCGATTATCGTTGATCAGATGATCAAATCTGGCAAAGCCCAGGTAACTTTATTAGAAACAAATGATAAATGGTTTGGTGTTACATATAAAGAAGACAAAGATACCGTAGTAGCATCTTTCCGGAAACTGATTGCAGACGGCGTTTATTCAAACCCTTTATTACGGTGAGCAACGAACCAAATAGATACGCTTACGGGAACAGTTGGTGACTGCCGTGAGGATCACACCCCTGTTGCAATGTAACAAATTTTATGCCCCGTTGCCTTCGGCGGGGTTTTTGACTTTAGGAGTGATTTAATGAAAAAATCAAAATTAGCAATATCTCTTATTTTGAGTATTTCACTTTCTACCATGGCTCCGGCAGACACTGTTTTGGCTGCCGGTACGCCGGAAAGCGTCAATATTCAAAAGCAAAAAGCTTCTGCTTCGCAGATTGCTGAAAACGAATCTGAAACATTAGCAAACAATAACAAAGATAAAATATCAAACAATAACAATACCACAGATAAAAAAAACAACTTAGAAAATAACAGTGGAGCTGAAATGAACAGCGAAACTGAAGTAACGAATACATCAGATGAATCCGATATATCGGAAGAAAACATAACGACTACAGAAGCTCCGTCAATGAGTACAGAAACACCGGAAACTGATTTACCAACTTCTGCAGAGACTTCCGCTCAGACGGAACCACAGACAATTACCGAGCCACAATCTGACACAATATCAGAGCCTCAATCAAACAAATCCGGCTCATTGAAGAAGAAATCCAATCGTGCTGGTAAAAAGGAATCCGAAACAGAGAAAATTCCAGATCTGGATTACGTGCTTGGAAGACCCATGACCCAGGAAGAACTGGATCAGCAGCAATCCATGGCTCCCCAGCTGATAACGCTTCCATCCTTTGGCATGCCCGCCTTAAATGCAAATAGCGGCACTGCTCCCCGAGCCAGGGCATCCTTTCCTTCTTATTACAGCAGCCGTGATCTGGGATTTGTAACGGGCGTGCGGGATCAGCGGCCATGGGATACCTGTTGGGCATTTTCTTCCCTCGCCTGCGGTGAAACATCCTTATTAAAAAAGGGGCTTGCTACATCATCCCTGGATCTTTCCGAACGGCATCTGGCATACTTTTTCTATAATACGGCGAATGATCCTCTTAAACTTACACTCAATGACAGAAACCTTCCTATATCTCCAAACCTAAACTATCTGGAGACAGGTGGTAACAATTTATTTACCATATTTACCCTGGCCAAATGGGTAGGTGCAGCCGATGAATCGGTAGCTCCTTACAGCAATGATCCATTCAAATTTCCCGGCGGCTTAAATTCCGATTTAGCCTATTCTGATAAAGCACATTTGCAAAATGCATATATTATCCCATCGGCTTCCATGGATGACATGAAATCACTGATTCTGTCCCAAGGTGCCATCGCAGCAAATTTGTACATTGACCCCAATAATTACTTTAACTATTATAACCCAAATACTGCTTCCTATTGTTATGTGGCAAAAGGAGCTGTAAACAGCCAAAACCATACAGTAGAAATTGTTGGCTGGGATGATAATTATAAGAGAACGAATTTCCTTTCCGGAAAGCAGCCATCCCGCAATGGTGCATGGCTTGCCAAAAACAGCTGGGGCAGCAACTGGGGGAAAGAAGGCTACTTCTGGATTTCTTATGAAGATGCTTTTATTAGCAGCGGAGACGGGGATGCAACAGGTGTTGCATTTGATTTTGGATTAGTCGATAACTATGATCACAATTACCAGTATGATGGATCCAGCGGAAATTCCTATAACATGTATAGTGGAACCACTTCCGTTTCTAATGTTTATACTGCCATGGGGAATGCTAAGGGAGCGGATGAACTTTTAGAAGCCGTATCTTTTGCTCATTATACTCCCGGTGTAAATTATTCGATTCAGATATATAAAAATCTCAAAGATGCCTCCAATCCAACCAGTGGTACAAAAATGTTGTCGAAGCCGCAAAAAGGAGTAAGTCAGTACGCCGGTTATCAAACAATTACGCTGGATAAGCCGGTAACACTGTCTAAAGGAGAAACCTTTGCTATTGTAATTCAATTAACACCCCCCGGCGATTCCCCGTTGTATATTTTCATGGACCGCACATATACCAATGGCTCCTGGGTGAGATTTATTTCCACCTCAAATAAAAATCAAAGTTTTATCCAAAAGGATTCCGATAAAACCTGGCAGGATGCACATAGTATGGCCGGTTCCAAAGGTGATACGGTACGTATAAAAGCATTTACATCTGATCTGAAAACAGTTTCACCTAAAAATTTATCATTGAAAGCAAGTAAAACATCTACTTATGTAGGCAGAGAGATCAGCATAGATGCTGCATTTTCCCCTAAGAAAAGCACGGTTTCTTCTGTCACCTGGAAGTCATCTAATTCAAAAGTTGTCAAAATAACTTCTTCCGGTGGTAAAAAGGCAACTGCTGCTGCCGTTGGATATGGAAGCGCTAAAATAACAGCAACCACATCAAATGGTCTGTCAAAAAGTATTACCATCAAAGTAACCCGGCCGAATTTTGAAAAGGTCACTGCCAGAGGATATAAAAGTATTAATTTGAGCTGGTATAAAGTGTATGGTGCAAAAGGCTATGCAATTTATCGCAGTACAAGCAAAAATGGCACCTATAAAAAAATAGCTACAATTAAGAACCCCGGAACAACCACTTATATCGATAAAGGGCTGACCACAGGACGAACCTACTACTACCAGCTCCGCTCTTATAAGGTATCCGGTGGCAAAAAAGTATACAGCAACCGCTCCTATATCAGTTCCTGTAAGCCGGCTCCACAGGCTCCCAAATTAAATGAACTTACCCTATCAGGCAGCTCTAAAGCAAAAGTAACCTGGAAATCTGTCTCTGGAGCCAGCGGCTATCAGGTATACCGCAGTAACGCTAAAAACGGTGAATATAAGCGCGTTCGAACAACTACCGGCAAAACAAGTACTACTTATTATAATAATCTGATAGATAATGGAACGTATTATTATAAAGTGAGGGCTTACAGGGTTGTGAAGGGTAAGAAAGTATATGGGGCATATTCAGTGGTTAAGAGTATTACAAAATAAATGAAATGCAGGTATGTTTATAGTACTCATATTTCGGAGTGATATTTTAATACTCTTTGTATGGTACTATATCAGATATTTCTTTATTAAGTCAGGATTATGTATGCCTCACATTTGACATACTTATTTGACGCTTAATATATAAGTAAAATAATGGGTTGGCAGATAATATTAATTATTATCCGCCAGCCCATTTATTTTATTTAGAATGATTTTTTACTTTTTCCAATACTTCTGTATTTCACCTGTCCACTCGCTCTTGGCATAGACAAATTCATTTTTATCCAATGGAATACACTGATACCCCATTTGGTACAGCTTATCCACTTCAGCGCTATTGCTAAAAACAATTGCCTGGTCATCTTCTCTTTCAGGAAGCTCCGGTATCACTTCATAACGGTTTAACATAAACTGATAAAGATAAAAGATCTGGTGATCTGTCTTTTTTGTGGCATCATAAACATATAATTTCTTTGGCAATTCAACTTTATCTTCCATTTTCTGTACTAAAGCATATCCGGCATTGGCCTTCTTCATATTCTTTTTAGACGCATATTGATCAAAATAGACGCTGGTATATACATACTGGAACATACAGAGACCACACACAATCATTACCGGGATAATCGTTTTATTTTTTTTATATAAATAAATAATCAGTAAAAATACGACAATCGTTATTACACCACCTGGCAAGAAAGTCATTAAATCTACTTTTTGCCCTGGTTTTGAGAGTGACAAAGCAATAAATACTTCTTTTGTAACTCCATTATTTTTTATAAATGGTAAAATTGCACCTGACCAAAATACCTGCAGTATGATAAAGATAATTAATGCAGGTTTAAAATAACGTTTAAACCAATCCAGATTTTTGTAACCACAAACAAATCCAACCATGATTCCCGGACCGAGATAAGGACCAAAGTAGCGGATGTACGTGATTGCTTTCATTGCATATATTTCCGTACCAAAACCATCTTTGACTCCCTCAATTACACCGGGAAGCCAGCTGATTGTTTGAGCTACAATTGTCATTCCAACACAAGCTAATAAATAAACTGAAATTAGAAAATAAAGTTCTTTGTGCTCTAGTATCGTATGATTCTTGTTTTTTAACTTGTCCCGAAGCATACCGAAAAATAACCAGGTCATGAAGACAAAACACAGAATCATGAAACCTCCTGTGAAAACTGAAATAGTATTCAGCTGACCCAGGAACACAGCTAATGCTGAAAACCAGGTCGTAGGATCCAGTATTTTAAAGTTAATAGAAACATTAATCGCTCCGTTACGAACAGTCTCTCCATTTTCAGCTGCCCATACAGTCTTTTGTACCAAGGCTACAAACTGATTACCTCCAAAATAACCGATAATGCCGCCAAACAATACAACCAGCTTAGATACAAGCCAACTTCTATATAAATAAAAATATAGTAGTACCACAAACGCACAAGCAATCCATAAAGTCAATGCACGTGTATGAACTGTTAGACCATATGCTAGAGTTAACATTAGTATTCCTGTCAGGATACTTGTTTTAACTTTCTGTCCGATACTCTTTTTTAATTCTAAAAAAAGTAAAGTTACAATCCAGGTTAATAGTATCAAAATATGTTCATTATAAGTTCTGTTCGGAAACGTCACCACCATATAAGAACAAGCTATAGAAAAGACACATAGAACCTTTCCATTTCGGATCTCAAAATGACGCTGCATAATAACAAAAGCAACTACAGCAACAATAGCCTGCGCCAAAGATGCGCCAATCAACATGCACTTATATATTATGAAAGGATTATCTGTCAACTTAAACAGCCAGAAAAACAATCCATAAAATCCACTTCCATAATATCCAGCTTTCGAAATCACCGCTGACCAGTCTAATCCCGCAAAATGAGCTGCCCCTGACAGGGTTGCTATCTCGTCCGATATCATACGTACCGGATATTCCTGTAAGCACAAATATACCCTTGGTAAAAACGCTATTAAAAAAGCTATGATCAGATAAATATAGTTATGTTTAGTAATTGTTTTCTTCACAATCGTTTCCTTTCATCTATACAGCCTCAAACATGACACTCTTATATCAAAAATAATTATTACCATATTTTTAACTATTTTTCTGTCTCGTCATCCAATAAATTTGATTCTTTACAGATATAAATTGGCCGGTCTTTTACTTCTAAATAAGTCTTTGCCAAATATTCTCCCAATATTCCCATACAAAATAATTGTATGCCACCAACAAATAAGATAATACAAGCCAAAGATGGCCAACCTGCTACCGGGTCCTGAAAAATCAAAGCTCTTAGAAAAATTATTATAACAAACAAAAATGCCAATAAACAAAATAACAAACCTGAAATTGTTGCAATAGATAGTGGTACTATAGAAAATGCCACGATTCCTTCTATGCTATATAATAGAAGTTTCCAAAATGACCATTTGGTTTCTCCTGCAACCCGTTCTACATTTTCAAATTCCAACCATTTTGTATTATACCCAACCCAGCCGAATAATCCTTTTGAAAACCGGTTGTACTCTTTTATTTCTAACAGGCTATTTGCAAACTGCCTGGTCATTAAACGATAATCCCTGGCACCATCCACAATTTCTGTCTTTGATATTCGATTTATAATGCGGTAAAACCTCCGGGCGAAAAACGACCTTATAGGAGGTTCACCTTTTCGGCTTACACGTCTGGTGGCAACAGAATCATACCCTTCTTCTTTAATAGCTTTCATCATCTCAGGCAATAGACGAGGAGGATCCTGCAGATCCACATCCATAATTACGACATAATCTCCTGTCGATTTTGAAATACCGGCAAAAATTGCCGCTTCTTTTCCAAAGTTTCTGGAAAAAGAAATATATTTAATTTGATGATCCTTCTCTGCAAATTCTTTTGCAATTTTTAGTGTTTGGTCTTTAGAACCGTCATCTACAAAAATAATTTCAAATTCAAACTCACTCATATTTTTTTCGACTGCACATATTTCTTTGTAGAAATATGGTATCGCTTCTTCTTCATTGTAGCATGGGACTACAACTGATATTTTTTCCATTATCTACTCCTTGTATTTTGCACACTATTGTAATTAATATATTTAACCATAAACTGATTCTATAAAGAAATTGACTGGAAGAATACTGTCAAAAATCTATAATCCAATTTTTCTCTATTCATAATATTTTAAATGCAAAATAGCTATACCTAACAACTATTTAAAGTAAAACAAACAATCTTATGAATTTCATTATTTAGAAAAGAAGGACTCATCCCCCTGCAACAATAATAGATTATTTTTGATATTTTGTTAGTTCAAGACATATCATACCAATAACGTTACAAATAGTGCCAGAAGAATTTTTAATCCCCCCTATCCATTTTGTAAATGCACCCTGAATAAATGAAAAATAGTATATATCAGAGTACATCACAAAGTAGGCTGAACATCTTCTGCTTGATTTTCCCATACAGTTATTTAATCAATTTTTTTGTTAACCCCCAAATATTTATGAAATGGATTTATTTTAATGAGTTGCTTTTTATTACCAGCCCAAAAATAAAGCACTGATTGATAAATAATATATGAATCAAAGACTAAAGAATTTTCTTATCTACCCTAAAAACTTTATTTTCACTCTCCATGATATCACTCTAACTCAAATCACCTTTTCCACACACTCCAATGCCTGTTGAATGACATTATGCATATCATAGTATTTATATTCCGCCAAACGTCCACCAAATATTACCTTATCTTCTTTTTCTGCTAACTCTTTATATTTAGCAAACAAAACTCCATTTTTATCATCATTAATCGGATAATATGGTTCAACCCCATTTTCCCATTGTTTTGGATATTCTTTTGTAATAACTGTTTTCTTCTGCTCGCCAAATTCGAAATGCTTATGCTCAATTATTCTGGTATATGGAACATCGAATTCCGTATAATTCACAACGGCATTCCCCTGATAATTTTCCTCTTCTAATAACTGTGTTTCAAAATGCAGACTTCTATATTCCAGAGTACCGAAACAATGATTATAGAATTCGTCAATCATTCCAGTAAAAACTGTTTTCTCTGCCAGAGAATCCAGTTCTACCCGATCAGCAAAATAATCTGTGTTTAAGCGAACATCGCTTCCTTTTAACATATTTGAAATGATCTGGGTATATCCCCCAACTGGAACACCCTGATACAAATCATTAAAATAATTATTATCATATGTAAAACGAACCGGAAGTCGTTTAATGATAAAACTTGGAAGTTCCGTACACAATTTACCCCATTGCTTCTGTGTATAGCCCTTTACTAATTTTTCATAGATATCTTTTCCAACCAGCGAAATTGCCTGCTCCTCTAAGTTCTGCGGATCTGTAATCCCACTCTCTGCAATCTGCTCTGAAATTTTTTTCTTTGCCTGATCAGGTGTAATTACTCCCCACATTTTATTGAATGTGTTCATATTAAAAGGCATATTAAATATCTCACCTTTATAATATGCTACTGGGGAATTTGTATATCGGTTAAATTCTGCAAATTGATTGATGTAGTCCCATACCCTTTTATTACTTGTATGGAATATGTGGGCACCATATTTATGTACTTGAATACCCTCAACTTCTTCTGTATAGATATTGCCGCCAATGTGATCTCTCTTGTCAATCACAAGACAAGTCTTTCCTTTTTTTGTAGCCTCATGAGCAAATATGGATCCAAAAAGGCCTGCCCCTACTATTAAATAATTATACATATTTTTCTCCTTTTTCTATACATTTATAACAATTGATTCTATTTCCTTTTTCATTAATTCACATTTCTCATTAGATTCCTGTAAATTCCTTGCTTTTACTCCCATATAAAACTTAATCTTGGGTTCTGTCCCGGAAGGTCTGACGCAGCACCATGCGTCCTCTTCCAAATCAAAATACAGTACATTTGATACGGGGAGTCCGGTTAATTTTACTTCGCCACTCATTTGATTTTTAATTTGACCTTTTTGATAGTCCCGTATCCTTAATACTTTTAATCCCCCAATTGTTTTCAGTGGTTTTTCTCTAAAATTCTGCATGATCCTATGTATTCGCTCATTTCCATCTATTCCCCTTAAAGTAAAGGATAACAGATCCTCTTTAAAATAACCATATTGATCATAAAGCTTCAGCATATAGTCCCATAGAGTCATATGATTACATTTACAATAGGCTGCAACTTCACACAGCATCATCACAGCTGATACAGCATCTTTGTCCCTTGCATAAGTACCTGCTAGACAGCCATAACTTTCTTCTAATCCAAACAAATATTGAAAGGTATCATTTTTTTCAAAAAACTTTATTTGTTCTCCAATGTATTTAAATCCTGTTAATACCTCAATTAAATGTATTCCATAATTATTTGAAAGGACATTAGCCATATTAGTGGTAACAATCGTCTTTATTAAAGCTCCATTTTGTGGTAGAGTACCCTTTTCTTTTCTTTGAGAGATCATATAGTCTGCAATAACCATGCCTGACATATTTCCGGTAAAACTTTTATATTCCCCAGACTTTGTATCCTTTGCATATACCCCTAACCTATCTGCATCCGGATCAGTGGCTAAGATAATATCCGCTCCAACCTTATTGGCAAGTTTAAGAGCCATAGTAAATGCTTTAGGATCTTCTGGGTTTGGTGAAGCTACCGTTGGAAATTTTCCATCTGGTTCTTCCTGTTCTGGCACAACAAAAACATATTTAAACCCCAATTCTTTTAGGATTCTCTGAACAGGTACATTACCGGTTCCATGAAGCGGTGTATAAACAATAGTCATACTGTCAGACACCTTATCAATTACTTTACGATTGATCGTTAATTTATGAAGTTCCTCATTATATCTATCATCTATTTCTTTTCCAATAATTTTATACAATCCCAATTCACAAGCTTGTTCTTTCGATATCGTTTTAACAGAGCGTAAATCAATTACTTTTTTTACTTCCGCAATTATCTCTTTATCTTTTGGTGCCGTTATCTGCGCACCATCTTCCCAATAAACCTTATATCCATTATATTCTGATGGATTATGACTTGCTGTAATTACAATTCCTGCTATACACCCTAATTCTCTGACCGCAAAAGAAAGCTCTGGAGTAGGACGCAATGTTTCGAATTTATAAGTCTTCACTCCATTTGCATTCAGGCATAAAGCTGCTTCATCTGCAAATTCTGGGGACATAACTCTGGAATCGTATGCAATTGCTACACCTTTTGACTCTCCCCCTTGTTGAACAATATAATTTGCCAATCCTTGTGTTGCTTTACGCACAGTATAAATATTCATTCGATTTGTACCTGCACCAATAATTCCACGTAAACCACCTGTTCCAAATTCTAGGTCTTTGTAAAAACGCTCTTTTTTCTCCGCTTCATTATCACTGATTGACTTCAGCTCTTTTCTTGTTTTATCGTCGATATAATTGTCATTTAACCAGTAATCAAACGTATCTCTAAAGTCCATCTTGATATCTCCTCTCAGATTACCCCTTCATAATAGATAATAATAAATTATTTATCCATCAAGCTTAATAATATTTTCAATCCTTTAACGGCATGAGAGTAATAAAAAATATTTTTTTGTAGATTATTACCAGTAGTCTTTTTTGTACTTACTCCATCTAGATGAATAATTTTTAATTCAGGAGTATATAATATTTTATAACCCTTTACATTACATTGATATGATAAAATATCTTCCTCACCGTACATAAAAGTTCCACAATAGAAAGCATTATTTTCTCTTTCTATATAAAGTGGGGAATAAATTATACAAGCTCCTTGTATTACAATATTAGTTTTACTGGTCTTGTAATCTATACTATTCCTATTTCTTATAGTTTTATTATCATATATTTTTTTGTAATATTAAATATTTATCTTTTATATGAAGTAATTTCATTAATTTATAATAATTTAAAAATAATGTTTTTTTTTATCAAAGCCCACGTAGCTTGATTTTTTTGAATAGAGATTTTCTCTTAATGGATTTTGATGAACTTTTTCTGGTGTTACTATATCTGGACCCATTATATAATAATGATAATCCTCAAATATTTCAACTAACTTATCTAAAAAATCTTTTTGTTCTAATATTATATCATTATTGATTACAATAATAAAATCCGAATTTAATTTTTCTCTTGCATAATGGTAACCAAGATTATTACCCTTAGCAAAACCCAAATTACTTTGACTTAACAACACATATATTTTATTATCATTACTATAATTGTCTTTTAAGAACTGACCACTACCATTTTTAGATCCATTATCTACTATAACAATATTATAATTTTTAGAACTCAAATTCTTAATTATAGAGTCAACACAGTTAACAGTGTCATTCGTTGATTGATAATGCAAAATAACAAAACTTATTCTATACATTTATTCACCCCCACTAATCTTTTAATCTCTACTAAAAAACAGAGAATAGATACAACACAAAACAATTTTTTTTTGATTAGCCAAAATAATAATGCTTTTTTGAAATCTGAATGCTGACAGATTAACCGAATTAAAAGATATACTAAAATCACCACTTAAATTACTCAAAAAGCTCTCTTTTCTTTTTCTATAATGATTTGGGTTATTAACATGACAGTAATCTAATAAACAACAAAATCCGAATGACCATACACATCTTTCATAATATACTTCTCTAAAACGTTCAGGGTTTATATCTGAATTAATATATTTTTTATAATAAGTATTTAATAATACAAAATCATCTTTAGCATTAGGATTATATTTTTTCGAAACTGATCCCCCCCAAACTCTATGAAAATAAACGGGTATGTCTATAAACACCCCCCTCTTAGCATGACGAAAACAGTATAAGTTGAAAATACTATCTTCACCTGTTGGAATTCCTTCCGGAAAATTTATTTCATTTTTTCGAACAAAATCTCTTCTATATAATTTGCAAGGGGTAGCTGGCTTAATCAAATGAAAATCATAACTATTCTTTCTATCACGATTAAATGCCGCATATTGAAACTCCTGAAAATCTCTTTCTTCAAAACTAATTGCTTTATTATTAATATTCACATTAATTTCTGTATCCTTAATTTTTAAATCAAACATCTTTTCATTGCGTACTTCCTGATGCTTAATAAAACAAATATCAAAATTAGAATTAAGAAAATCAGAGTACAAAAAAATAAGATTAGGTGCTATTATATCATCACCATCAATAAAACAAATCCACTCTCCTCTAGCTTGTTTCATACCATTATTTCGTGCAATGGAAACACCTTGGTTTTTTTTGATGTATCACATTAATTCTTTTATCCAAATTACAATAACTGTCACATATCTCCCCACAATTATCAGGACTTCCATCATCTACTAAAATTACTTCAAAATCAGTTATACTTTGTGCAATTATACTATCTATACATTGCGGTAAATAGTCTGCAACTTTATATACCGTCACTATAAAACTAACTTTCATATTAGCATCCTCTTATTGCTTTTTTATTGTTATAGAAAAAAATATTATGTTGATTTCTTAAAATATTTATTTATTATCTTTTTTATTTCTACTGGCTCTGCAATTGCATTTACGATTATTATTACAATACTTACAACTAAACTTATAACAATAGCATTTAAAATCCATATTATAAAAGAATTTACTTTCCATATCATAAATTTTTTAAGCAATATGTCAAGTATAATAAACGTTAACATGTTACGTAATATTCTTATATAAGTCTTTTTCTCTAGACTTTTTATAAATGTTTTAGATGTAAAATGTATTGCATCAATACTTCTATAAATATGAGAACATATAGTACCAACTAATACTCCTGCCATACCGTAAGGTTTTACAAG